>CAYHGV010000022.1:0-34186 GCA_964356135.1 uncultured bacterium
GAAGGACGCCTTTTATGGAACCCCGAGTAAATTACACAAAAGTCTTGACACTACCTTCTCACTCCCAGTCAACGGTACTGCTCTTGCCCGACACCAGAGATACTTCTTAATTTTTATCGTTTCGAAGAATTACTATCAGGACTATTGATGGAACCTAAACCCGGACTTGGTCTACTATGCCTATCCGAATTCCATTGACCCCTTTGCCCCGACAATTCTCACCGGTGAGCGGGTTCGATCATTCTAACTAGGAATAGCCCATGAGCACCGACCGGCGCTTTAGTCAAAAACAGGGTGCCGCGCGAATCCGTATTCATCCGTGTGTGCGCCTCGAATTGTGGTGGATGGTTTATTTTTGGAAATACGTACCTTATACTTTTATATCCGTTCGGTTTTTCGCCCGATCCCGAAAAGCACACGGGCGGTGACCCGGCCACCGCCCGTGAAATTAAGAGTTAGAAATAATAGTGGAACCCGAATCCGCTTTGATTGGGGTCGATACCGAGATGAACGACAAAATCGGGCATGATTGCGATCGTCGCGAGTGATGCCTGAATGGTGAACCCGAGCCGGGGTAATTCAGTGAAAAAGAACTCGGCTTCGAGTCCGACCGGGAAAGCGATTGCCCGGCCACTGTGGGTCAGATTGGTTATTTCAACACCCGGTTTGGCACTAAAGTTCATGCTCTTCTCTAAAAAAATAGGGATGACGACATCGAACCCGAGGTCGAGTGACATTTCCGAACCGGTTGGGGCGATCAGGTTCGTTATCCCGAGTTGAGCATCAAGCCCGAGGTTGCCCAGCCAGTAACGGAACGATAGCTTGGACGGTTCAAGACCGATCCCTTTTTGGCCGCCTAGATCGATTGCCGAAGCGGTCGAGACGAAAGCGACCACGAGTATGAACGGTATCAGCTTTTTCCACATATGCCCTCCTTTTTGGTTAACCTAATCCTATCCTGCTTTTGCCCCGTCGTCTATTACAATCAAGTATCGGGGACGATTTCATGTTACCTTCGATTACTGTAAACCAAACCCAGGATTTGTCAACGTATTTTCACAGTTGAGTTTTGCGTACCTCATTGGTCATTGCCTGCAGGCAACCGCACCTACTATTGAACTGACCGGTTGAAGGCATACTCATCATATCAAGATTGCCCGCTTCGATCATCGGCTGAACTCTCCGAATCCCACTCCAGGTGAAAGCGGTGGAAAAACCGGTGAAAGATCGGAGCGAGCAGCAGTGCGACCACAACCAGGAATACGATCCCGGAAAAGAGCGCATAGAAAGAAGCAAAGAGTTTACCGGCAGTGGTATTGAGCTGATTGACCGGACCCATCCCGCCAAGAATCATCGCCGCATTAACCGTCGCATCGACCCAGGAGAGACCTTCGAACCCCCGATAACCAAGTATCCCTAAGAAGAGCGAACCCGAGATAACACCCAACCCGATACCCCCATGGCGAAGAATTCGTAGAAAAAAAGCCTTCCTGGGCAGTAAGGGTTGCCGACGATGTTCAAACATCGAACCTCCTCAAACCCCGACCCGGGGATCATCTGCGCACTGGATTACCCGACTCCCTTTGATCGGTAAAGTCATATCTATGGATTATACTGATGGTAGTCGAATGTCAACGATAATCGTTACGGGAAACCCCACTATCGAAGCGACGATACTGCAAACTTGCCTTTTTGAATGGTTATTGTAAAATAATTGCCGTATGATGCAAGAACGGCCATTAACCAATACCCTCTTTGGCAAAACCGGTCTGTGGTTGACCATTTTTCTCGTCACCTATAATAATGTAATTAACCTTTTGCCCGCTCGGTTTCATAACCAAATCTATACCGGCCTGAATATCGCGGTTCTGCTGGTGGTTTGGATCGCCAGTCAGCGGTATCTGCATCTTAAGCCGATTGAGATTGGTTTTACCAAAAAAAACCTCGGGCGAAGCCTGGTCCTTGGTTTGGGATTGAGCCTCGCGGTTATCCTGCCGTTTCTCCTGCTTGTCTGGCTGCTGCCGATGCTCGGCGTCACTGTCCCCGGTCTTCATTTAGAAAAGATTACCCGGGCGACCCTTGTCGTCAGGGCGTTTGTGAGAATCCCGGTCGGGACCGCACTCTTTGAAGAAGTGCTCTTTCGCGGAATTCTTTACGGTTACCTTATCCGTTCAGTGTCGACCCGAAGAGCAGCAGTAGTAACAGGCATCTTCTTCGCACTCTGGCATATCACCCCGGGTATACTGGTAGCCCATTTTGACTTTCAAATCGCCCATATCCTTGTGGCACTCGGGTTTTTAATCGTCGGCTTAGCAGGTATGTTCTTCGCCAACCTTCTTTTCGCCTGGATTCGCGCGCGCACCCGAAATATTGCCGGCAGTATTCTCGCTCACGCGCTGATTAATTCTCTCGCACTGGTAATAGTGTATTTCCGATAGTGCTGGTAGCTCGCCAACTATAAGTAGACGACTGCCTTTTGCTCCTCGTCCGAAACCTTCTCTCCATACATTGCCCCAAAAAGCGAACTGTATTTCTGAACCACCCGGTCCCGTTTGATTTTGAGGGTTGCGGTGAGCGTTTCGTTCTCAACCGAGAAACTTTCATCCAGCAGGGCAAAAGCTTTCAGTTTCTCATAGGACGGCAGCTCCGAGGTCGCGTCTTCAATCTCATGTTTAATCAGTTCTTTAATCTCAGCACGCTGAAGGAGTAGTGAATAGCTCTCCGCGGCGATACGGTTCTCGCGCGCATAGCGCTCAATCGCTTCGCGACTGGGGATGACGACGGCAACGAGAAATTGTCGGTTATCACCGCAGATCACCACCTGGTCGACATACTGGCTGAAGGTTATTTTTGCCTCGATCGGTGCCGGGGCAATTTTTTTACCGGTCGAGGTGACGATCAGCTCTTTGATCCGGCCGGTAATGACGAGATTCCCATAGCGGTCGAATATCCCCTGGTCGCCCGAATGCAGCCAGCCTTCCTGATCGATGACCCGGGCGGTCTCTTCCGGCTTATTAAAATAGCCCTTCATCAAATTCGGACCCCGGACCAGCACCTCTTCATTCTCGCCAATTCTCACCTCGACCCCATCAAACGGTTTGCCGACGGTGCCGATTCTATTATCTTCAATTAATCCACAGGTACTAATCGGTGAGGTTTCGGTCAACCCCCATCCTTCAACAATAGTGAACCCCAGAATATGAATAATCTTCGCCATTTGATAGTTGAGTGGAGCACCACCGGAAACGATCAGCCTGATTCTCCCCCCACCCAGTTTTCGAAACTTCGAAGCCACCAGTGCATTGTAGATACCGCACTTCAGCCTAAGACTGAATGGAACCTTCAGTTTTTTATATTTTAAATTAGACCGTTCATTGAGATTTTGGACTGCGCCAGCGGCAAACCATCGTTTCAACCGGGAACTACCCTGGACCCTCTGCACCCCGACGTCGTAGGCTTTTTCCAGCACTCTCGGCACGGCAAGCAGAATTGTCGGACGAATCTTTTCAGCGTCCGAAACGACGGTGGTCAGGTCCTGGGCATAGCCGATCAACCCGCCGCCAAAGAGCACCGCGTAGTAGCCGCCGGTCCGCTCGAACATGTGACCGAGGGGAAGATAGGAAATCAGGACATCTTCGGGCGTGAAGCGATAACGCTTGATTGCCGACAGTGCATTACCGACAATATTGGCATGGGTGAGCATTACCCCTTTCGGCTCGCCGGTCGTGCCTGAGGTATAAACAATCGTCGCAAGATCATCGCCCGTGACCGCAGGGAGCTCGCCGAGGATTGGAATCGAACGCTGCTTCATTTCCGAGAATCTCACATACCCATTGTCCGGTGCTTGGGAATGATCAAAAAGAATCACTGTTTTCAGATATGGCGTCTCCGTTCTCATCTGTTCAATCAACCTAAAAATTTCTGCATTTTCCACAAAAACAAGTTTAGCCTGCGAATCGTTCAGTAAATATTTCACTTGTGCCGGAGGCAGCAGATGCCCGGGCATATAATACAACGGAACGACCACCCCGCCGAGCTTTAAAATTGCCAGATCGGCAATCGCCCATTCGGGACGATTATAGGACATGATGGCAACATGATCGCCTTTCTTGGTTCCTAATGCTTGTAGCCCGCCGGCAACCGCATCGATCGAGTCGCTCAATTGCTGATAGGTCATTCCCCGGTATCTCCCTTCCACTTTATAAAGCAGAGCGGTCCGGTTATGATTGCGCTTGACCGACTCGAGGAATGTTCCGTAAATTGTCGACTGCATAACTCCCACCTCCTTTTTAACTCATATTTTTCCTCGTTGAATATGACTTGATCCCATCCGGATTCGTTTAATCCAGCCTGGTCGTTCGAAACGAGCAAAAATACCGAGCAGGATGACGAGCAGGATAGCCGGGGCAACAATCCATACCGGCCGTTCCAACCAGAAAAAAAGGGTAGAGGTAGTCTGATGACCAAACCCAAGCGGATAGAGTAATAGATACGTAAGAGAATAGGCACTCAGGTGCCAGAGATAAACCGTCATAATGACGGTGTTAGCTGCAATCACCGTCATCCACGGTTTGGGACGACTGAGCCATCGGGTCAGGGGGTTGCGCAGCAGCAGACCGACACCGACCTGCAAGAACGTCAGGGCAAGGATACAAACCGTTGGTGGATTCATATTTGAAAACCGTTCGAAACCGGTTCCGACCATGCTCTTCGGATAAACTCCAATGTTCGTGAGAACTATCAAACTCCCAAGCCCTCCCAGAACCATGAGTGCGTATAACCACTTCGGTTTGCGTACGAGAGACCCGTCGGCGTAGAAAAAGCCAAGCTGATGGGCAAACAGCCAGACCAAACCGACATTCGCCCATCGAAGCCCGAGGATTTTCAACCCGAAACTGACCACATCAACCACGATCGCCCCGAGACCTAAAAATGCGGGGATGAGAATGCCGAACCGTCGATGAAGCACACGCATAACCGGACTGACCATAATCACCATCAGATACACCCCTAAAAACCAGAGCGGCCCGAACATCATGTACGTACTCACGGCAAACCGCCTCCAGCCAACGAAAAAAAACGAGGGCACCACTAAAATCATAAACCAAATTCCGAGGAAGATACCGGTCGGCGTTAGCAACCGGATTGCACGAGTGCGGTAAAATGTTACCAACGACTCCCCCCTCCGCTTAAAAGTTTCTAAGGTTACCAGGTTGGAAAACCCCCCGACAAAGAAGAAGAGGGGCATCACCTGGAACACCCAGGTCAGTATCCACATGCCCGGAATCATTCCCGCCGCATTCACGACCCGTAACCCGCCGCCGGACCGAATAAGGACAGCGCTCAGCCAGTGGCCAATCACTACCGCGCTGATACTGAACGCTCGCAGGAAATCAACATACCGGTCACGATTTTCTGGAGTCCGCCGGGCAAGTTCGGCAAGCTCGGAATTTTTAAAAAAGAGAAGAGAACGTTTCGACATTTTTGATCATGCCTCGCTGATTATTTTCATCTTCGATCTGAAGGGGACTATACAGTTGGAATTAAAGACGATGACGACCCTCGACCTTTTTAGAGTCTGACCCCCCGGACACATAATGTAAATATTAAATCCAAAGGGTAATTTGTCAACAACTAATTACTTTGGCGAGAAAATCACTGCCGACCACCAGAGTAACACGTTTTATGGCTCATAACCACTTACCTATTAATAAGTTAGCTGATTTGGTGATTGGCGCAACCGAAAGCTTTTAAATCGACCAGAACTTCGTTTTCTGCGGTCATACCCTAGGAGTCTGTCGGAGAACATCTATGGAAGAAAAACGGGGGGAGATAAGAGCCGATATAATACCTGGTTAAGGTGTCCGGTGGGAAAGATAGACACTAATTCGCCTCCTTTGAAAAATACAGTGGGGGAAAATTCAATTTTGAATTTTCTTCACTCGGTATTCCGACAGACTCCTAGTCGATTCTCAATGAGGTCGTTCAGTTGTTAAATGTAACCATTGACCATAGAATACGATGCTTCTCTATAAACTTTTACTTTCGGAATCGTTTCAGTTCTTGCTTTTCAGATTGTGTTAGCTTTTCGATAGCAGGCGAAAAAGCAAGTGAAGAGATTTCCTTTATATGTTCCATTAAATAGTTAAAGGTTGGTTTCGGGTAGACCGTGTAGAGCTCTTTCAAGGACCAGCCGACCCCTTTTTGGACGTAGTATTCGGTATCGGCTAATAAATTGTCTACAAGTTTGATTATTGTTCTAAAAGGGAGAATCCGCTTTTTTGTCCGGCTGAAATAGAGGAGACTGACGATCGACTGCCTTCGCTTAAAGAGATCCGGGGAACGGTTCCAGCGTATTAAAACCGGTAACACTTTCTGGGGTATGAGCTCAAGGATTTTCGTATAAAGTTTAGCCAGGGCATCGCAGTTTCCCCAATCCGAAACCTGTTCCTGCCAGGTTTTTATTATGTCCCAGGACGAAACCAACTCTTTCGGCTTATGAGAAAATCTTTCGCAAAAAAAATACGGTTGGATTTTCACCCATTGGTCTGCGGCGTTTTTCCAGATAAAATCCCAGATTAACATTTGCTTCTCGAACGGCAATTGGGAAAAAGAATAGTTATATTTTGAAAGGCGGCGCTGGGCAACCACGGTTTTCGGGGTGCGCCTGACCGTAGTATCGACTTCTTTGAGACAGTCTTTAAAGAACCGCCGGCTGGTTTTAGCGGGCATCATCGAATTTTAATCCGTGCGATAGTGGTGTCAATTACCATTTCTCGGTCTTCTTGGCCATAAGAGAAAAGAGTAAAGGAATGTCGTTTCGACCATCGGGCAGCCTCCACCAACCGTCTTCTCCCTGCTCCAAAAATGGCAGCGCCTGAAAGCAGGTGAATGGAAACTCGTGAAAAAACTGGATAACGAGACCGCTGCCGACAAGTGAACCAATAACATCACCCAAACTGTGACTCCATTCGTATGATGGATTTGTGAGCTTCGCGGTCTTATCGGCGTAGGTCGGACCGGGTGGAAAGTACATCGGCTTTTCATTCGGAAAATACGGATAGCGAATCTTGAGCTCTCGAACATCGTCGTCATCAAACACGTTTGCAAATGGATGAGATTCTATTATGTAAAATGTTCCTCCCGGTTTTAGAAAATGGCTGACTACCGAAGCCCATTTCCCCAGATCGGGCAGCCAGCACAGCACCCCGTAGGAGGTAAACACTATCTCAAACTCACCGGTAAGGTTTTCCGGCAGATTGTAAATGTTCGAGCAGACGAATTCTGCCGCTACCCCGACCTCACGGCTAAGGTGACGGGCAAACGCGATCGCTTCGTCCGAGAAGTCAACCCCGGTCACCCGAGCGCCTAACCGAACCCACGAAAGCGTATCCAACCCAAAATGGCACTGCAGATGGAGCAACGATTTCCCGGAAACATCTCCCAGCTCCCCGAGCTCGATTGAATGTAAAGAAGATCTACCGCGTTTGAAATCATCGACACCGTAAAACTCCGACCCGGTATGGATACGGGTCTTCTCGTTCCAGAGTCGTCGATTTGACTCGATAAAATCAGATTCCTTCACGTCCGCTCCTTTCTCTATAAACCGCCGTTGCGTCTCAGTCTCTCGAACTTTCAAACGGATAGAATCGATACTATTTTTTAGGCCTTTTTTTTATCGTGATCAAACCAATCACATCAGCTAAATCGTTTTGATGCGCACCCCTGTACCGTGTCTCGTTTCACCGATTCACCTCCGGTGCCCGCAGCCATATATCACGGGCTTGGGGATCTTTGCTGCGGGGAGTAAGGGTGATAGCGTTCTGCTCGCATGCCGCCCGGCATACGCCGCAGCCAAAGCAGCGCAGAGGATCGATATGGACTTTGTTAAGCATATGCGAGTAGAACATCCCGCCGAACTGGCATTGACGGATACAGGATTTGCAGCCGATACAGCTGTTCCAGTCAACCCGGGCGACATACTCGGCTCGAAAGAAGGTGGGGGCGCCTCGCTGCTCGATATAATCTTTGTATGCCATACAATCGCGGTCGCAGTTGCAGATACCTAAGACGAACGGGGTGACCGCAGTCCAGATGCTGTGGATCAGACCTTCCTGGTCGTAGCCCCGGAAGATCCTCTTCGCTTCGTCTTTATTCAGGACTTCGAATGACCCATCGGGAAATCTGCCCAAAAAACCGCTTTGGTCGACCGCGAGCCCGAAACAGTAGCGCTTGTCGGTTTTGCCGGTCGAAATATAGCGGCAGCCGCAGGCGAGCCGGGTTATCGAATCGACCATATCGATTACCGCTTCGACATCCTCGATCGGCAGCACCTGGCCGAAATGAATCACCTGCGCCGCCCGGACCAAATCGTGTTCGCGCGGTCGACGCGTCGGCGGCAAAGCAGCTTCGCCAGAATCATTTGCACTTCGTTTTTTTTCGTTCTCGCTAACTGCCGGCATCACAAATTCGCTCATGAAACGGTCGACCCATTCGATGCGGGTCGTCGTTCCGACGATTTTTTTCTGGCGGGGGGTAAGAGGAGCGTGGAACAATTCTTCTGAGTAGTTTTTCATCTCGAGATACCATTTTTTACCTTCGCCGTGCTTGGTGCAGAATTCACACATTGCCGCTCCTATGGCGGAGAATCCTAACCGTAGTGTTATTGGTCATTGCTACCTCCTCGAAAAATTATATCCAACTCAAAACTGATTGTTCCAAAAAGAAAAGCGAGAGAAAAAAAGAGTGACAAACTTTTAAAATCTAATGCCGCACTCATATTCGACGAGCGTTTTCTGGTCGACTTTGATTATTGTATGCGGGAATTGTTTCCTGATATAATATTTTTTTTCGATAAAACCTCCCCATTTGGTGAAGGTGACTATTGTTACCACCGCTTGCCCGGCGTTGAGAGTGATAGTCGGGGCCGGGTCAATGGTCTTTGCCCTGGTGAGAACTGTTTCGTCAAATCGGTAAAAGTCACCGCCCCTTTTTAGTATCTCTCCAATCGCTGCTTTTGTACAAACAATCTCTTGATCGTTGTAGCCTGCGTGCCAACCCAGTGCGAATTGTGAACCGATAAGACTCAATACGATATATTGAAAGAAACCTTCCTCGGTTCGGTCAACTTTTATATGGTCTAAATAATCCTCGGCATCAAAATCCTGGCGGTTTTTTGTATAGCCTGTTTCCGGGTCGATACGTTCACCCTGCCTATAAGAGTAGATGACAGGATAACCACCCATCGGGTTCCATATATAGCGATAGTCGATTTTCCATCCTTTTTCAACTGATAGATGGGTAAGGATGTTAAAATAGTCATCAAGCTTAAATTCTTCTTTGAGCCTGCGCAGGCCGGCACTATCCCTCGGAACGAACGCTTTATTTTGTAATTTCTTAATCGCTTCAATTTCTCTCTGGCATTCAATCGAAATAAGATTACTTTTACCCCGATCCTGGCTCTGACCGGCGGTCCTACCGCCATTATTCCCGCTACAACTGATGAACCATACCTGAGATAGCAAAAGTAGAAATACGACTATCCGCGAAGCCCGATTACCCCGCTGCCCAAGATACTGCAGGCAGCCAATCGCTCGGACCAGTGGAATGCTTTGCACAACCTAAACCTATAATAATAAATCCTGGTGTCAATACCTTCGACAGGGGCGAACGGGAAAAAAGCGTTGCGCCCCCCCCCCGATTCAGGGCGGATTCATCTAGGAGTCTGTCGGAATACCGAGTGAAGAAAATTCAAAATTGAATTTTCCCCCACTGTATTCTTCAAAGGAGGCAAATTAGTGTCTATCTTTCCCACCGGACACCTTAACCAGATATTATATCGGCTCTTATCTCCCACCGTTTTTCTTCCATAGATGTTCTCCGACAGACTCCTAGGGCACCGTAAAACCAGAAAGCGGATTGCCGTAGAAAGCGTCGGTCTTATAGGCTTCTTTGTTAACGGTTCCCTCTGCCGAAGGGAAAATTTTTGCCGGGAAAATCCATCGGTATTTAAGATTCGCCTGCTTGGCATAACCATTATCGACTACTCTGCCGTCGGTTCCAATTTTGAAATCGATCACCCGGGCAATCTCCTCATTCACAAAAATTTTGATCTGGTAATCACCCGGGTTTTTGCTCATATCAAACCAGGGCGAGGCGGCAGGATTATCCGATTTGTTGTACCAGAGTGCCGGGAGTTCGTATTGGAACGAAATCCAGTTGCGGATCGATTTTTCCGCGGTTAAAGCTGCTTCGTCAACCTTTCCGTCCGCCCAGGTAATTTCCACCCCCTGATAATAAAGAACTGCCCGGGTATTCAAACGTCTATCGCCGTGAAACCAAGCCTTCAGCCATAAATCCGGGGTCTTATTCTCAAAGTTTTTGCCGCTCATCGGTTCAACCCAATTACCCCACAAAACGGCGATCGGCAGCCGCCAATCATGGTCGACATAGTAATCGAATTTATTTAAGTCTTCGGGATAGCCGCTAAAATTATATTTTTTCACCGTGAAGGTTCCGGCAAAGAGCGTCGTCCTGGGCGTACCGTCCTGTTCATTGCGCATACTGATCGTAAATGCGATCGAACCGGTGACCGTCGTTCCTTGGGGATCACCGACTTCTTTGCCCGCTCGATCATACGAATACCAGGCATTGGTATCCAGCTTTTGCGAGGTACGGTCGAATGAAATCCACGGTGTGTTTCCCGGTAAAAAATATTCAACCGTAAAAACCGTGCCCGACGCAATCGGTCCGTTAATTGTAAAATTCATAATCGGTTTCCAACTGTACTGGCTTTCGTCACGCTGTCCACCCGGGTAAGCGCAATCGATTTTCCGGACGGTAATGAGAACTGAAGTTCTGTCAATCGTGGGACCAGAGGCAGCGCCGTAAACGGGCACCGAAGCAATGGCGACGAGCACAACCGCTAACACTAACCGCTTGATTATTGTGGATCTAGGAGTCTGTCGGAATACCGAGTGAAGAAAATTCAAAATTGAATTTTCCCCCACTGTATTTTTCAAAGGAGGCGAATTAGTGTCTATCTTTCCCACCGGACACCTTAACCAGATATTATATCGGCTCTTATCTCCCCCCGTTTTTCTTCCATAGATGTTCTCCGACAGACTCCTGGACATGATGTCGCCCTCCTGGTTGGCTTTCTTATTCCCCTTGAAACCGAAACACCCTCATCACGAAATCCGTTTCGGCCTTTCGCCTGCATTATCTTTACTATAAGCTGAATTAAAAACCGGCCAGCGATTTTGTCAAGGCAGCATTTTTTTATTTCCCCCCCTTTCAATCTCCCTATCACCCATGCTCTCCTTCTCCATTTCTCCTTCTCTCCTTTTCCCCTCTGCTCCTCTGCTCTCCGTTCCAGCATCGGAATAGATCAAGCCCGGTATGGTATATATAGTCATGAAGGAAACTCAAACAACAAGGAGGGAAGCATGAAACCCAAAAACACAATCATCGCTTTGGCCGTTCTGCCGCTGATTCTGGTCGGCTGTGCCCGGTTGCTTGCCCAGCCCAAAGAGCCGGTTCCCGAAGTCGCATCCGGCGACATAACCCAGGGTTCGCTCCGCATCTTGAAAGACGGAAAGACCCTGGAACTCCCGCTAAAGCATACCGACGTCGATGCCCGGGTCACGGGCTACATCGCCCGGGTGAATGTCACCCAGCACTTCATTAATCCCTATGATAAACCGATTGAAGCGGTCTATGTCTTCCCTCTGCCCGAAAATAGTGCTGTCGACGCAATGACGATGAAAATCGGAGTAAAGGTTATCAAAGGTGTAATTAAAAAGCGGGAAGAAGCACGAAAAATCTATGAGGATGCCAAAAACCAGGGGAAGACCGCCAGCCTCCTGGAGCAGGAACGGTCCAATATCTTCACCCAGTCCGTTGCCAATATCATGCCCGGCGACGACATATTCATTGAAATCAGCTATGTCCAGGACTTAAAATACGACCACGGCAGCTATGAGTTCAGCTTTCCGATGGTCGTCGGCCCACGCTTCATCCCCGGTACTCCGACCACAAAAACCGGCGGCGGCTGGTCAGAGGATACCGACCAGGTCCCGGACGCTTCGCGCATCACCCCGCCGGTGATAAAACCCGAATTCCGGTCCGGCCATGACTTAAGCCTTAAACTCGTGGTTGAAGCCGGAGTGCCGATTCAGAACTTCGACTGCCCATCCCATAAGATCATCGAAAAATCCAAGAGCCAGACTTCGGTTTCGGTCGAGATAGCGCCGGGCGACCGGATCCCCAACAAAGACTTCGTCTTCCATTATGATGTCGCCGGTAAAAAACCCGAGTATGCCCTCCTGACCACCGCCAAAGAAGGCTCGGGTTTCTTTATGCTGATGATTCAGCCCCAGACCGAGGTAAAAATCGAAGAAATCACCCCTAAAGAAATGGTCTTTGTCGTCGACTGCTCAGGCTCGATGTCCGGCTTTCCGATTGAAAAGGCAAAAGAAGCGGTGAAATTAGCGATCGAAAACATGAACCCGGACGACTTTTTCCAGATAATAAAATTCTCCGAATCCGCCCGGGGATTTGCCCTTTCGCCGGTTCCCAACACCCCGGAAAATGTTAAAACGGCGGTTGCCTATGTCGATGCGATGGAAGGCGAAGGCGGAACGATGATGATTGAAGGCATCAAAGCCGCACTCGACTACGAGCGAAGCCCCAAGCGCCGCAGAATAGTCCTCTTTATGACCGACGGCTATATCGGTAACGAAACCGAAATTCTTGCCGCGATCGAAGAGCGATTGGGAAATGCCCGGCTCTTCAGCTTCGGTGTCGGCTCAAGCGTCAACCGCTATCTTTTGGAAAAGATGGCTCAGGTCGGCCGGGGCCAGGTCACCTACTGCCGCCAGGACGAAAATCCGGAAGCCAAGATTCAGCTCTTTTATGAGCGCATCGCAAAACCCTATCTGATGGACATCGATATCGACTGGAACGGTCTTTCGGTCATCGAGGTTTTTCCGGAACGGATTCCCGACCTCTTCGCAGCCCAACCGGTAATCATCCACGGCCGCTTTTCCAAACCCGGCGAAGCCCGAATCAAACTCAAAGGCAACATCCGCGGCAAATCGTTCATCCAGGAAATTCCGGTCGTCTTTCCCAAAGACCAGGACGAGCATGATGTCATCGCCACCCTCTGGGCTCGGACGAAAATCGAACGGCTGATGGATGAGATGTTTCGCGGCGAAGACCCAAAAGTAGTGGACGAGGTTACCTCACTCGCCCTTGAGTTCAAGCTCATGAGCAAATATACGAGTTTTGTCGCGGTCGAAGAAAAGGTTCGAAACGTCGGCGGCAAAGTCGAAACGGTCCAGGTGCCGGTTCCCATCCCCGAAGGCGTCTCTTATCAAGGCGTTTTCGGAGAAGAACGGGACCAAGGTTCGGGCATGGGTTATGGCGGCTCTTCGCCCGCGCCGACTCAGTTCTCACTCGGTTCGACTGTCGGCAGAAGAACCAAGGCTGAGTTGAAACCGATTGCTGCACAAGCCCCTTCGGCAAAATTTGAAGCGGCGACCATCATCGGCAGCCTTGATAGCAAAGCGGTTTCTGAGAGCCTTGAGGTAGGGAAACCGCCGCTGCTTCAGGTTTACAATTCCTATCTCAAGAAAAACCCGACCCTTGCCGGACGGCTGGTTCTGACGATTACGGTCAAAGCCGATGGCACGGTCGAATCAGTAACCACAAAATCGTCGACGATCATATCGTCAACCCTCGGCAGCGCTTCGTTCGAAAAGGCGATTGTCGCCCTGCTCAAAAAACTCCGCTTCCCGGCTCCCACCGACCGCGGCAAAGCCACGATCACCGTTCCCGTGGTCTTTACTCCATAAAATAATTACAATGCAGCGGGCGAGAATGGAGCAGTTCTCGCCCGCTTTGCGTTCTACTGTGAAGAGTCTGTCAGAATACTGACTTCTCTGAAGTTACGATTCTCCGACCGAATCGTAACTTATTTAATCAGCACAAGTTTTTGAATAGTCGCATAGGTCGGGGTCTCAAATCGGATAAAATAGACTCCACTGCCAACCTTAAGACTGGCAGTGCTGTTTCCATCCCAGACAAGTTGATGGTCGCCCGAAGTCTCGCGCTTGGCGACCAGGGTTTTAACCAACTTGCCGGTTACATCATAAATATTGAGACTGACCATGGTTTCATAAGGTAAAGCGTAGCTGATCGAAATCGTATTAGCAAAGGGATTGGGCTTGCAGGATGCGAGTGTGAACGGTTTAATCTCTCGGTCAGGTTCCAGAATCGTTCTCGCCGTATCTCCAGTTCGGGGTCCCTTCACTCCGATCATGCCGGATTGAACGTCGTTTTCCGGATACCAGTCCATCGGATGGAGGGTGCGCACCAGGACTTCATGACCCCCTCCGACATTAGCGGTCCAGCCATCGAACGCAACCTGCTTTTCCTCGCCCACCGCAAGACTGACATTTTGGGTGTCGGCATAGACCATACCAATGAAGCAGGCAGCAGGAAAAGTCTCAGCATAGGAACCGAAGTTTTTAATCCTTGCCTTGGGAACAACTAAAGTTCCGGTATCCAGTTCTGCGCTCGGCAGAATAAGACCCACCGTTCCGACATCATGCGGTTCGCCGACGACTCCCCGTGGAGTTATTCCTCCTCCGCCGATTTGCTCGCCGGTGCCTTCCCTCAGAAGCTGGCTTGAAATGGAGACCGGCCCGTATGCGCCGTCAGCGGCACCAGAATTCGGTACGAGTATCAGGGTTATCTTTTTCAGAGTATCATTTTTGCCGAGCGGTATTGGCGTATCCACCGGAATGTCAGCAAGATGTGCTCCCCAACCCCGGGGCAGTTTTGATGTATCGAGGTGGAGGATCATGTTCACCGCTTCGCCGGTTGGATTGCCGGCATTAAAAGAAAAATAGTTAGACCCGCCCTTGGTCAACTTGGGCACCGGATGAACATTATGGCAGGCAACATTATTGTCCGCGGGCGGCCAGGGATTTTGGACCCAATCTCCAGACGCCTCAACCGTCGCGACGATACAGTAATGACCCTGGTCATAGGAGTTGGGATACACGAACCAGGGAAAACAGAGCTCCAATTTACTTTCGCTGAGTGTATCTCCGGCAGCAGGTATGGTCTGATTGATATAATTGTTTGCCCAGAGATAGGGCGAGCCGGCGTTGAGGTTGACATCGGGATTATGAACCTCTGCCTGGATCGTGGTAGATTGCGAGGTTGGCATTATATTTCGTGCCGTCACATAAATGTAACAGGTTTCTCCCAATACGGGCGGATCGGGAACGACCCGGATATCAGTGCTTGCCCAGGGGTCGCCGGCATACGGAACCTGGCCAAAGTCATCCTCGGCATCCTTAATCCAGACCCGCTCGCCCGGATTTTCAGGATAGAGGTAGGCGATGCCGTCCATATCATCCTGTTCTAAGGTTGTTTTAATTCCTCCGGCACTTCCCCAACCATACATAACTTTGGCAGCATTTGCCGATGCCGGATTATAAAGATCCAATAGATACAGTGCATGTCCAAATTCATGAACCGCGATACTCTGCACGTCCATTTTGCCCGCTTCGCCGGTGGTAGACCAGGTGTAGTGGACGCCGTTAAACCCGAAGTCATACTCGATAACTTCATTCGTCGAAAGATCTAGGAATATTGCGGAGTTAGCGATGATACCGGCGTCATTCCAGCCGGACTCATACCAGCTGACTTCATTGACCCCGTTATTTTCAATACACAGGTGATCGATCGTACCTGCATAGCTGAAGGCAAAATAGGAACCGCCGACATCATTCCAGCTTTGAGCGGCATCCTGGACCGCAGTCAATTCACCGCTGCAATCCGGGGAGCCGTTCTGATTGATATAATAGACCAGCGGAAGATTGGAATCGTTCCATTTGTAACCCGAATAAACGTAAGCCGATGCCTGATTGAAACATAAAAAAACCGCCAATGAAATTAAGAGACCGCTTGTCCAGATCTTCATTGGTCCCTCCTCGGTAGTTCGGCGGCAATTGATTTTATCTGATTGAGGAAAGTTTGGACCGGCAGCCGGTTTTCTAAAACGACATTGCTCTCGATGGTGTATTTTCCCTGAAACCAGCCGTAGACTTCTCTTAGTCCTTCGGGGTTTTTATCCTTGAGAAAGACGATAACGTCTTCTCCGGGACGAAATTGCGGGGTATCTTCAACGATATAGGCAGTATCGCCAACCACCCCTCCCGGGTAAGTAATGTTGATTGTGCTGTTTGGAGAACTGCCTTTAATCGGCTCTTTCACGGTTAGGGTTGCAAAAGTAAAAATTCGGCGGTGTTCGGCATTCCAGGAACAGCGCATATTTTCAACCGTGGCACGAATCACTAAGTTAGAGTTTTGGGTTAGGTCCTCAAGGTCGAGCTTCACCATTAACGCCCTGCCCGTGTTGGGCAAAAAAGCTAACAGCAAGCCTAAAAAGACATACTTTTTAAGCATTCTTCCTCCTTTGTTTTAGATGTTATCGCAAATGACCAAGGTCATTGTACGGTCAATTCTACGCCTTTGCCTCACGCCTTGCCCGGTAGGAAAGGTGGTTTACCTATTTCCTGTACTCCCCTCTTTCATTTGGTTCGCGATATCCCTCGTTAGTCAACAGTAATGAAATTGTAGAATTAGTCAATGACTTGTTGGAAAAGGGCTAAAAAACAAGTAAAAAACAAGTGGACAGATCCCTTTTCTCCTATGCGCTCGCTGATAGACCCAAGTCGGCATAATTCAACTCCTACACCAACGTCCCTTTGTTTTCCCTCTAAGGAAAAAATAAATAGTGCCGGAGATTTATTATTAGGTTAAACTTTACCCCTGTGCCCCCCTTAACACCTGTAAACGGTCAACGAAGCTCTCCGAAAGACACTTAGAAATCAACTCCACATTTGCCGCAAGAATGCTTGCTGCTACCATGATCTTTATCCAATGCACAGTAGCCATGTTGAGGGTATAAGCAGTCTACATGCTCTTTACCACACTTTTCTTGTTCTTTGACACGCGCCTTTTTAGAGGGGGTCTTTTTGGGCTTTTTCGCTTGTTTCTTTTTTTTCTTTTTCATGATTTTCTCCTTTCCTGTTAGCCGAACATTTTTTTCAGTATAACACCCATTTAACCAATTTACCCTTTTTCGCCCGGATGTCAACAATAAAATGTTTGGTGCAAGTAACTTCTGGAACCCTCAGAAACGCTTTTAAATAGCTGTACCATAAAATCCATTGCGGTCGATAAGAGTTCAGTTACTAAAGTCGTTTTCCACTTTTGCGAAAAAGTGAAATTCCTTTATGTCGGTTTTGAAGACCCAAGTGGACACCCGATCAACCAAGATAGGCGTCCTTGCGTACCTTAACCCGCTGAGTTCGTGCCAGTGCTACTTCCGCAGGTCGTTGATGGCATAACCGACAACTTCTTCCCAACACTCCAGACCCCACTCCACACCATCCTGGACCTGCTCGATTTCATCGTCGGTCAATCGTCGACCCAGCTTAGTCATGGCGACGAACTGAACATCTTCGTCAGATATGGTGAAAATACTTTCCATAAGGGTATTGTCCCGGTCCAAAACAATAAGTCAAGGGCAAGTGGAGGTCTTTAGAAAAGGGTCGCACCTCTTTACTCTATACACCTTAATGTCGGTCAATTTATTGTCGCCAAGATTCAAGACCTGACATCAGTCCTGCAAGGGGCGGAAGGACGTCGGCTGGAAGCCAATGTTAGGTGCAACATCGCGTCACAACATGGAGTCAATTCATGTTAAATCTCGGGTTGGCAAAAACCAACGCATCAATATCTGAGAAGAAGGAAAGCACGTTTTCATCTGAGAAAGGACCCTCGCCTGGATGTGCACAGGTGTTCCTCATGGTGAAACAGATTTCTAAACGCTCATGCTGGTTTCCGTCAATCGCTCCCATAAATTCAAGAACCCATAACAAATCCCCATCGAAAACAGTCATCCGCAAGTCACTTAAGTTTTGAATATCGAACTTTTTGTTGAACCTTTTGTATCGCCCTGTTTGTATGGCTGACATTTGAATAGTTGCTTGATTGAATTTTGCGAAACTTTCTTTTTGAATATAAAGATGTAACCTATTGACCGCTGCACACCAGCCCAGAATTATAGCGGCTCTTCGTTTACCTAAACGAGCGCATTCTATTGCCTCGGTTAAGTAATCAACCTCAAGGCCAGTTGCATGAAATAGTATGACATCAAGATTAGGAAATTTTGACAAAATAGCCCACTGTTTCTGAACTGGCACTAAAATATCAGTTTGGTAAGAGCTTAGGATTGCGTTAAGGATTGTTTGAATTACTATTTTGGATGGCTTTCCGTCAGAGAGTTCTAGAATCTTCCCTAAAGGCTCTCTATATTTGTTTGTTGTCTCTTCGTCTAACAGAAATGTAACGCGAAGGGGCTGGTCTATTTGTTCAAACCATCTCGTTGCCAAATCTTCAAGTTGTCCTAAGAGAACTTTTGACTGTATCTGCTTACCAGAAACTTTTTGACTCTGCTTTCTCAGGTTGTGGGCGTCTTTTTTGAAATCTTTTAAAACTTTTACAAAACCTTCTTTGTCCATCTCAAACCTTGAGTTTTTCTAACAACTCGGCAAGTTCGGATTTGCCCTCTGGCGAGAGTATCAGGGGTTGATCTTCCAGAATTGCTTTAAACAGATTTGCTTTGTAATTGATGTTCTTCATGAAGTTAGGAAGGTCATAACATTTTTGGTCCTGGCACCGAGTTCGTAAAGATTCAATAGCAACTTGAAACTGACCTGTTGAGATGGCTGTTTCCAAACACATCATTAGAGCGTGTTGAATCTCCGCCGCAGCTTTTTTTGCCGCTTTGAGTTGATAGATCGGGCGAATTTCTGAATCCTCCACTAAGAAAAATTTCCACAGCAGAGATTCATCTAATCCATACTGAGTAAGAAATGCTTTTACATCAATTGGCAAGATAAAGGGCTTAGACAGTGGTGTTGATGCTGGAGTGTGCATAACCGTTGTTGGAGGTGCAGCCGTAGAAACAGGTAATTGAGACAAGGCATGGTTGAGTAGAAGCTCAAAACATTTTGGGCGATATTCGTCGGGAACAGTGTTGACCAGTTCTACAATCTCTTTTAGTTCTGCGATTGTGATTTTCAACATTTGAAACCTCCTATTTGTGCAACATTATATTTCAACCAAACAAGGTGAAAGCAACCTAACGCTCAGAATCACCTGCAAGGGTAAGGCGCAGAGCGTCAGGGGTGCGGCTTACCCTTGTCGGGTGTATTCTGTTGTTGGATTGTTTCGTCTTCCTCGTCTTCTTGGGCCAAACCATTTTCTCTCAGGAGTTTCTCATATGATTCAATCGTGTTTGTCGCCGGTTCGAGCTTGCTCATGAAGTTTGGATTAAGAACGATCTTCCATACGCATATGAGCAGTCCGAGCACATCACCAAATAGAGCGGCGCCTGCGGCAGTGACAACACTCCTTGGAAAGGCCGAATGATTGAGGACGATGAAGGAGGACACAATCATTATGGCCACAAGGAGGATAACTGCCGAGTATCCCATGACGAGCCGGAGCTTGAACCAGCGGTTCTCCTGCTCCTTCCTTTGGTCAAAGGTTTCCTTCTCTTGACGGAGCTTTTCTGATTCGCGCTCAAGGATCACGGGGAGGAGGACAGTCTTGCTCATTCCTTTTCCCCCCTCAGTTCGGTAAGTTCTGACAACGTTGCGCGTAGGTTTGACCTGAGCTTTGCAAGGCGGTCGAGTTCCTGTCGGCGGTAACGCATGAACAGGAAGAAAGGAATGAACATTCCGAGGAAAAAGGAGATGCTGACGGCCGCGAGCAGCGGCCAGCTGATCTTTATGTAGATGATCGCCAGAACACTCGCAAGACCGACGAAGAGAGACGCTATGGTTGCGATGCCTATGACTATGCTAATGAAGTGCTGACGCATCGCGGATTGCTCGTGGTGAAACTCTTTCTCCAGAACGAGCACCATCTCCCGAGCGCGGAGCATTCGTTCTCTGGCCTTCTGCCCTTCTCGTCTTTCCGGTCTCTCGGCATCGACTTGCTGAAGCGCCCGAGTCAAGCGCAGGAAATTGTCTCGGTATCGGTCCGAGTCTGACAAGTCGAGGTATAACAAGTCTTTTATGAAGAACGGTATCTCTACATTCTGCTCGATGACGATAGGAATGATCCTATGGCGAGAGCCGGATTCGCGACTGGCACGGACGAGGGCGATCTCTGAAATGACCCATGGATTCTGCGCGCTCGCCTGCGACAGCAAAATGATGACGGCCTGGGATTGGAGGATTTCGGCACCGATACGCTCCGCTATCGATTCGCCCGGTGAGATTGCATCGAGGTACGTGAAGACATCGAACCCCGCCTCCTTAAGATCGGACGCCAGTTTTCGGGCGAACTCACGGTCGGCATGTGTATGGCTCAGAAATACACGCATCACGTCGTTCCTCGCTCAATCCAACATGGTTTATACTGATTCGTATAACACCCTATATGCCATTGCAAATGTCGCATAAGACACCTTCCGACAAGTATCGCGCATTCCATAACCATAGTGAGAAAAGTGGACGGTCCCCTTTTTCCCTCTACTGTCTATCAATGTTGGGTCGGTTTCGTGCACCTTGTAGACGCACGATGAGTTCCTTGAAATGCGGGGTGACAGTGATGGGAAAGTGAAGCCCCATGGTGATATCAATTTTGCCGGTGGCCGTCATGATAGTTTGTTTCTGCTGATCAATGATGATATCTGTCATCTTTGGCACAACCCCAATTGGGACTCGGGAACCAGCAAGCAATACATAGTTCCACAAAGGGTCTCTCTTAGGGTTAATTTCATCCGGTATCCATTTGAAACCCGTCTGAAGTGCTTCGAGCGACAGGGCTGGACAGAAACGGTACGGCCGCAGATTCTCGAGCATCTTCAGAGCGATCGTCTGCTTATCAACGAGAAACACCCCATCCGCCCGCATCTGGCCGAATTCGTACCAATTGTCGCTCGATTCCGGAAAGGCATCTCGAATCATTGTTCTGTGGCAACCAAACAGATTGAACGTGTAGGGGCTGGCACCATAGCAAAAGAGAGGGTTCGAGTACTGGTACTTAAGGCAGTCGCGGAAGCATCGCAGCCATTTGCTTACATCTTCTGACGTGATCAACTGGCCGTTGACATAAACGACCGTTGATTTCCAGATCTTAACCTTCTTATAGAGATCATCAAACTTGAGGATTTCATCAGGCCCAAAGTGAATACTATAAGTGCGAATGCCTTCAGTTACTTGTTCACGGAAACCAGGGTTTGACTGAGCCACCTTCAGAATTTGGGGGAAGCTCTTAGATGAGGACTCGGTGAACTCCAGACTGAGACGCCAAGGCTGGTTTGCATACGGAACAAGTTCAGACGCCGGAAGCGCCGGAACCTGGTAGACGGGAACCAATGGCGGCGGAGGTTCCGCAGACGCTTTTGGCTTCAAGAAATCAAAAAATCCCATCCCGATTGGTAATATACACCTTTTCACCCTTCTGTCAATGGCTGATTGTGTAGCCTTAATTGCTACGACAGCTTAACATTTTCGAGCAACCGCACTCATACCCAAGAATGACTCGTCTCCCAGGAAACAAGCCTCTTTTTCTTATTGTTTCTGACTGGAGTGATAGGTTTCACTCAACCCCATTGCGTCAAGAAAATGACATCTTTGGGGATCATATTTCTCGCCACCGAAGGTTATATCCCCTGACCTTTTCTTTCTTGTCCGAAAAAGATGCAGTTCATCTTTTGCCCTAGTCATAGACACATAGAGAAGTCTGGCCGATTCCTCTTGATTTGCGCTCTTTTCCTGCACGACTTTCCCGGGGAAGAGATCATCTTCCAAGCCGAGTATGTATACGATGTCCGCTTCGAGACCTTTTGCCTTTCTGAAGGAAAGTACACGGACCGAACCGCCGAGTACCTGCCGGCGAGAATCAAGTGCGGATACAACTTCAGTAAATTCATGAATCATCTCGTCTGATTTGCGCCACGGTGGTGTTAAGCGCAGAATAGCTTCAGCTAAGACAAATGGAGGTTTAGCCTGGAATTCAAGAAAAGATGCCATTCTCTCGCTCACTTTCGCAAGAAATTCATTGCCACTCTGCGCACTCTCAAGCGCACGGTAGTAAGAACATTTATCTGATTCTACCTTTGTCCATAATGATGCCAGATTTTCCATTGCTGCTCGCCGCAGTTCTTTCTTTCCCTTTGTTCGGCAGAGACGTGACGGCATTAACTTCTGGTCTGATTCTGCGATGAGCTCGGCACAAACCCTGGCTTTTATATTGTCATTCGGATCACGAAGCCAATCTCCTATTGTAGCAAGAGTACTGATGCCATATTCTGAAATATCAACAGAGCAGTCAAAAGAAATTCTACGCTGCTGCATCTTGTCGCTCAACTTATCTGCAACGGACAACCTCGGAACTAAAACTAGTACTTCATGTGCCGGAAGCTGGTCGGCAATCATTCTGGCAACAATTTCTGCTTCGCCCTCCTCCGTTGGTGTAGAATGAGTTTTCACTAGACCGGGTGAGCTACGTTCGAAAGTAAGTGCCAGCCTTGACTCAATGCGTGGAGAGTATTTCTCGACAACCGATAATGCCTGGTTCATTATTTCAGATGAGCATCGCCAGTTATGAGTCAGCGTCATCTCTTTCCCACCAGGAAAGTCCTCAAGAAAGTTCTTAATGAACTCCGGGGAGCCGCCCCTAAATCCATAAATACTTTGGTCCTCGTCTCCGACCACAAAAACCCCTGCAGGATTCTCTCGTGTCAGCAACCGGATCAAACAAAACTGTGCATAATTAATATCCTGATATTCGTCAACGAGAAGATACTTGGCTTGATTTTGCCATTTGCTGAGAATTTCAGGATTATTGCTTAGAAGCTGACACGACCTCATAACTTGGTCATCATAGTCAATTGCACCACAAAAATTGAGTAATTCACCATACTTCGTGCAGATATGACATTCATCCTTGTCTTCTACAACACACTTACCCAACCCCTTACAATTTCCCGCTTGCCTGGCAACTACCGTAGGATTCTCGATATTCAATGAAAACGCTGCATCTCTGAACATCAACTCACGATCTGAGGTTTTTTCGATCCTCGAACTGGAGACCCAGAATCTATCACCAGTAATAAGTTTTATCGGTGACCTCAATCCAAGCAGTTCAGCATTCTCCCGAATGATTGTCATGCCGAGACTATGCATTGTGCGAATTTGCTTTGGCTGTTTATCTTTTGGTAAGAACACATCTTGTTTTTCCTGATCAGAGATTCGCTGTCTCATGTTACGCATTGCCTCATCGGTGAATGTAATTACCGTTATCTCTCCGGGTACTACTTGCATTTGCTCAACCAAGAACTTTATTCTGAGACCAAGAAGGTGAGTCTTGCCTGTCCCCGGCCCGGATCGAACGAGGATGGGGCCTGGATATTCATTAGCTATATCAAGAATCCGCCTTTTGGGGTCAGGTGTTTCTAAACTCATGACCTCGCTGCCTGATAGAATCTTCTTAGAATTTGACTACCCAGATGGTCACTCCGGAAGCACCATAAGACTTCTCTGTATCTGCCCCAGTTCCTTATCATTCAGGTTCCAGAGTTTAGCGACTTGACGGTCTACGTCGGCTTCGATTCTGGCCAGTTCGGATGATGAATCTAAATCACCAACGTTCTTCTTTGCCGCTTCGTGAGCTTGCTTTAAACTCATGGGTCAGGTCTACTTATTTTACATATCAAGGGCATAGGACTGGCCACCATGCCCCTGAACCAGCTTAGGTTTCGACCGATCAACAGCTCGGTCTTTTCTGCGCGGTGGGTGTTTTTCATAGCTTAATCATCTGTAAATCCATATCATTTTTTGCGGCAACAAGAAAAAAAGGCGCTCTCGTCTTTCTTTTTCTCAAGTTTTTAGGATATTTTCCCATTCTCCGCACTCTCTATCTTCGTCTAATTTCCTTTCAAGATAATCGCGTAACTTCCTGTCTGATAAAAATTCTTCTGTAATACCAAAAAATAGATTAGACTCCCTTTTTGACACAATCCACTGAGACTCCGAAATTCTTTTGTCATTCATACTGACATCGAATTCTGACAAAATGGCATTAAGATTGTTAATGAAAGAAAATCTCAATGAAGCAACATGCGAGGCCTTGATATAAAATCTCGACTGATCGGCTATTATACAAAAATTATAATTTCGTCCTTTAACGATAGCTTTTTTCATGTAATATAGCTAATGAAGTCAATTCCACACATTTCACATGGTGGTCGTTTTTACTAATTCGGACAGGCTCATATTGAATAAGTAATGTCAAGAGGCCAAGCCTGGATCCGCTGACGTCCCCGATTCAACTTATACACCAGTGCCCTCTGTGATTCTAAACGTGATCAGTCCTCTTTGAGAATTTCTAAACCTTTGACGAAAGGAACTGGAAGAATTAATCCAGACGAATCATGGCGAGTTTTTCCTTCAACTCTCATTCTAACTATTTCCTGATCTCTTACGCACAGATAGTGATAGCGCAGCTTCCTTTTGCCGCCTTTGTGGTCTTCAGCTTCTCCAAAGAAAGCGAGATCACTCTCAGAGACCCCAAGTAGATCCTGCCACCGATCAGCATTTATTAAATCTATATCGGTCGAGACGGTTCCTGCAATGAGCCCATCAATCACATAATTAGAGTATGTAATCCATCTCCCGCACTTACCACACCGGAAAGGTTGGGGCTGCCAATGACCACCTAACCTCACGGAGAATAAAGGAATTGAAGTCACCAAGGAAAACCTGGTGTTTTGATCATCTTTAGCGCTTCCTACTTCTATTCCGAAAACTTGGCCTTTCTCACGGAACAGGAGAAAATCAGGCGGTGCGAGGTAATCAACCCAACCGTCCGGTTCGTTTTGGCTGCCGCCCCTAATAAGCCTCTGGTTGAGAAGCAAGGGAACGACATATCCGTATTTCTTCAAGTGAAGCATAGCGTAAACAATTAACTCAACGGCGAGTCCAAGCCGCTTTGGAAGAAGTGAGTCAAAAATATTTTCGTATTCCTCCCCCACATTACCTACAATCCATCCATTGTAGTCTTTTAAAGCCTGAATATCCGAAGACAATCCTTCATATCCGGGCTCAATGAAATCAGTTACGTTTATGTTGGCCTCGAGCTCGGATATAACAATCTTACGTACATCGGGGTCAACGGAAAGATTTTCTTGCAAAATAAGGAGATTAGCTACTCGGAGTAATAGCTCTATAAACTTTTTCATGTTCCCGGTACTCTCAACTGCAGCAAAGTAGCCTCGGCCAACAAAGATGTACTGAAAGATATCAGCCAATATCATTTGACGGGCGACATTCTTTCCTACCTTTCCACCAGCGTATAGCTGACGTGCGAAAATATCCAAGCCGATTGCTTCAACCTTTTCATTCGCAGCCTTGTATTGAGAATCATGGGCTAACAGTGTCTTATGGAGAACAGACAGGTGTTTTACTGATACCCCGAGTTTATGAAAGAGAATATCCATGTGTTACTCCTTTCTAAAGAGTGAGAAATGAATAGATAGCAAGTATATCCTTACCCAACAATCTCGTATGAAATGGCATGGCGGCGGGCTCTGGTTTGTAGTTCTCGAACTTACTTCTCAGACTCGCCTTGAGGACTGCTTCGATGTCGCTGATTTGCGGTTTCGAAAACCCCATCACACCTCCTTCTGTTTCAGATGAAATATCGATTCGGAATAAGCTGACTTATCTCGTTCAGTGCGATTCAAAACCGGACGCTTAAACTGATTGACGATACGCATGCTCGCTTTCTCAGCGATCGTAGGATAAAGATTGAACTTGTCATTGGCAACCAAGAATACATTGTAGTCAGGCACAAGCACCTGGCGGCAATTGTTCAAAACTTCGGAAATCCCCACGACATACGAATCACGTGCTTCACGACCTTGACCCTTTGAAAGAGGACTAATCTCAAGCTCGTCATGCCGATCAAACCCGAAAAGCTCATAGGCATACGCGTGTTGCTCATGGTAGTCAATCAGGCCAACATAGGGAGGACTTGAGAAAATACCTCTTATCCCTTTCTCTTTTATGGTTGTGGCAAAGAGGGGAATTCTTTTCTCCAGTTCCTTGAGAATATCTATCGCCCTTGAGTCCCCAGTAAGGCAAATTTGATAAGTCTTAGTCCTTAGTTTTCTGAATTGTGCAAGACGAGTCACCGTGTCGGTGCAGTAGCGCTCCCACCACGAAAGAATTGAAAACAAGGGTTTACATACCTTCCCATGCTTCGGGCAATAGTAGGTCGTCGCTACTGGATCCTTCAACGTAGCCAAGTCGAAATGAGTTGTTGCCCGACAGGACCGGATCGTTCGGCTGAGAATAATGGTAAGTATCCTCTTGATAGTGGCATCCTTAACCTGCTTTACGAGATCGAGAACGAATTCAATCTCCACCCTAACCGGCTTCAGGTACCATTTGCCTAAAAAACCTTGGGCGTTGGTTTGCCTCAAATCAATGTCGTATTTGTTGATCAGTTCGAAATAGATTTCAAGGAACTCTTTCGCTTGAGCTTCACCATAGGCGTCTTCGCTCATCAATCCTCGCTTCTTTTGGCTCTTGTGGTCTTGTAACGGAAAGCGCTCGTTATTAAATGCCGACAAACGCTCAGCGAGGTCGGCTTCAAAAGCTTGGGTCTTCGCACCTGCGATAAAACTCCTCAACGCCCTGATGATTTTCTGCACTTCTTCATAGAGTGCAGTCAGGTTGTAATCTCCCACTTTCACATTGCTGATTAGGGCGTTGAACGATGATACATCAATGCCCACTGCATGCATTCCAAGTTCATTTGCCTCGACAAGAGTGGTTCCACTGCCACAAAATGGGTCCAATACTACGTCTCCCGGGCTGAAACAAACCTGCTTTTTGAATTCGTCTACATGGTCGTCCAAGAAGTACTCTACAAGTTGCGGTATAAATTTACCTTTGTACGGATGGAGCCGGTGAACATGCTTTGTCGTGTCCGCTTCTTTTAAATGATCGAAGGACAGGTGCCAATCGAGATCATCACCCAAACGATTCTTCCATGCTAATTCCCGACGGCCAAGATAAGATCGGTAGTACTCTGCCAATTCCTGCCTATCAACCATTGCCCCATCGCTCCCACCCCGCTTTCTGATTCTTCCATACTGAATCAGGTAGGATATATTCGACGGGGTAACCTTCTTGCCCAGGTACTCGGTAGCCCACTCACTTGCCTGCCGAATTGTCATCAGCTCTGGTACTTGCTCTCCGGAGGAGGTACGCTGAGTAGTCGTTTGAATACCTGCCTCAAGTTTACCACCGTAAACCGAATCGGCCTCGTGAACCAATTCTAACAATCTCTGTTGTCCAATCGAAGGACTTTTATAAATCTTTCTTCCTGACATTCAGAATGACAAACTCGTTTGGCTTGACCACTCGTAGGGGAAAGAGGGACAGTACCCTTTGCTCTTAGATGGTATCGGCCTTTTTACTTCAGGCATTTTAAATTTCGTTCGCCGTATCGGCTTCTTTCCAATTATCAAGATTCGATGATAATTCTTCATGGTTAATCTTCCTTTGTCTTGCAATCAAAATTGCTTCATCTTCTGTTTCAGCATTAATTTCATACGTGCAAAAACTAGTATAATAAACCTGTACTTCATATTTTTTAGTTTCCATTTATACTCCTATTTTTTGGGTATTTTCCATTGGGGATATTTCGGGCCAAACCAAAATATAAATTCCTCTGGATATCTGAATCCTCACCAATTCGCCCTCCGCCACCCTTATCTCTGCTTTCATGGTTGCAATAATATCGGTTTTTTATCGCCTGTCAAGGTTCAAAATTTCCCGCCCCCTCTCCTCAATCCTACCCCCTCAAGGGGGAGGAGGATTTCAAAAACCAGTCTTTCCCCATCACGCTTCTGGAAATCAATACTTGTTAGCGACTGCAACATTTGCTAATAGACCAAAGGTCCGCCCTCACTTTCCTACATGACGTGATACGAAATCCACTACTCTTACTTTTTTCGCGTAGTTTCACTTTTAATAAAATCACTTATTGTTTTTGCCTTAAGTTGTGAAGTTTCACCTAAAGACAAATAGTTGCCGCAAGACTTACATACCATTTGCAAGTGTCTATATCCGATTGAGTATTCTCTAACAAGCAATATTTTACAGCCGGCACATAAAATTTCACCTGTAATATATTCGGGCGCATATTTCAAATCAACTGATTTTGGATACTGAATTCTTAACTTAAATCGACCATCACCTGATGCTGGAACAATGATCATACTATATTCGAATTCCTTTTTTGCCTTTTGTTCATCAGAACCGGAACCAGATCGTTTGAAATATAAGCAAACGGGGTAGATACTTTCTATAATTTTTTGACGATCCAAGCTAAAATCTTCTTCTCCTTGATGGGCTACTGGCTTAGAAACACCCCATTCAGAAATAAAATATATCCTTTTTTTCCCCGCTGCATATCCAACTTCCCAATTCACATCTTTAGACTCCGACGCATACGACGAATACAATACTAATACTGCATCGGAAGCATCGATCTTTGACTTCAATTTGTCACTTAACCTATCACTCGGCTTTGGATCTCTTTCGGCTATATAAAGGTTGACCCCAATCAACCTGAAACCTAAATTAAGCAACTCTATAATATTTAAATCGTCAGGATGGTTACTGTGACTTAAAAAGACATTCATTATGAAAAGAAAAGAGAATTGTCACTTTTCGCTCTTCCCGCTAGCCATATTTTCCCGCATACTAATGTAGTCAGGTCTACACATTTCACTTGGTGGTCGTTTTTACTAATTCGGATAGGGTTTTGTTGAATTAGTGAATTACAAATTCCAGTGAGTGGTAGAATCCCTAATGATTCTCCCTTTCCTATCATTAGTTCTACTTTCATCACCCAGATTATAGGGGCCTTTCCTACCGATGTCAAGCTTTCGGATTTCCCTTCTCGTTTTTCCCTCTCTCCCCAATTTTTTCCAATCAAGGAGGAGGATTTAAAAAATAGCCTGAACCTTTATCTCTCCGGAAAAGGGGTAATTCTGGGGTCTGGTTTGACTTTTTGACATTTCTCTCTGTGAGAGATTCGTTGGTTTGAACACGACGACTACGAGGACAGACCAGCCCAGGATAATTGCATCGAAAACGGAACAGGCAGCCGAATTCCATCTAAATTCATGCTACCCCATAAAAAAAGTAAATGTTTGAAATATCTGTCGAGCATCTTCACCCTTCTGCATCAAGTAATGAATAGCTTTATTAAAATATTCAAATACTTTTTCACCCGTTTCGTCAATAATTATCAGTTTTTCATATTCAATGGGGTCTCCAAGATTTTTATCGCCAAAGGTTCTCGATTGACTGAACGCCTCATTGTTCTTCAGTATTTTTAACACCTCCTCCGCTATATCCTTTTCTTTGTATTCGGAAAGTCGAATATCGACTTTTTCTTTTTCATTTTTGATCATTTTATGTCCATACAACACTTTCATTTATCCCTCCATTTTCGGCATGATATCCGCAGGAGTGCGGATATTTTTTATTGAAGCCGGGACCGAGCCCTCGATTCTCGTTGGTGAAGGTGCCGTCGGTATCAACAATACGGTTTAGCTCCTTAACCTTCCCGGAATTCGAATCCAAATAATTCTGCTGCTTTGCACGGTACTTCCTTTACGCCATTTTCCTTAAGAGCCCCTGGCAGGCACTGATAAGCCGGTCGAAATGTTCACGTGCGAGCCAGGGACAGGCGTCACACCGTAATGGAATTTCGGTCGGCGCAGGCCTGCCGGTTTTCGGATCGCGATTGGGAATAGACCCTTCCGGGAACTCTTGTGCCTCCGGGTCAGGGGACCGCGTTAACCCGTGGGGTCCCAGGCCTCCGGCTCCGAGTCGCATCCCGGCTTCTTTGAACAGGCGGTCCCGGAACTCGATGACCAGCTTCCCATCCCGGCGTTGAGATTTTTTTGGGAACGGATTGAAGGCGACGATACCGCTTTTGAGCTCCGGGTCATAGATCGGCTGGAGAATGGCATCTTCACCGAAGGTTTTCATAATTTTCTCTCTTGCATAGTCCGCAAGGGCGAGGATATAGTCTTGAATCCGCTTGCGTCCGAGCACATCCCATAATTCGCAAACTTCGCCGAGTGCCCGCCAATCAGCCGACTCAGGAAAACCATAGACACTGAGTGCTGCACCGATGTCGAAACCATCCGGTCGTGAGCCATCAGTGGGAGCATTGAGGTCCCCGCTTCGGATAATGTAAAATCGGGGAAGCGGGTTCTGGTTTGCCGGGAGGAGGGCGTTCCGCGCATAGAGAATACCCGTGCCGCCGGGGCCGCATTGCCATTTATGTCCTGAAATTCCCCAGAAATCAACACCAATCTCGTCGAGCTTCGGATCGATCATTCCACCGTAGTGCGCTCCATCCGCAACGGTAATAATGCCAAATGCCTGGGCAAGCCGGGCTATCCGTTTTGAAGGAAGCATCTGGCCGTTGGGATTGGTTATGCCGGAGAAAAAGATCGCCTTGGTCTTTCCTGGTGTGATCCTCCGTTTTATTGAATTGACTACTTCTTCTGCGGTTGTTTCGCGCGCCATCGGCAAACCGAATTGCCGCACCGTGACACCATATCTTCTTGCCATGCGCAAGACCGTGGCAACGCAGTTCGGATATTCCATAGTTGAACAAAGAATCTCATCACCTGGTTTCCAGTCTATGCCCATTAAAATCTGGCTGACGGCATCGGTAGTGTTTCGGGAAATGGCAATCTCGTCGACTTTTGCGCCATAACTCTTGGCAATTTTTTCCCGGGTTTTTTCGGAAGGCTCGAGATAGACCGGGAAGGGGTCATGGGCAATCTGATCAAGGCCTTCTTTGAATCGTTTCATGATCGGAATCGGCATCGAGCCCTTTTGGCCGATGGCAAAATAGGGTGCGGTCTGATCCAGCGTGAATAACCTGGCAAATTCTCGGAAGAAGGGTTCTTCCCGGTCAAGAAAAGCCTTGAGCGTATCGGACGGCGTTTTCTTTTTGGCTGCTGCCTGAAGAATGCCGGGGCTTACGGTAAGTGTAAACACGGCTGCAGCCGCACCGGCACCAAGCCGTGAAAGGAACTGCCGGCGAGTGAGCTCCGGTTGATTGAGAAGCTGTTCAAAAACGGTTAAATCCGGTTCTTCAAATGCTTTCCGACCCATCGTGCTCCCCTTCCTTATTTTTCATTTTTTGGAGTAATCGTTATTTCTGGTGAGAATATTTTTTTATTATAGCAGAATTGCTGGGTTCCCTTTTCCATTTCAAAATAATTGGAACTCATTCTTCCTTTCCTTGTCTCACCCTTATTTCAGATTTCATTGCCGGATTCTAATAGGGTTTTCCTCTCTGTCAAGATCACAGGATTAGAATCCTGAAAAATCATTTTTACCACGAAAACCGGGGAATTTAGAAAACACGAAATTGTAACATATTGAAAATACTACACTTTATTTTTCGTGATTTGAGTTCCTTGCAGTCACTCTATTTTTCGAATTTCGTCCTTTCGTGCTTTCGTGATAATTTTGGTTCTTCGTCAGAGGTCACAGGATTTATCGGTAGTCGCCGCCTTACGGAAAGGTAAGCTTCAGGACGAATTGCTCCCAGGTCTTTTTAAAACTGTCCATATCTTCTACATTCAGAATTCTTTTCAGGGTTTTGTAGCCGGTCGGGTCGTCGGTCCGATGAGCGAAAAAATCATTATAAAATTTTACCAAAAGCCCCTGCTCCTGGAGATAGTAGCAGAGATAGCGCGCCTGGGCGTAGTTCGTTCCCCGGTCCTTCAAATAAAACCCGTCTTCGTCCATTGTGCAAAGCATCTCAAACGATGGCACAAGGTTCTCCTTTATCGCCGATTGAAGTCCTTTGAGCCGCCAGTTGGTATACCCGTAGATATGGCTTTCTCGTTCGCCGCACTGCTCATAGAGGGATGCCAGACCTTCGTTCAGCCAGGGCGGACATTCCGGGAAATTCGAACGGATAAACGGATGGACGATCTCGTGCACCAGGGTTCCACCGCCGGTTTCGATATTCATAATCAGGGCTTTTTCGTTTTCGAGATAGAAGCCATACGGAGTCGTCGGCCCGGTAGAGAAGATTTTTTTTGAGTATTTGTAATAGCTTTTATTGTCTTTGAACAGCCAGATGTCGATTATCGCCTCCGGGTCTTTTTTGAAATAATCCTGTTTGAGCATGTCGACCGCCCATTTAATCGTCCGCTCTGCACGCAGTTTAACCGTCAGAGCAGGCTCATCACCGATGACGACGAACGGTTTTTGAATAACAATCGTAAATCCACGGGGAATTTTTTGCTTGAGCCGGGCGCAATGGGCTTCGAAATCGGCTCTGGTGAAAGGGGACGCATAACAAAAACCTAACGAAGACAAAATCAAGCAACCACGAATCAAATTCGCAAAAGAGGAATCAAAATTCATTTTGTTAAAAAAGCACATTTAACCACGAAGAGACACGAATTAATACGAATGGCCACGAACGAATATTTTATCGTAGGTAGTGCGGGTTCATTACCGAGGACGAATGAAAAAACAATTACCGTCCCAATGAACGAAACCACGTCCGCCACGGTGCATGGCCGAGTACACGAAGCAATACGAATATAAACGAACGGGTATTTAATTTCGGGTAAAACGGAAGCCTTCTTGCTCGGCATAGTCGTATTCTGACCCATTTACTTAGTTTTGAACTTTTTTTGTCCTTTCGTTATCGTTCGTGACATTTCGTTTTTCATTCGTGTGCGTTCGTGGTAAATTTTCAAATTCTTGTTTTATTGTTGCCTTTCCGATTGATAGTTTAAAAAGAAACTCTCCAGGTCGACATTGCCGCCACTGAGAATAACGCCGATGCGCTTTTTTTCGACCGGAACCTGCTTGCTCAAGAGAGCCGCCAATGAAACCGCACCCGATGGCTCGATGACGAGCTTCATCCGTTCCCAGAGAAACCGCATCGCCTGAACAATTTCTGTTTCAGAAATTGTCACGATTTCATCGACATATTTTGTGATGATCTCAAAAGTCCGCTCGCAAAGCGAAGTTCGAAGCCCGTCCGCAATCGTGTTTATCGATGTATTGGGAACGAGCCTGCCGGTAGTGAACGACCAGTAGGCATCATCGACATTCTTCGGCTCGCAGCCGATGACCCGGACCCCGGGCAAGAGCCCTTTCGCCGCAATCGCAGTGCCGGACAGCAAACCGCCGCCGCCGACCGGACAGAAAACCAGGTCGAGCTCGCCGATATCGTGGATAAGCTCATAGACCGCCGTGCCTCCGCCCGCGATCATCGTATCGCTGTCGTAGGGATGCAGCAGGGTGTAGCCGTGTTTTGAAATTAATTGGTCGGTGGTTTCGGTCCGGTCTTGTAAGGTCGTGCTGCACAGGACCACCTCTGCTCCATACCCTTTGGTCGATTCGATTTTGACGGTCGTGGAATTGGAGGGCATGACGATTACGCACGGAACCTGCACTAATTGAGCGGCGCGTGCCAGCGCCTGGGCATGGTTGCCGCTCGAATGGGTTATAACCCCTCTCTTTTTTGCTTCGTCGGTAAGCTGGGTTATCGAATTGAACGCACCCCGGAATTTGAACGAACCGGTGCGCTGAAAATTTTCGCATTTGAAGAATACCGCCGCATCGAGCATTCGATTCAGGGAGCGCGATGTGGCTAAAGGAGTTTTGTTGACCACCCCCTGGATTCGATTGAAAGTGTCTTTAATTACGGCAATATCCATAAGGACGTCTCAGTTGTTGCCATAAACCAACTTTAAGCCCAGAAATTCCCTTGTCAACTACGAGTTTATCATTAAGAAATTTCCAACCACAAAGTCCCCCATTAGATACCTACTTTATTTAGAAAAAATAGATATCTAATGGGGCGCACAAAGACCACAAAGAAAGACATTTAACCACGGAAGACACGGAGGTAACAAAGAAAAATTGTCGTACGACCTATCAGGGTCGCAGGGGATTGCAAGCGAAGCTAAAGCTTCGCACTACATAACTAAAGGGTTGAGTTA
>CAYHGV010000023.1:0-33799 GCA_964356135.1 uncultured bacterium
TGTTTATTAAGGAATTTGTGACACTATTTCCAAAAAATCACGCAGGATTCAGGTTAAATTGAAAGATTAAACCACAAAGTACACAAAGAAGTGTAAGAATTAAAATGAAAAATGCAGATTTATTTTCCGCACTACTCGAGGAATATTTTTTGTTGGTTTCTTTGTGATCTCCGTGTCCTTTGTGGTTAAATCTTCATTCGTGTTGATTCGTGTTCATTTTTATACTCTTCGTGTGACTTCGTGGTTATTTCTTCGTGCCCTTTGTGGTTCAATTAATTATATCCGTCCACATCCGTGCCGTTATCCGTGTCTATCTGCGTCGATAGACGCGTCGATCTGCGGTCTTCATTAACAGGCTGCCGGCGAGCTTCAAAAATTGGGGAGAGGACTTGATGATGTCAAAGACGATTGACTTCAAATCAATATCGGTCATTTCTTTATTGGCGAGGGTTTTCAAGCCGAAGTCCATCAGGAGTTTAAAATCGTTCTTATTCATTTTGAGATAAATGTCACGGATCCTCTTTCGGAACTGGAGCTCGTTCGTGATTTCCTTCTTTAACCGTTCGTCATAGCGGCTCAAAGATTTTCTCGAAAAGTCCCCTTTTTTAAGGGCTTCGACTGCGACCTGCGCGGCAAGATAACCCGAATGGAGGGCATTGACAATCCCGGCACCCGATATCGGGTCGGCAAGGCGGGCGGCATCGCCGACCAATAAACAATTACCGGTCGAAAAATTTTTTAGAACCTTTGCCGGTACCGCACCGAGCATCTTTTCCAAACGGGCGGCGGCGGGAAACCGGTTTTTAATAAACTGTTCCAAATAGTAGGCGGGTGAATGGGATGCAGCATGGGCAGAAATTCCCAGGCCGACATTGGCAGTTTTTTTGCCTTTGGGAAAAATCCAGGCATAACCGCCAGGTGCGGTATCCGGCCCGATGATAAATTCGACACAGTCGGGTTCGATATCGATATTTCCCAAAAGGAACTGGGCGCAGCTGTGTATTTCGGTCCGGTGTAATCGGGTGTCCAATCCCAGCCACGAGCCGACTCTCGATTCAACCCCATCCGCTCCAACCAGGATTCGGAAGTGCAATCGCCTGGTCTGTAAATTATCTTGAATGACAAGGGAATTATTTTCCACACCGTGTGCCTGAATGCCGACCATCACCGTAGCCCCGCCTTGAGCGGCTTTCGTTGCCAAATCACGGTCGAAGATTTTGCGTTCGAGGATGTAGCCGACATTTTTGAAGTTGACCTTGAACCAACGGTTGTCATCGCCGCGGAAGACTGCACCGTGGAGAAAAGCAGCGATCCATTTGCCCTCGGGGTCGAATAGTTTCATGAGTCCTTCCCTGCCCACGCCTTCGGCACACATTAACGGGACGCCGATCTCGCGGTGGCGTTCGAGCAGGAGAACATCGATTCCGGCTTTTGCTAAAAAATAGGCGGTTGACGAACCGGCCGGGCCGGCTCCAACGATAATCACATCATAGCGGTCTTTCATTTGAAAACTATTATATGGAAAAGTTTAGGGAGGTCAAGATATTATACGGGTAAATTTTTCCCGGTGTCATTGCGAGTCCGCCACGATTCTTGGCGGGCGAAGCAATCCCATTCCTGACGGAAAAGGATGAGATTGCCAACGCAATGAAAGGATGACAGGATATAGTGGGAAATTGAAATCCATCTGTGTTTATCCGTGGTAAAAATCATTCGTTTTCAGTGCCTTCCGTGTCCTCGGTGGTTAAATAAATCTCTGCTCATCATATTTATCCGTGTCGGCATCCTTGGTGCCGCTATCTGTGGTTGATGTCATCCGCCAAGGTACGTGGCGGATTCCATCTATACTTCGTAACAAATTTAGTCTTTATGAGCGGTTCGAATAGATTTTCGGTAGGATAAAACCGACGAGGGACATCGCGGCGGCAAGGATCATTACTGCCCGGTAGCCGAAGTTGCCTGCCAATCCGCCTAAAATCGGCCCGATGATGCCGGATAAGCCGGATAGAGAATTAAAAATGCCGATCGAGGTTGACCGTTCGACATTGCGCTCCATCAGGTATTTGAGAGAACCTAAATAGAGGGCAGACCAGGAGAGGGCGAGGAGAAGCTGGACCGGCAGTATCTGTTTGTAGTTTCGGCAGATAGCGAAGATGATAAATGTTACGACCGATAAGAGCAAACCGCCGTCAATCAATTTCGTGCTGCGCACCCGGTCAAGGTGGGGAATAATCAGAAATTGGCCCAGGGCATTCAGTGCGTAGATGATTCCAATCCAGAATTTGTTCGCCCCTAAATAGGCAAGATAGAGGGGAAATATCGCCCAGATCGCAAAAGCGCCGGTGTGTCTTAAAAAGAACGAAAGATAGACCGATAGGTTACGTTTGATGACGTCCCAAGGGAAAAGGGGGAGTGTTTGCGGTTTTTTTTCTTCTTTAAGCGAAAGGCCAATAACAAAAGAAACGAGGTAGAGTAATGCTGCTAAAATAAACAGCCGATTGTAAACCGCGAGCACCCCGGCAATGATCGAACCGATGCCCCAGCCGAGCGAGCCGAACGAGGTGAACCGGCCCAACATTCCTTTTTTGTCATAGACCAGCGCCATCAGTGCAGCCGGGAAGACGCCGCCCGCCAGCCCGGCTAATGCCCGGAGCAAAAACAATGAAGAAATCGAGCGAATGAAAATATGGAGCGCAATGACGACGGCAGAGGTAGCGAGGCCGACAACAATGAAGAGTTTGCGTTCGTGGATGTCGGATAGCCGGCCGAAGAGAGTCGAGGAAAGGAAAAGCATCAGGTTGTAGGCTCCGACCAGCATCCCGACCAACACCGGTGTCGCACCCAGGGTCTGGGCGAAGAGCGGGATGAAGATCGTCGAGAGGACAACACTGACATTGATGAAGAGCTGGATTAGGTAAGTAGTAAACATGAAAATCCTAAATTCTAAGCACTAAACTCTAAATAAATTCGAAATTTGAAATTCAAATTTGATTTTGGTCATTTGGATTTGTTTAGGATTTCGTATTTAGTGATTAGAAATTTCTTCTCCCAGATATGCTTTTCGAACTTCCGGGTTTTCCCGCAGCTCCTGCGCCGGCCCGGAAAGGACAATTCTGCCCGTCTCGAGGACATAGGCGCGGGAAGCGGTGGCGAGCGCCATCAGGGCGTTCTGCTCGACTACCAGAATGCTCGTTCCCTGGTTATTGATTTCTTTGATAATATCAAATATCTCCCGCACTAATATCGGCGAGAGACCCATTGACGGTTCGTCCAGCATCAGTAGCTTCGGTTTTGACATCAGCCCGCGGCCCATTGCCAGCATCTGGAGCTCACCGCCCGAGAGCGTGCCGGCCGGTTGGTTGATCCGTTCTTGTAACCGCGGGAACGATTTAAATACCCGGTCCATCGCCTGTCGAATCTTGTGCCGGTCGTTTGAAAAATAGGCGCCGAGCCGTAAATTCTCATAAACGGTGAGATTGGCAAATGGCTTTCTGCCCTCCGGGACATGAGCGAGACCAAGTCCGGCGATTTTGTGGCTTGGCACGATAGTGAGCTCTTTCGAGGCAAAACGGATACTGCCGCTGGTCGTGCGGATGAGACCGGAAATCGCTTTCAGGGTAGTGGTCTTGCCCGCGCCATTGGCTCCAATCAGACAGACGATTTCACCTTCGTCGATTGCAAACGAAATTCCCTGGAGCGCATGGATCGCACCGTAGTGGACGTTGAGGTCTTTAATCTCTAAGAGCATCGTCGATCCTCAGGCAAACCGGAATCGCTCTCCTTCCCCAGATACGCTTCGATGACTTTGGGATTCGACTGCACCTCCTTTGAGCTGCCCTGGGCGATAATCTCGCCGAAGTCCATCACCACCACTCGTTCGCAGATTCCCATTACCACCCGCATCTGGTGCTCGATCAGGAGAATCGTCAGTTTGAAGCGTTCGCGAATGAAATGTATTAATTCCATCAGTCGCTGGGTTTCCTGGGGGTTCATGCCGGCAGCCGGTTCGTCAAGCAGGAGAAAGGTGGGATTGGTTGCCAATGCCCGGACGATTTCCAATCGCCGCTGCTCGCCGTAGGGGAGATTTTTTGCCGTCTCGGAAATCAGGGTCTGAAGGTTAAAAACCGATAACAGGTCGACTGCCCGCTTGCGAATCTCGTTTTCCTCGGTAGCGAACGAGGGAGTGCGAAAGATCGCGGGGAAGAATCCATAATGGACATGACTGTGGCAGGCAATCCGGACATTGTCGAGGACCGAGAGGTCGTTGAAAAGTCTTATATTCTGGAAGGTGCGGGCGATACCGAGCCGCGTGACCTGGTTGGGTTTGAGACCGATGATGCTCTTACCGTGCACTTTAATGTCACCGGCGGTCGGTTTATACAACCCGGTAATGAGATTGAAGACCGTGGTTTTACCGGCGCCATTGGGTCCGATCAGCCCGACCAGTTCACCCGGGGTGAGCTCGAGGGTGAAGTTGGCGACCGCTTTCAGACCACCGAAGCACATGGTCAGATTTTGTATGTCGAGAATCGGGTTCATATAATACAAAAGGGGTGAATGCAAAATGAAAAATGCAAAGTGCAAAATTCAAAATTCGTGTCACTTCGTGTATAATTCGTGTTCATTCGTGGCTTAATTTTTTCCGTGTTTTCGGTGTCTTCTATGGTTTTCATATTTATCTGTGTGCATTTACAATTCATAATCCGTGTGAATCTGTGGTTATCTTCGGTTTTTTCCGTGCTTTCCGTGTCTTCCGTGGTTCAATATTTATCTGTGTGTATCTGTGGTTTTTGGACATTTTCATCCGTGTGAATCTGTGGTTACCTTCGGTTTCTGCTCAGGTTTCATCCGTGGTTTCAAGAAACCGAATTCCGAGCCGCCGAAAAGGCCCTTCGGTCGCAACAGCATGACGATGATCAGCAGCAGAGGATAGATGACGAGCCGCCAATCAAGAATTGCCGGGGGTAAAACCACCCGTAACCCTTCCAGGAGGAATGTCCAGCCGATCGCCGCGACGATGGTGCCGGAGATGGAAGCAAGGCCTCCCAGGACGACAATCAATAATACATCGATCGATTTCAAAAAATCGAAATTGGAGGGATGGAGGAATGTGTAGAGGTGGGCATAGAGCGCACCGGCAACACCGGCAAAGCCGCAGCCTAAGACAAAGCCGAGGGTTTTATACCTGGTGGTATTGATGCCCATCGTCTCGGATGCTATCTCATCCTCGCGAATCGAAATGCAGGCACGGCCGATGCTGGAATAGACGAAATTTCGGATGACCACAACCGCGGCAACGGTAAAAAAGAAGACCCAGGCGAAATTGGTCATTTTGGGAATACCGGTCATTCCGCGGGAGCCGCCTAATTGGGGGATCACCGCATCCGCGTTGTCAAAGATAACCTTAACGATGATTCCGAATCCTAAGGTGGCGATTCCCAGATAGTCGGAGCGAAGGCGTAAAATCGGCAGACCGATCAGGAATCCGACCAGGGCTGCCAGGATAGCGGCGGTGATGATTGCCAGGAGAAAAATGAACGGTCCGCCCTGGGGCCAGAGCCGGGTAATGAGTGCGCTTGAGTAGGCGCCAATTCCATAAAAGGCGGCATGACCCAGGGAAAACTGACCGGTATAACCGTAGATGAGATTGAGGCCTAAGGCGGAGATGGTCATAATACCGGCGAACTGAATAATCTGCTGCCAGTAAGGATTTAAGATATGGAGGACCATCAGGGTTTGAACGACCCCAAAGAGGAGGAGCAGGACGACCCAGATGAGCCAGGACTTCATTGCAGTGCAGAGTGCAGAGTGCAAAGTGCAAAATTACATTTTTCAGTTTTCATTTTGCAGTTTGAATTTTGCATTGTTTATTACACCTTTTCAATTCCGGATTTGCCTAAAAGCCCGGCCGGCCGGATGATGAGAACTAAAATCAGAATCCCGAAGGCAAAGACATCGCGCATGGTTGAAGAGATAAAGGCAGCACTCAAGACCTCGACCACCCCCATAATCAGCGCACCGATCATCGCACCGGGAATGATGCCGATGCCGCCTAATACCGCGGCGACAAACGATTTCAAGCCGGGCATAATGCCCATAAAGGGGTTTATCTGAGGATATGCGATCCCGTAGAGGACGCCGCCGGCAGCAGCCAGGGCGGAACCGATCCCGAAGGTGAACGAGATGACGGTATCGACGTTGATGCCCATCAGCCGTGCGGTTTCTTTATCGTACGAGACCGCACGCATCGCCATGCCGATTTTGGTTTTTTGAACGATGAACTGGAGCAGTGCCAGGAGCACAATCGCAACGACAAAGACGATGATCTGAATCGTCGAAATTGTTATGCCGCCAATGGTGTAATTGATGACTTTGAACGGTCGGGGATAGGCAAGATAATTAGGCCCGAAGACAAATTTCAAACTCGTGAAATACTCGAGGAAGAGCGATACACCCATGGCGGTAATGAGCGCGGCAATCCGCGGTGCTGTGCGCAGCGGTTTATAAGCGAGTTTTTCAATAATAATACCGAAGAGGGCACAGCCGAGCATCGAAAACGCCATCGCGACCGGAAATGGGAGTTTGAAGTAGACCATGCCGTAGTAGCCCAGGTAGGCTCCAATCATAAAGACATCGCCATGCGCGAAGTTGATGAGTCGAACGATACCGTAGACCATCGTGTAACCCAGAGCGATCAGGGCGTAGACGAATCCGAGCTGGAGGCCGTTGATCAGCTGCTGGAGGAAGTAGGTCATGGAGAGTGAAAGGTTAAAGGTAAAAGGTTAAAGGATAAATAGTGAATGGTTAAATGGGAAATGGGAGAATGGTGAATGGTTAAATAGGGAGCAGGCATGAGGTAGGCGCCTTTGTTATGTAATCCGTGTGCATCCGTGGTTACTATTTATTATTCTGGCATCATTCGGGTTACATACTCCTGTCCGGTTGGGACATATTTTAAGATAACCGCATTTTTCACCGGATTACCGTAATTGTCGACCGAGATTTCTCCGGAAACGGTCTTGAAATTTTTCAAGCCCGCCAATGCATCGCGAACCTTTTTTGGATCCCAGGCGCCCGCACGCCGAATGCCTTCAATGAGCATCGTGGTGGCATCATAGGCGAGGGTTGCCAGGGCATCGGGCGTGGCTCCGTATTTGGCTTCATATTTTTTTACCCATTCCTGGACTTCCGGGCTCGGGTCCTGCTGGGAGTAGTGGTTGGTGAAGCAGCCGCCGTAGATGGCATCGCCGGCAATCTTTAGCATGTCGGGAGAATCCCAGCCGTCGCCGCCGAGGAGAGAAGCGCTGATTCCCATCTGCCGTGCCTGTTTGGCAATCAGCCCGACTTTGTTATAATAATCGGGAAGGAAAATTACATCCGGTTTTGCCAGTTTGAGCTTGGTCAAGAGAGCGGAGAAATCGACATCGTCTTTGGTATACGATTCGTAGACGACAATCGAACCGCCGCCTTCGGTAAATGCCTTTTTAAAATACTCGGCTAAGCCTTTGGTGTAGTCGTTGCCGACATCGTAGAGCACGGCTGCGGTCCTGGCTTGATAGTTACCCAGAGCAAATTTCGCCGCAACCGTTCCCTGGAACGGGTCGATGAAACAGGCTCGGAAGATGTAGTCCTTGCGCGAGCCGTCATCCCTGACCGTTACCTTTGGATTGGTCGAGGTCGGTGTGATCATCACCACCCCGCTCGACTGGCAAATTTCGGAGAGCGGGATTGAACATTTGGAGGAAACCGAGCCGACGATGAACTTCACCATATCCTGGTTGATGAGCTTGGAGCCGGCATTGGATGCCTCGGTCGGGTCGTTTTTGTCATCGGTGATGACAACCTCAATCTTTTTCCCCAAGACCCCGCCCTTGGCATTGGTTTCATCAACCGCTAACAGGAAGCCGTTTTTTGTCGACTCGCCGAAGGTTTTGACGTCACCGGTCAACGGTGCGACGAGCCCGATTTTAGCCCCGCCCTGGGTTGAACAGGAAAGTGCGAAGCTGAGCAATACCAGACTTCCAATAAACGCTTGCTTCATTTTTGACCTCCTTGGTTTAATAAGACGAATTTTCTAATGATAGCGAATTTATCGAATAAAACGCAGAGCGTTTCGTTTAGCTTCGCTCCGCTCAGCCGATGCTTCGTATAGGATCTCATTCGTTTCATTCGCTTTCATTCGACTCATTCGGTCTTTTCTTCAAAAAATTTTGAGCCCATGTTGAGAAACGGTCAGCGTTGATCGCAGCCCGAATCTCTTTGATGAGATTAACAAAAAAATGGATGTTGTGCAAGGTCAATAAGCGGGGACCCAAAACCTCACCGGCGATAAATAAATGGCGCAGGTAAGCGCGGGAGTAATTCTGGCAGGTATAGCATCCGCAGCCCGGGTCCAGGGGATTTTGATCGCAGGTATATTTTGCATTTTTGATGACGACTTTGCCCTGCGAGGTGAAGGCGGAACCGGTTCTGCCGTTTCGGGTCGGCAGCACGCAGTCAAACAGGTCAATACCGCGGAGCGCGCCGTTGACGATATCTGCCGGATAGCCGGCGCCCAGGAGGTGTCTGGGTGTCCCGGTGGGCAAAACTGCGGTGACCGTATCGACCATTTCGTAGGTGACTTCGGACTGTTCGCCCAGACAGAGTCCGCCCAGACAGTAGCCGTCAAAACCGATCCCGAGGGTCTTCTCTGCGCTCTCCCGGCGCAGATGCTCGTAGGTCGCACCCTGGATGATGCCGAACAGCGGCTGGGCTGTCGCTTTTGCTTTTTTCGACCGTTCTGCCCAGAGTAGGGTTCGGTCGAGCGCCTCTTTCGCCGCTTCGGCTTGCACCGGATAGGGAGGACAGACATCAAGGGCTAAAGCAATATCCGAACCCAGGTCTTCCTGAATTTTGACGACTGATTCGGGTGTGAAGAGGTGGTAGGAGCCGTTAATATGTGACTGAAATTTTACCCCGTTATCATTCAATTCCCGCAGTCGGGAGAGGGAATAGATCTGGAAGCCGCCGGAATCGGTAAGGATTGGGGCGTGCCAGCCGATAAATTCCTGCAGCCCGCCGCTCGATTTGACCACTTCGACTCCTGGTCTTAAATAGAGGTGATAGGTGTTACAGACTATCATCTCGACACCGTTTTCTTTCAGTTCCTGTTGCGACAGGGTTTTGACCGTGCCCTGGGTTCCGACCGGCATAAAGACCGGAGTTTCGACCACGCCGTGCTCGAGATAGAGCCTGCCTAACCGGGCTTTGCTGTTTTTATCTTCTTTAATTATCTCAAATTTCATTTTGAATCCTGACATAACCACGAATTCGCCTCGATCCGCCACGCTTCTTGGCGGAGAGGCGCACACGAAGAAAACACGAAGAGAATATTGGTACTGAGCAAAATTCAATTTTCATCAAACAGGTGGAAAACAAAGAATAGGTTGGTGTCGCTGTGCTCCACCTACTCTTCGAGTTTGGTGTCGCTGTGCTCCACCTACTCTTCGAGTTTACTAGTTCCTTATCGCAGGATTTGGATTTCATTTTGACTTTTCACGTTTCTCGTCATTTTTTGACAGGTCTAAAGACCTGTTTCTACGAATTCTTTTTATTACAATCCGCGCATATCCGCGTCTATATCCGTGTTTATCCGTGTTTTTATCTTTACAAAATGAGCATCGCATCGCCGTAGCTCAGAAACCGGTAATTGTGGTTTTTCGCTTGCTCGTACGCCTGAAAGATTAAATCCCGGTTTGCAAATGCACAGACCAGGAGCAGGGGAGTGGAGACGGGAAGGTGAAAATTGGTAATAAGATGGTCGACGACTTTGAATTGAAAGCCCGGATAGATAAAGAGCTCTGCCCAACTGCTCTCGGGTCTGACTGAACCATTACCAAGTGCCGAATGCTCCATTGACCGGACTGCGGAGGTTCCGACGGCAAAAACGCGGTCAGCGGAATTTATCAGCTCAGCGCTCTCTGCCGATATTTCATAGTGTTCAGCATCCATCCTGTGTTCTTCAACCGTCTGCACTTTAATCGGGCGAAAGGTGCCGATACCGATATGGAGGGTAAGATAGACAATTTTAACCCCTTTTTTCTCGATTGCGGCTAATAACTCGGGGGTGAAGTGGAGGCCGGCGGTCGGTGCGGCAATGGCGCCGGATTCTTTTGCATAGACGGTTTGATAGGTCAGCCGGTCCTTCGGCTCTGCCGGCCGGTTGATATAATGGGGAAGGGGCGAAACGCCCACTTCTTCTAAAACAGTAAAAAAATCACCGCTGGTCTTAAATTCGATTGTCCAGTTCCCATTATCGGTTCGGTTTAAAACCGTTCCGGTCAAAGAACCGTTCCTGAATAGAATGTCGGTGCCGGGTTTTAACCGGCGTGCCGGATTGACCAGTGCCTCCCAGATATTGTCTTCTTTTGTGTTCACCAGCAGGACTTCGACTTTACCGCCGGTCGATTTTTTGCCCAAAAGCCGGGCAGGCATCACTTTTGTATTGTTTAAGACAAGACAGTCACCCGGGTTAAAATAATCTATAATATCTTGAAATACTCGATGTTCGATTTTTTGCGTTTGGCGATGCAAAACCAACAGCTTCGAACCATCCCGCTTCTCCAAGGGGTATTGAGCGATGAATTGTTTGGGCAACTCGTAATAAAATTCACTAATATTCATCGGGCTGATTCTATTGAGGGATCAGGCGGTGTCAATGAGAGGCAAAAGGTTTAATAAAGTTGTATTTTTAATTCTCCAACCCCAACCCGACCCGGACATGGGCATAGTAGATATTGAAACGTGGGGTGTAATAGTCATAATAAACGGGGTTCCCCAGATAGTAATTGCCTCCGACAAAAAAGTGAACCTGCGGTCCGTTTTCGCGAAAGCTGGTGTGCAAATCCGCACCGGCGCCCAAGTAATATACACTGCGCGAAATAAGACTTAAGGTAATATTTTTGTGGACATCCCAGAGCAAAGTGAGATCGATAAGGCTCGGCAATCCGGTATTTATCTTTGCGGCAAATTTATCGACCGGGGAAACCTTCACGCCGAGTGATACATCTGCGTTTGTATATTTATGCCAATAGTTGTTTGCCCAATATAAATTTTGATACCGCCCTAAATCGGCACTTCCCTGAAAAAATAGCGCACAATGTCGTGAAAAGCCATAATATGTGTAAAGTTGAACACCGAGGGCCCAGAACCGGGCCGGATAAAAATCATCCATGGTTTCCATTATGGATGTGTTGCCGTCTGTAACGCTCAATCCTTCGGTCAAATGGAACCCTTTTTTGATTGCTGCCTGTTCATACAACGCGGGCATCGTGCACGAGACGAATGCTGCCAGCAGAGAAATAGCGTAGATTGGATTTCTAAACACCCCCATCCGTTCAGTATTGCAATTTTCATCAGGATGTCAAGCTTTTTGCTATTGAAATGTCGTATCAATGAGAACGAATCTCATTGCCGATGCCGATTTCCAATTGTAGGCTGTAAGTGTCCGAAGCCATAAATCCTCCCCCTAAAAATGTATGGAGCTGAGATCCGTTTTCTTTCAAAAGGAATGGAGGATTACTTCTTTACGCAAAATCCACCTCGCAGGCAGTTCCCCAAAAACGACCGAGGTCGGCTGCCTCTTCCTCGATCTGATTGCGAACCGTGCGGGACAGTTTATCAAAGGGTTTAATAGTGACGGATAATCGCTTGGTTTGACGCTTGCAGGACCAGACACCGGCGGCTCTGCCTTTGACAAGCACGACCGGCGATAGCCAGCCTGCTTTGCGGTAGACTTTTTTATAATCTGCGGCATCAACAAGATGTGCTTTGTTGCGGTGGCCGAGTAAATACGAATCAAAACTCGGCAAAAGGTTTACAGTCTCGCTGCTTTTTATTTTCCGCAAAATAGGTAGATCCTGACGAAGCATTAGCCCTGGTTTTCCTTCGATGCTTATTTCTGTCACCTCCGCTCCCATTCGCTCCCGCATTACCCGTGCATCATTTGCCTGTATCCCAGCCCAATAAATGAAATCTCCTACTGTTGCGGGACCATAGCTTTTTAGATAACGGCGGAAGAGTGCAGTTTCAGCTTCTTCCACCGGCAAGACCGAAAGCCCAGAAAGCCACTGGTCGGTTCGAACAAACGATATTTCCTGTCCCTGGTTGGGTCCAAAACAGACGCGCCCCTGATAGCACGGGTGCTTCACCACCCCGCCCCAGCTGTGTCCAACCCAGCGTTTTGCCCTGGGTCCTAAAATAGAAACTACCTTTTCGGTCAATTCCCGGCGGGTGAGCGGACCCGAGGCTAATGCTTCAACAATGGTTTCGGTCATAGCTTCGATCTCGCCAGGTTTAATGCCGGACATTGCCAGCCACCGGTGGACGGAGCGAGTTCCCCGGTGCTGGTACATGCCTGTATATATGGGTAATTCTGCTGCTGGCAGCAAATGCACCGTCCCACGCATACACCAGGTTTTTATCAGCGTCCGTTCTCGCAGCAGAGCTCGTTCAATATCTTCCAGCTTGATATTTCTGACCCGAGACCAGATAGCGAGCTGGGCAGCAGACATCACTTGCGCCTGAATTCCGCACATGTCGCCGACCACGGTTGGCAATGATTTTAATGGTGCCCGACGGTCGAGATGATGGCGGTGCCGGCGAAACGCTAAAACCTGCGCCCAGGAAAAGGAAGGTTGGTTATTGTGTTTGTTTTTAGTTTTTGGCACTCGGGTTAAACTATGCCCGGTTCTTGAGCCACAAAACGATTATAAGCAAATATACCAATATTGACAATCGCCAGGACGATGAAGCCGGCGATACCGGTCACCCCGATCGTCAGGTCATTGCCTCCTTGGATGAGCATGATCGCCAGCCCGGCGGTGGCGTTGAGCGAACCGTGGATGATTGCCGCGGCGATGACCGATTTCGCTTTGAGTCGGATAAAACTGAAAATCGGAGCCAGCAGCATACACCAGACCATCATCATAAAAACACCTGCGACCGGATGCTGGGGATAGTTATGTCCCTGGAGAATGAGGGGAGCGTGCCAGACCCCCCAGATACAACCGATGAGCGCGGACGATTTCCAGAACCCGATCGGACCGAGTTCTTTCTGGAGCAGTCCCCGCCAGCCCAACTCCTCGCCGAAACCGGCAACCGCATTGATGGTAAACCCGGCGATTAACCCCTGGAACAGGCTGATAAAAAAGGGATGAATCGGAAATGTTGCAATTTGATTTTTCATCTGGTTGAACTGCTCGGGCGGGAGAACCGATTTGAACCGTTCAAGCAATCCAGCCATCTCCGGTGAAAAAGTAACGCCGGGCAGAAGCAAACTAACTCCAAAGATAGTGAAAGCGATAATCGGCGGCAGGAGCCAGGCGACTAAAAACCAGCGGTTGAATTTGAATGAAATTCCGAATGGTTCTTTCAGGGGTTGGCGATAGATAAGCTTTTGAACGACGATTGCCATTGTCATTGGAATAAACATATAAATCACACCAACGCCGGTTGCCAGCGGGGTGTTCCATCTCCCTCCCAATGCGTGAAAGAGAATTGCAACCGCCCAACAAAAGAAAAAAGTCAAGCCGGTGAAGAGCAAGACCTTTTTACTATTTATCGCCATAGAGTTTTTCTCATGATTCAGTTTTGGAGTCTTTCCACTGTTTATCAATCCAGTGCTCTATACCTTTTTCTTTGATTTCGATCAGATTATCGATGCAGTGGAATTTTATTACCCCGGGGTTGTTTTGTAAGAGATCGCAGGGAAAAGTTCGGCATTCGTTACAGAGGTTAAATCCTTTTTGAAAGCAGCATTGGCGGATTTTACATCGATCGTCTTCCGGGTTTCCCTTTAATTCCGCTTTACAGCCCGGGCAGATACTGGAACGGGCGAGTCTTTGCAAGCCGGATTTGAAATTTTCCTTATCAACCGAGCCTTCAATAAGCCGGCCGAGTCCGTATCCTTCGACCATATCCAGTGCTGCTTGAAATGTCCTGCGGATCTTGCCCGTAAACCCCGTTAGAAATAAGAAATTGACATTAGGTGTTATCTCATCCTCGACCTCGTGCAATTTGCTCTGGGTCTCCCTAGAAATGGTGTGGTTTTCTAACGAGGTAAACCAATCACAGGTATGGCAATAAGAGCCGCAAAATGAGACATACCCTTTTTTTTCTGCTTCGTAATTCATTATGTCACCTCGGCTGCAGAGCGATTCTCTCCCCATGCCGCCAGAAAGATGTCGCCCAGATAGAGCGAGACTAATGTGTATTGGTTGCGGGTGAACATTTCCTCGATGTCGGATCGATCGAAATATCGTTTATAGATAGTGAAGGTCTGACCGCTCGTGAGCACTCGTTCCTGGATGTCTTCCTTTTTGTGGTAGGACTGTCGTTTCGGGCTCCAGGCTGAGTCGATAAGCATTATTGGCGCGTTTGGCTTAAGCATATTTTTGAGCGTCTGAAAGAATAACCGTTCGTATCGCAAGGAAAGATGACTGAGCAGGAACCCAACCAGCGCCGTGTCAAAAGAACGGTCTTTAAAGGAGATCGAAAAGAAATCTCCGCGGATAAGCTGACACTTGTCTTGTAGCCCCAGGGTAGTGATTCTTGTTACGGATTCATGAAGCATTTTTACCGATTGGTCGACGAGGGTTATCTGCGAGCAATTTTCTCCGTAATACGGCAGCCAGAATCCGGTTCCACAACCGATATCAATCAAATGGCCTTGCGCAAAGGCGGCGGCTACTCCGCTGATTTTAGCGACATCGGTCTTGTAAGCCTGGGGGTCGGGAATTGCCGGACCTTTCCCCGAATAGATTTCATCGTATTCTTGTGCCCGGGCATCATAGTAGGCTCGTAGTTCCGGTGTGAGGTTAGTCGTCATAACGGATCTTATATTCTCAGGGAATAAAATATTGTCAAGAGATGGCTTTCAGGTTCATCTCCAAATAAGGTGCAATACAAAAGAGCTTGAAAAGTCCTCTTTGTGCGATAGCGGACTGTTCCAGTCCGAGCGCACTGTCTCAGTGCGAACGCATCGCTACTAAGACATTCAGTTTCTGATAAAATATGTTTTTGTTCGCGACTGGAAGTCGCTCCCACAGTTTATTCCCGACCCAGCCGAGGACAAGCCTCGGTGCTACTATCTTCGTACCTATGGTAGTGTGGTTTGGGTTGACAAATAAATAAAATTGGGTAGGGTTGAGCATACACAGGAGGTGTTAGTGCTTGTACTGCTGTTTGCGATTTTTGGTTTTAATACTGGACACTACCTGCCGAACGAAGTAGTGGTTAAATTTCGGAACGGAGTGAATAACGTCACGGTTGATGCTTTGAACGCAGAGCTCGGGACGACGACGATGTATACCAGTCCCTATCTCGGGTTTCAGCGGATTAAAATTCCTCGAGACAAGACAGTTGAGGAAATGGTCGAAATCTATCGTTGTGACCCGAATGTCGAGTATGCCGAGTCGAATACGATTCTCCATGCGTTCTGGACTCCGAATGACCCATTCTTTTCGTATCAGTGGCATTTTGATGCCAATCATTTGAATATGCCGGCGGCATGGAATATTGAACAGGGTGGAAATTCTTCGGTCGTGGTGGCGGTGGTTGATGCCGGTGTTGCCTATGAGGATTATGCAATACCTTCATCGGAAATGTTCGAGGTTTCGTCCGGTGATGGCCGGTATCACCGCGCGCCCGATCTTGCCAATACCAATTTTGTTGCCGGTTACGATTTTATCAATAATGATAGCCATCCCAACGACGAAAATAGCCACGGCACGCATGTCACCGGCACCATCGCCCAGAGCACGAACAACGGTCTGGGTTGTGCGGGCATGGCATTTCGCTCGTCGATTATGCCGGTGCGGGTGCTGGACCATACCGGCTCCGGTCCTTCTTCGGCAATTGCCGATGGTATCAGCTTTGCGACGCAGAACGGTGCGGATGTGATAAATATGAGTCTGGGCGGCGAACCGGGAAATAGTTCAGGTATGGAGACGGTCCATCAGGCGATCATCAATGCCGTTAATCAGGGTGTGGTGGTGGTTGCCGCTACCGGCAACAACAACGCAAGCTCCATCTCCTATCCGGCGGGATTTTCGGAATGCATTGCGGTCGGTGCGACCGACTATTTGGACCAGCGTGCGCCCTATTCCAACTGGGGTTCGGGAATCGACATCGTCGCTCCGGGCGGCGATATATCTGCCGACCGTAACGGTGATGGCAAAGCGGATGGTGTTCTCCAGCAGACGTATAGTGTTTCCAATGATGGTGTAAATTTAGCTCAGGTAGATTCATTCGCCTACTGGTTTTTTAACGGCACTTCAATGGCGTCGCCGCATGTTGCCGGGCTGGTGGCGCTGATGATCAGCCATGGTATCACCGGTGTTGGGAATATCAAGAATATTCTTTTCAGCACCGCCAGAGACCTGGGTGCTTCCGGTTATGATGAGGTCTATGGTTACGGAATAATTGACCCGGTAGCGGCTCTGGGGCAGGAACCGGGAGAGCTGACATTAGCGATTCCGATAATCCAGAATCCTACTCTTGATCAGTACATTGATATCTGGGTCGTCCCGAGCATCGGTTTGCAAAGTCAACCAGCGGTCGGGGTAAAGGTTGGCTCGGATTCGACCGGGCTAACGATGAATCAAGTTTCAGGCAGCACCGCTTATCAGGGTAATTACCGGTTCGGCGAGAGCGGAACCGCCACCGTTTATGTGTCTGCTGACGGAATTGATACCAGCCGTACCTTTTCGGTCTCATTGGTGGTAGCCAGTGAAGGCGGAGTTCTGGTCGACCCGACAGAAAAGGTGGAGTTTGAACTGGTTCCCAATGCTTTGAGCCGTAATACCTATATAACAATTATCCCGGATACCGGGGCAGGTGCTTATAGCGTTGGTCCGGCCGGCCTCGATTTAAAAAATCCCGGACTGCTTTCTTTTTCCTACGACGATAAAGACCTGGCAGGTTTTTCTGCCAATAAATTGGGTATTTATTATTATGAAAACGGGACCTGGCAGTATCTGGGTGGAATGGTCGACCCGAAGCGGCACCGGATTGAAATACCGATCAAAAAATTGGGCAGCTATGCTCTGAAATTAGACCCGGATGGACCGGATGCGAAGTCTTGTCCGTTCGAGCCGCTTTTAGCCCAGAATTCACCCAATCCGTTCAGACAGGCTACTGTTATTCGATACCAGGTGCCAGAGAATGACCATATTACCCTTAGAATTTACGATGCGATGGGACGACAGGTAAAGAGCCTGGTGGATAGCGAGCAGCCGAGGGGCGAATATGAGATAACCTGGGATGGGAAAGGTGAAACCGGTGAAACCCTACCGGCGGGCATCTACTTCTATCGACTTCTTACTGGTGGTCACAAGGTTTTCAAGAAAATGGTTCTGTTACAATAAGGGGGATTGATGCGGATACTTATTATTTCAATTACACTTTTCTTAGTCAATTGCTTCTCGCTGGCGCCGGATTCGACCGACCAGGGGTGGCAGCAGTATGAAAGCGGGGATTTGACCGGTGCGGTAAGTTCGTTTACCGATGCAACGTCCTACGACCCTTATTATGCCGACGCCTATAACGGTCTAGGCTGGTGTTACATCGGCTTCGACGATCTTTCCCGGGCACGCGATAACTTTGAACTTAGCCTGTCCGTGACCGACACCATCCTCGACCCGTATGCCGGCTTGGCAATCGCTTTGTCCGATTTGCCTGATGATGCCAGTGCGATTGAATATGCCGATTCTTTAATCAGCAAAGATTCCTATTATGTCTTTTCCCATAAAAGCTCGATTACGGTTGAGGATGTCCGTCTGGCAAAAGCAAAATCCTGCTGCAACGCCGGTAGATTCGGTGATGCTTTAACCGAAATTCAATACTTTGAACCCAATTTTTCTGCCGATCCGGGGACGAGTGCGGGCCAGCGAGCAATCCTGGAAAAACTCGAAGAATTATTGGCACAGCATTGAAATAAACTTACGGTGACGGAACTGTTTACTGCAGGCGAGGAGAAGTTATCGGCACCTCTGGCTGACCGGTTGCGGCCGCGAAGCCTGGCTGAACTTGTCGGTCAGGAGCATATGTTAGGGCCGGGCAAACCACTGCGCCGGGCGATAGAAAAAGGTGAGTTGTTTTCGATGATTTTCTGGGGACCGCCCGGTTCGGGCAAAACAACTCTGGCAATGCTGGTTGCGGAATTCGCCCAGGCCTATTTCGTTTCCTTCAGTGCCGTCACCTCGGGCGTAGCGGATATCCGGCGCGTAACCAAAGAAGCTCAGTATCGGCGCAAGGCTCACAATCAGAAGACAATCTTATTTGTCGATGAAATCCATCGTTTTAACAAAGCCCAGCAGGATGCATTCCTGCCGTTTGTCGAGTCTGGAATTATTACCTTAATCGGCGCTACGACCGAAAACCCTTCGTTCGAAGTGATCGGGCCGTTACTTTCCCGAATCAAAGTTTATGTTTTAAATCAGTTATCGCCCCCGGAGCTGAAAATAATCGTCGAACGCGCCCTCACCGATGAGCGGGGCTTAAAAAAATTCCGACCCAGGCTCGACGAAAAGGTTATCGACTATCTTATTGCAATCGCCGATGGCGATGCCCGGCGGGTTCTGAACGGTGTCGAGTTATGTGTGATGTCGGCAGAACCCAATGCCCGGGGAGAGCGGGAGGTTGGTATCGAGCTCGCCGAGGACGTCATCCAGCGCAAGTTTCTGCTCTACGACCGGGCAGGCGAAGAGCACTACAATTTAATTTCGGCGTTTATTAAGAGCCTGCGCGGTTCAGACCCGGATGCGGCAATATACTGGCTTGCCCGGATGCTGGAATCAGGGGAAGACCCGCTCTTTATTGCCCGACGGATGGTGATTTTAGCCTCTGAGGATATCGGTAATGCCGATCCCCAGGCATTGATGGTTGCCAATGCTTGTAAAGACGCGGTCGATTTTGTCGGATTGCCCGAAGGTCGGCTGGCGTTAGCCCAGGCTTGTATCTATCTTGCGGTCGCGCCAAAATCGAACTCAGTAATAAAGGCGTATGAGGCGGCAAAAGAGGATGCACTGTCGACTATTGCTGAGCCCGTGCCATTGCATTTACGAAATCCGGTAACGCCGCTTATGAAGCAACTGTCGTATGGGCGAAATTACAAGTATCCGCACAATTTCCCCAAAGGGCAGGTCGAGCAGGAATATCGGCCCAAAAATCTTAAAGGCCGGCGCTACTATTTTCCGTCGGACCGGGGGTATGAAGGGAAAATCAAGAACGGAGGAAAGAAGAATGATTAATCTTGCTTTCAGTCTCATTTTTTTATTTTCGATTAGCGCCGAGGACATTTTAAATAAAACCGTAGAAAATTTGGGTCTGGTGAAGACAATTTCGGGAGAGCTTGAGCGAGAGGTAGAGGAGCCGGGGGGAAAGGCGAAGATCTCAGGGATGTTTTATTTTAAAAGTCCGGACAAATTACGCATCAATTTTACCAATCCGTATTTAGAAGTGGTGCTTATTAACGGCAGGACCTTTATCGATTATAAACTCAAGAAGAAGGAGTATACGGTGCGTGACCTGCCGGATTCGTTAGAATTGGGAAATAGTTTTTTGGGGTTGAAGCAGGCTGAGCTCGAATTTTTTAAGGAACGGTTCAAGTTTAACCTGATCTGGCAGGGGGAGATAAAAGGCTATCCGGTTTATGTCCTGGAAGGAAAAGGTAGTGAAAGCGGTATATCGAAAGTCCTCGTCTGGATCGAGCAGAACCGGTATATCCCGCTGCGGCTGGAGACTTATGGACAGGGTAAATATCCAATGACGATCTATCAGGTTGATAGTCTCGGTTTCGTTGGAACCCGGTACTGGCAACCGACCATTTACCGGATGTTTTTGGGGGTCGAAGGAGGGACAATTACGATAACCAGCCGGCTGAGCCGGCTTCGGGTCGACGAAGAGATACCGGATAATATCTTCGAATTGCCATTACCGGCGAACAAGCCGGAGTAATATTTTTTAAATGCGCATTATTATTCAGTGACTTCCGTGTCTTCAGTGGTTTTAAATGATTTTTGAGGGCGCGAAATACAACCTTGACAAATTAAAGCTTTTAGGCAAAATTCAAAGGTAATGAAAACCTTAACTAAGGAGGGTTTCATGAAGCGACTCATTATCCTCTTGCTCCTCGTGCTCGTCATCGGTGTTCCAGTGGCTTCAGCTAAAAAAGGTGGCTGCACCCCCTGTTTGGTCGGTGTCTTCTTCGGCACCCGCGCTGGCTATATGGCTAATGATGGTGTCGGCGTGCGCCTCTTCGAGGTGTTATACCTCGTTCCGGTAGTGGATATAGTGGTTATCATAATCGACCTCGTCAATATCTACCAGGGTAAGTCCTGGTCCCAAATCAAGAGCGAAGCGACGATTTTCACCGCCGACTACTACGACTGGCACAAATTCGAGCTGGCCAAAAATAGGTAACCCGGGTTCGAAATTTCGAACCCGACCTCGGGCGGGGATGGTTTTTCGTCCCCGCCTTCTTCTCTATTACCATGATTAATCCATTGATTTTTCGAGAATACGACATCCGGGGGATAGCCGAAATCGAGCTCACCGATGATGTCGTATTTGACATAGGTCGGGGATTTGGAACCTATATTGGAAACTTTGGGATACGGGAAGCCCTGGTGGCGCGCGATGTCCGGCTCTCATCCGAGCGGATTCGGAACAGTCTCATCGAAGGGCTTCGCGCGAGCGGCTGTGATGTCATAGATTTAGGTCTGGTGCCCACGCCGGTCTGCTACTTCGCATTTCATCACTACGATAAAAATAGCGGGATAATGATTACCGGCAGCCACAATCCTAAAGAGTATAATGGGTTTAAGGTTTTAAAGGACAAAACTTCGATCTATGGCGCGGAAATCCAGACGTTTCGGCAAATCATAGAGGAAGGAAAGTTCAAATCCGGACACGGGAAGCTGACTACTCTTGACCCGATTCCCGCCTATATCGAAATGATAAAGAGTAAGGTTAAAATCGAGGGTGGAATGAAGGTTGTCTTCGACCCGGCAAATGGCACCACCGGCGTATTGCTGGAAAGGCTGTTTTCGGAATTAGGGATCGATGGGGTCTATATTAATTTGGAACCGGATGGGAACTTTCCCGTTCATTTGCCGGATCCGACCATTCCCGAGTATCTTAAAGATTTGATCAGCCTGGTCCTGGAAATGCACGCCGATGTAGGCATCGGTTACGATGGTGACGGCGACCGAATAGGGGCGATCGATGAACAGGGGAACATTGTTTGGGGCGACAAACTCCTGGGGGTTTTTAGCAAAGAGATTATTGAGCAACACCCAAAGGCAAAGGTTATTTTTGATGTCAAATGTTCCCAGGGGTTGGTTGAGTATATACAATCCTTGAAGGGGATCCCGATAATGTATAAGACCGGCCATTCGCTGATCAAAGCGAAGATGAAGGAAGAGGGGGCGCTGATAGCGGGCGAGATGTCCGGCCATATGTTTTTTGGTGAGAATTATTACGGCTATGACGACGCACTTTTTGCATCCGCCCGGCTTCTACGGATTATTGCCAATGCCGGTAAACCGCTTTCCCAGTTAGTCCGAGAGATTCCGTTCTATTACTCTACTCCCGAGATCAGGGTTGACTGTCCGGATGAAATCAAATTTGGATTGGTGAAGAAGTTGGCTCAAGAGTTTAAATCACGCTACAAGACGATTGACATCGATGGGGTGAGGGTGGTGTTTTCCGATGGCTGGGGACTGTTACGGGCTTCCAATACCCAGCCGGTTTTGGTCTTGCGATTCGAAGCGAAGACCGAACCGAGGCTTAAAGAGATACAGGCCCTGTTTTTTGAAAAGCTCAATAAGAAACTGAAAAAAGCATAAAATTGAGAAGAGTGAATACAATCCCCCCTTTTTCTTCTCTTACCCGGTCGCAGCAGGAGACCGTGAGTTCAGTTACAAGAATATTGACATAACCGGTTTTTAAGTATACCATTTACTTACGCCGCGGTGGTGGAATTGGCAGACACGTACGTTTGAGGGGCGTATGGGTATCCCGTGAGAGTTCAAATCTCTCCCGCGGCATTTGATAGTAGTTAGGGAAGAGCAGCGAGGGATGAGGGGAAAAATAAAAATAACACATTCTATTGATCCCACTGGCTTTGAGCTCCTTGTAGTCGCTCTATCCGCCACGCTCCGCCACACTTCTTGGCGGATTTCGTGGTTAAAATGATTTTTTTAGTGGTCTCCACTTTCTACACTTGACATATATGATACTCACCTTACACTTTCGTTGGAGACGGTAATGCGAATAGTAATGGCACTTTTGGGAATAGCAGCAATAACCGCTGCTCAGACCGGCTCGGATGTCGGTACAACCGGGTTTGCCTTTTTGAAGGTTGGAACCAGTGCCCGGGAGGTAGCGATGGGCGGAGCTTCGGTGGGATTATCCAATGACGTTAATGCTATTTTCTGGAATCCGGCAGGAATCGCTCGCTTGACGCAAGCGCAAGCCGGCTTGAGCTATCTGAACTATGTGGCGGATATCCAGTGCGGGTTTTTGGGTTATGCCAAGCCGTCCGGTCGGTTCGGCTGGGGAGCAGGTATCAGCTACCTCAACAGCGGAGCGATTAAAAAAACCGACGTGGATAACCATGATTTAGGTTCTTTTGTCGCTTCGTTCGCAAGTTTGAATGTTACCGGTGGCTATCGGGTCTCGGATAAAATCCTGGTCGGCGCAACCGCTAAATTTCTTTATGCAGGTATCGATACCTTTAAAGCGGTCGGAGCAGGTATTGACCTGGGCGCAATCTACGCTATTCCGTATCCGGGGTTAAAGGCAGGGCTGGTGGTCCAGAATCTGGGCAGTCAACTCAAAGCTTTTGTTAACCAGAAGGATCCATTACCGCTGACCGCAGGATTGGGTATCAGTTATGAGTTACGCAATTTAAATCTGGCTCTCGATGTTACTAAACCTCTCGATAATAGGTTTATTGTCAAAGCGGGCTGTGAATGGTGGGTGCATAAGAATTTGGGTTTACGCATTGGCTATAACACCTTAGGTTCGGATTTAAAAATTGGCAGCGGGTCGGATATTATTGCCGGCATTTCTACCGGCTTGGGGATACGGTATAAAAATCTGGGCATAGACTATGCCTATACCCCGTATCTGGCATTAGGCAATGCCCACCGAATTTCCATTTCGTTTCAGCTTAAGTGATCAAAAAACCACAGATTCACACAGATACGAAACCACAGATATACACTGATAAACACGGATTGTCAAAGAATTAAAATCCGACCACAGATGCACACCGATAATATAAAGAATATCGTTCTAAGATATTGGGGAACTTGACCGATTTCAGTCAGGAGAATTGGGATAATTTTTTAAGCTTTACCCAGGAATTAGGGGTTGCTCTCAATCAAAATCAGGTTACTAAATTACAAACTTATTATCAGCTGCTCGTCGAATGGAATAAACGGATCAACCTCATATCCCGGAAAGACCTGCACCGGATTATCGGATATCACTTCGTTGATTCTCTGGTCTGCCTCCGGTTCATACCGGCAGAGGGCTCGGTCTGCGATTTAGGAGCAGGTGCTGGACTGCCCGGCATACCGGTCAAGATTGTTCGGGAGCAGGTCGAACTCTATTTAGTCGAGGCAATCAAGAAGAAATGCAATTTCCTGGCTGAGGCAATCAAAACCCTCAATTTAAAAAACGCGCATGTGCTCAATCAGCGAGCCGAAGCGATCACCTCTGTAAAAGTCGATGTCGTCCTTGCCCGACTGTTGGGCCCGGTGCAGCAGATTCTTCCTTGGGGCATGCCGCTCCTCAAAGCCGGCGGACGTTTTTTAATCTATAAATCGGCATCAGCCGAAGCAGAGGTTGCCGAAGCCAAAACAACCTTGCGCCGGTTCAAAGGTCACGTCGAGACCATTCAACCAATTGTGCTTCCGGGCAGCGGAATAATTCGGAGGCTTGTATCGCTCATCAAATCTTGACCGCTGGACGATTTTTGATTACAACGTATTGACGATGCCATTAATCGTTCAGAAATTCGGGGGAACTTCGGTCGGTTCTTCGGCAAGAATCAAATCGGTCGCCCGGCGGATCATCGAAGCAAAGCAGGCAGGGGATGATGTCGTCGTGGTGGTGTCGGCAATGGGTGGCACGACTGATGAACTCCTGAAGCTTGCCCGGACCGTATCGCTATCCCCCGTCCACCGGGAGTTGGACATGCTTTTATCGGTCGGAGAACGGGTTTCGATGAGTCTGTTATCGATGGCAATTTGGGATTTGGGTTATGAGGGGGTATCGTTCACCGGTTCCCAGGTCGGGATTGTAACCGATAGCCGGCATACCGATGCACGGATTATCGAAATAAAGGGCGATAGGTTGCGGGATGCACTCCACGAGGGTAAGATTCCGATTGTTGCCGGATTCCAGGGTGTCAGCCGGGATCGCGAGATAACGACCTTGGGTCGGGGAGGCTCGGATACGACGGCGGTCGCGCTGGCGGTTTCGTTGAAAGCGGTGCGCTGTGAAATCTACACCGATGTCGACGGGGTGTTTACCGAAGACCCGAGAGTCTACAAGCGGGTTAAGCAAATTCCGGAACTATCGTTTGAGGAGATGCTCGAGCTGGCAGCACTGGGCGCGAAGGTGCTCCATCCCCGCGCCTGCGCATTAGCCGCTCGCTACCACTTGCCGATTTATGTCCTCTCAAGTCTATCTAAAAAGGAAGGGACGATGATCAAATCCGAGATAAATTTAGAAAAGGCATTTGTTCGGGCGATTACCCATCTGGATGGTCTGTGCCGGTTCAGTCTCCAATCGGTCGTACGCCAACCGGGATTCTTCTCCCAGACCGTCACCCACCTGGCGGATGAGGGGATTCAGATTCTCTTCTTTGCTCACGGTGTTCCCCATAAAGACCACTTCGATTTGTCGTTCATCGTTCCGAAAAAAGACTTCGAGAACACCCGTTCGGCGTTAGAGAAAACGGGGAAAACAATCGGGGCGGAATCTTTGGAAATCCAGAAGGATTTGGCATCGGTTTCGGTCATCGGACCAGGGGTGGGCAGCGACCCGCAGATTGTGGCGGCAGTGTTTAGCACGATTAAAGACCTCGGCATTCATGTTGAGGCTTTTGCCACATCCGAGATAAAAATCAGTTGTTTTGTCAAGCATCAGTTTCTGAAAAAAGCGGTCAAAGCCCTGCTCGAAAAATTTAATCTGGTTGATAAGATTGAACCACAAAGGACACAAAGCCCACGAAGAAAATAACCGTGGAACCGCAGATAAACGCAGATGCACACAGATTAAATAAAAAGGGGTCCAGTTATCGCTTAACCAATGGGGCTCGTTTCGACCCGAAGTATTTAACCAGTTACCAAACTTATGGATGAAGAGATTCTAAGAGCCTTGTTAAAGCCGAAGACCTACGGCTCGGGTGTTACAGGCGTTCGCATGGTTCAGACTCATTCTTCGTGGGTTTTTTTAACCGGGGAATTTGTCTACAAAGTAAAAAAACCGGTTAACTTCGGTTTCCTCGATTACACAACATTAGAGCGTCGTCGCCATTTCTGCAATGAAGAACTGAGACTCAACCGGCTTTTGGCGCCGGCGATCTACCTCGGAGTAGTCCCGATTAAGAACGACGAGGGGCGGATCAGCCTCGGCGGCAGGGGAGCGGTTATTGACTATGCGGTCAAGATGAAGGAGATTCCCCAGTCGGCGATTATGACCGAGGTCCTGAAACGGGGCGAGGTTCGATTCGCAACCATTGCCGAACTTGCAGGTATTGTCGCCGATTTTCACCATCGAGCCGAAACCAATTCCGAAATTGAAAAATACGGCAGCATCGAGACGGTGCAATTCAACTGGGATGAGAATTTTGAGCAGACCGAGGCGTTTAAAGATATAACCATTACCAGCGATATGTTCGCTGCGATTAAAACCGGTATTAATAAATTCATCAAGGAACACGAGCCGATGTTTCGTAAACGACTGAACGATAAAAAAGTCCGTCGCTGCCATGGCGACCTTCATTCGGGTAATATTTTTATTACCGATACGATCTATATTTTCGACTGTATCGAATTTAACCTCCGATTTTCATGTTCGGACACGACATCGGAAATAGCATTTTTAGCGATGGATTTAGATTTTCATGGTCGAAAAGACCTTTCCGACCATTTCGTTGAACAGTATATTCGAACGAGCCGCGACCACGAACTTGTTTCGCTGTTAGATTTCTATAAATGTTACCGCGCGTATGTCCGGGGTAAGGTAACGAGTTTCAAATTGAACGACCCGGGGGTCAAGGGCGAAGAAAAAGCCGAGGCGGTGCGGCTGGCGAAGCGCTATGTCGATTTAGCTTCTTACTATTCCCGGTGTCTGTTTGAAACACCAAAACTGATTATTGTTTCCGGGCTACCGGGGGTAGGAAAGACCTATTGTGCCGAACGGTTGGCTCAAAAAAAGAACTGGTTTCACTTAAAGACCGATTTTATCAGAAAAGAACTTGCCGGCCTCGATATTGAAAAGCACTACTATGACCGCCCGAAGCTTTATTCGCCGGCGATGTCTTTAAAAACCTACCAGGAGATGATGCGCCGGGCTGAGCGATACCTGCGAGCAGGCAAATCAGTACTGCTCGATGCGACGTTCAATAAGCGCACGCCGAGGCAAGAAGCGTTTGAGCTGGCAAAAAGATTGAAGATCAAAGCCTGGTATATTCATTTTACCTGTCCGGAAGAGGTTGTTTTACAACGGCTCGAAAAGCGCAGCCGGGAGATTTCCGCTTCCGATGCCACGCAAGAGGTCTATTTCAAAATGAAAGGAAATTTTGAGACGTTCGGGAATAAATACAAACCCCACGCAATTATTGACACCACCGAAGACCCGGAAAAGATTTTTGAGAAGCTCGACCGATTTTTTTCGGAGTAGCAGCCTCATTGATTGGAGGTTCCTTAAAATTTTTGTATGGATTCATTTAAACGATAGAATTTAATTACTCAAAATGGGTGCGGAGAGGAGAAACACAAGTATATGTAGTGCGGGGCTTTAGCCCCGCTAAAAATAGATAGGCGAACGAGTGTAATGTCTTCTGATTTTTAAAAATAAGTGAGGACACTACACTATAAGGTTCGCACTACATTTTTTACAAAAGCGAGGTATTTCTAGGCATCAGTGGTTCTTGACAAAGCTCTCGTTTTGGATTTATAGTGTCACAAAGGAGGAACCATGGCACACGGAAAGTTTTTCTTCCCGGTAGCAATTATCCTGACCGCCATTTTTGTGGTCGGCTGTCCGAAAAATACTCCTCCGGATACCCCGGCAATCCCTACTGGTCCGGCAACCGGCTTCGTCGGCACTCCCTATACTTTTTTGACTTCAGCCATCGACCCGGATGCGGACAGCGTTGCGATAATCTTCGATTGGGGTGATGGTTCGCAGGATACGAGCGGGTATCGTGCAAGCGGAGACACGATTGGTGTGTCCCATTCCTGGGCTTCGGCGGATACCTACTCGGTGAACGCAAAGACGCGAGATGCCCGGGGGGGCGAGTCGGGCTCGTCCGGTACCCAGACGATTATAATAACCGGTAGTGGTGTTGAAGGAACCCTCAAATGGCGATACCAGACCGGCAGCGGAGTAAGTTCGTCGCCGGCGATCGGTCCGGATGGGACGGTCTATGTCGGGTCTAACGATAAGTATCTTTATGCGATCGACTCGGCCGGCATTCTCAAATGGCGGTTCCAGACCGGCGGGATTGTATCTTCGCCGGCGGTTGACGCCGAAGGGACAGTCTATGTCACCTCTGTCGGGCTTTATGCAATTAATCCCGACGGTACGCAGAAATGGCAATACGTGACCGGCTATTATGATTTTTCTTCCCCGGCAATCGGCTCCGATGGTGCGCTCTATTTCCTGTCTGCCGATAGCTATCTCTACGCAATCAATCCCAATGGTTCTCTCCGTTGGCGCTATAAGACCGAAAGTTATGGTTCCAGTTCTTCGCCGGCGATCGGTCCGGACGGAACGGTTTATGTCGGCAGTACTGATAAGTATCTCTATGCGGTGACTTCGACCGGCACGCTCAAATGGCGCTACCAGACCGGCGGCTGGATAATTTCCTCACCGGCAATCGGTTCGGAAGCAACAATCTATGTCGGCTCGGAGGATGGCTACCTCTACGCCATCAACTCCAACGGTACCTTCAAATGGCAGTATCAGGCAACTATTCCGGTCAAATCTTCGGCTGCAATCGGTTCGGGTGATTTCAGCTTTTTCGGGTCGGGAAATTACCTTTACAGTGTTAATTCCACCGGAAGTTTGAATTGGCGCTACCAGACGGATAACACTGTAGAATTTTCTTCTCCAGCCATCGGTTCAAATGGTATCGTCTATGTCGGTGCGTATGATAACTATCTCTATGCCATCAATCCCGACGGTTCACTCGGCTGGCGCTACCAGACCGGCGGGGTAGTTAATTCATCGCCGGCGATTGGTCCGGATGGGACGGTCTATGTCGGTGCAGAAGATAATTATCTCTATGCTATCCATGGTTCGACCGGGCTTGCCAATTCACCCTGGCCGATGTTCCATCACGATTTGAGACATACGGGAAGGGTGGGAGGACCGTAGAGGGAGCGTAAGGTGTAGCGGGTAGGGCGTAAAGCGAAAATGTTAGATAAAGTAATGCAAAATGTAAAATGAGAAATTAGAAGAATAGAAAAAGGGCGTGCGGAATGCCAGGCACGCCCTTGATTTTTATTAAAACAACTTACGGTGCGGCGAAAAGGGAGATTATTTTTTTCACCAGATCAACACCGATTTCTATCTGGTCAGGTGCTTTCTGGATGATTTGGGTTATATCCTGCTTGCCTGCCTGGAGCTTGGTCAGAACCGTCTTAATTTTAGTTGCCGCTAAGGGATTCTTCTTAAGCTGGTCGGCGAGGTCGGTTACCGCACCGCTGAGCTCAGACACCAGCCCTTGCGCCGATTCTAAGGCTTCACGGTCTTTGGTGATTCCACTGTCCGCATCGGCTTGGGCATTTTTGAGTTGGAGTTCTTCCGAACTCAGCAGCCGCTTCAAAGCCGAGAGGCTGGTAATATCCTGCCAGATGGTATCGCACTTCAGTTTACGGTTTTTGAGTTCGTTGAGATAGGTGGTGAGTCCTGCCTGGGCGAGTTTCTTCTGTTCATCGTTTTTCGCATCTTTGAGCGCGGCTGCAACATCCGGCCAGGTCTTACTCAGCGAAGGCAGGGTGTGATGTTTATCAACAAACAAGTATAAGACCTCTGCGGCCTGACAAATCTGGGCGGTTCCCTCATCGTAGCGCAGGCTGACGGTGTCAATTTTTGCCGACAGTGCATCGAACTTTTTGGTATCGAGACTCGGGGCTTTTAACAGATTCCCGAACTGAGCCCAGGCTCCCGCGGTAGCGAGCGCGGTCGCAAGTAAAATCCATTTTAACGATTTCGTCATTTCTCCTCCTTGGGTTTATGTTAGAATAGCTTGGCTGCGGATTTTGTCAACCCCGTTAGATAGGTTGAGATTTTTTTAAAGTGTAACAGACAAACCGGGTCGATAATTACTATTTCTTATACGATACTCCGATAACATCTACTCACTATCTAACGGGGTCAACCCCGTTAAATTAATTTTATAGTGCACATCAGTTTTTGAAACTGACTCGATTACCGTCGGTCGTAATCGTCAAGCCACCGTCTTCGAGTGTGTAGACTTCTTGTACGCCCGACAATTTGAGTGCTGCCAGGGTTTCCGCCGGGACAGCCTTATCCTGGGCAATGACCAGATATTGGTATTTGAGGGGTGAGATACTGGCAAGATCCTTGTCCTTTGCCAGGTACAGGACGGTTACCGAATCGGCTAACGGCTTAAATTCGTTGAGGAACATTATGGAAATATTTTTATACATAAGCCGCAGGCCCAACGATCGATCGAGGTTGAAAAGTCGAGCCTGGGCACCGAGACCCTGCAAATCAAGCCGATTTTCAACAATGATTTTTTCGCCGGTTTTAATAGTAACCGAGTCGGAAACGGGGAGTAGGAGACGTTTAATTTTGAATTCTGTTAGATTGTCGGTTTTTTTATAGTCGTTAACGGTCGGCAGAGTTACCAGGTCAAGTGTCCGTAGTCCCCGGCTGCGGAGAAAATCGGCGACAATCGTGCTGCCCGAGCCGTTATTCCAGAGTAAGTTCCGGCCGTTGGGAAAACGGACAAATGCGGCGTTGCCCCGGGTGAGGGCAAGAACCGAGAGCTCCAACCGTTTCGGCTGGAAAAGTCCGATGAAGATAAAGAAATTAATCCCGATTAGCAGAGAATAGGCAAACAGCCGTTTGGTCCAGGGCTTCGTAAGGTAAAAAGCTAAAACAATCATGCCGTAGCTGAAGACTATCAGGAGCAGAGAAGGTCGGCCGGTAGTCAGACTGGCGAATGATAATCCACCGATAAAAGCGGCAATTTTTAAGATCAGAGCCAAGACGAGCCAGGTCGCCTGGGCAAACAGATTGGCGACGGTTGAACTTACCAGATTAAACAGCGGGATGAGAAAACCTAACGGGGTTGCCAACCCCACCAACGGGACGATTGCGAGATTGGCAAACAGCGAGAGTAGGGGGAACCGGTGGAAGCTGTAGAGGAGGAGGGGTGTTGCACCCAGCTGGGCAGCGGCCGAAACCGATAACGGTGCGATAAGATTTTTCTGGATAATTTTCGGAAAGCGGGCTTTGCCGAGGAAGAGATAGATTTTTTCATAAAAGATAATCAAGCCGAGGGTGGCAGCAAACGATAGCTGGAAACTCGATTCGAACAGAGCAAAGGGAGAAACGGTGAGAATCACGATTGCCGCGACGAAGATCGCGTTGAGCGGGTTGGCACGCCGCTCTAAAAAGAGCCCGAGAAATGCCAGAAACGACATGAGCGCGGCACGGACGACCGAGGGGCTAAACTGGGTGATACTGACATAGAGAATGAGAATTATACCTATCAGCCCAATAGCGATGCCGGGCTTAAGGCGAATTACTTTAAAAAAGAGAAACAGGACGCTGGCTAAAATGCCGACATTGAGACCGGATACTGCCAGGATATGCATCACCCCGGTAAGGGCAAAAGCCAGGCGGGTTGCTTTGGAGATTTCACTCTTCTCACCCAGGATGAGTCCGGAGAGGAGCGCGCCTTCTTCACCGGGTAGGAACCGATCAATGGTTTTAAAAAAATAGCGGCGTATCGGTAGAATGACCGCCTGCATCACGATATTGCCTTTCCGTTTTGCTATCGGTATCAGATTTTCGGTCTTTACCGTTCCGAAAATACCTTGCCGGTGATAAAATTTATTGAAATCGAAAAGGTGAGGGTTGTTCGGATAATCGAGGGGTTGGATTTCTCCGTCGAACTGGACGAGGTCGCCGTAATCCAGGATTTGAGGGTTCTGAAGAAAAACCCTGCCGGAAATTGGGAATTCCTTGCCGCCGACGGTAATTTTTTTGAGCCTGAGGGTGTAGCGGGGGAGAAATCCCGAGAGGGTGGGTTCTTCCGCCACGATCGCTTCAAAACGGGCACGATGCGCGTAAAGCTTTTGGTAATTCATTGGTTGGCGGAGGTTGGTGTTGACGAGTGCGAGGCTGAAAACCGTAAGGTAGAGCGAGTAACCTTTTGTCCATCGCATCATGCCGAATCCTAAAACAATTGGTATCGCTGCGATCAAGAGCGGGATGTTGACCCAGAAGCCGATAATAATGCCTATGATCAGAGCGGCGAGAAATTTCAGGGCTGCATAACGCATACCGGGACATTAAATAATAATTGGTTAAATGGTGCGGCTCGACACGAGCCGAAATGGTTAAAAGAGGTAAGAGTATTCAACCGGTGTTTAACCTGAATTATCGGTATAGTGAGTAAATGCTGCACATTGCAGTTCGAATTCTGCATAGTCACCGTCCCTTCGCGGTTACGCTTGTTACAATCCTACTCTGATATAAATTCGACAACCTTTTCGGCGGTTATGTCCTGGTCAGTATACTCGATCCAGGTTACACCGTCAAGGTGTCGAAACCAGCTGAGTTGCCGTTTTGCATACTCCTTGGTTTTTTGCTTTGCTTTTCGAACCGCTTCCTCGAACGGGAGATTTCCTTCAATAAAATCGAACAGCTCTCGATAGCCGAGGGCGTTGAAGGCGTAGAGGTCGCGACTATAGCCCAGGGCTTTGAGGCTTTTTATCTCTTCTAAAAATCCGGATCGGACCATCATATCGAATCGGTTTTCGATCCGGGCGTAAAGTTCGCTTCTTGGCAGGTCGATTCCAATATAGCAGGGAATAAGGAAGGGCTCGGAGGGTCGGTTGAGATGAGATGAGAGTGGAATGCCGGTAAGCGCATATACCTCCAACGCCCGAACCGTCCGCTGGTTGTCATGGGGATGAATGCGCGTGGCTGATTCCGGGTCAATTGCTACCAGCTTTCCGTAGAGATTTGCCTGGAGTTCATTTTTGAGTTCTGCCCGCACGGATGAATCCTTTGGGAGGGTAGCTAATGGTTCGAACAGTGCACGAATGTAAAGCCCAGACCCACCGACCACCATCGACCTTTTATTGGCGCGTTCGAGTTCTTCGATTATCGTTTGGGCATCACGGGCATAGTCGCCGGCACTGTAGGTTTGGTCGGGTGTCACAATGTCGATCATATGGAACCGGCTAAAGCCATTTTTTTTAGGTTTTGCCGTGCCAACGTCCATGTACTTATAAATCTGCCGTGAGTCAGCCGATATAATTTCTAAATTCAGTTGTTCTGCGACCGCGATGCCAATCTCGGTTTTTCCCACTCCGGTAGGACCAACGATGCAGGGAACGGGTATCATAGTCGCCCGAATCTCTTTTCCAAATCCTCCAGGCTGATCTTGATGACGATCGGGCGACCGTGGGGACAGAAATAGGGGTTTTCACAGGCGAAGAGCCGGTTGATCAACGATTCGATTTCCTCCTGAGCCAACGGCTGGCCGGCTTTAACGGCAGATTTACAGGCGACGACCTTGGCAATTTCTTCTCGATAATCCCAGCCCTTTTTTTCTAACCGGCTAATCTCTTTAAAGAGATCCACCAGATCAGTCCGGTTGAGCTGGGTGCCGGCAGGAACCGCTTCGACGACGACGGTCCGACCGCTGAATGCTTTGGATTCAATCCCCAAAGAAGTTAAAATTTCCTGTGTCTCTTCGAATGCCAGATGCTCGGCAGGCGAAAGTTCGATCGGGATCGGAAACAGCAGCGGTTGGGTGTGGACGTGGTCTTGCTGTTTGAGCAAATCCTCATAGAGAATCCGTTCATGGGCGATGTGCTGGTCAATAATAACATAACCGGTTTGAACCTGCGCAAAGAGGTAGGTATTGTGGAGCTGCCAGAAGGTTTGGCTGGTGCGTTGGCTATCGGCGGCGAAGGAAAAGGTCGATTGGAGAAGATAGGGTGCCTGGGCGCCGGTCGGTTGAATTCCTTCAAGCTGCAAAGCCTGACGAACCGCCTGAACCGTGAAATCATACAAGAACCGCTCGTCAATAAATTTTATCTCCTGCTTGGTCGGATGGATATTGACATCTAACCGGGAGGGGTCGGTTTCGAAGAATAGTATGAAACCGGGATTTCGACCTTGAAGCGTCGGTCCATACCCTTCGTAAACCGATCTGGTAATGATGCGGTAGCGGACCTGACGGCGATTGAAATAGATGAGCTGTAAGGAAGAATGGGGGCGGGCGAGGGCGGGATTGGTAAGA
>CAYHGV010000024.1:0-33323 GCA_964356135.1 uncultured bacterium
GGGCTCGTTATAGCTGCCGACTCGATACCAGACCTGGGTTGAGACGACCGGCGCCGAGTGGTCCTCATAGACCAGGAGTCGTAACCCGTTATCAAGGGTATAGTCGGTCACCGGCAGCCCGGCCCAGGCAACGGGCACGACTGCCATGATAAGAATCGCCAGTTGTTTTTTTAACATTAAACCTCCTTATAAAAAAAACAGATACTTTGCCTTGAGCACGACGATCCGGCTCTGGAGCCGCTCGTCACCGGTTCGGTTATCCCGGGATTCATTGAGCGCAAAATAGAGCCAGCTCTTGGGCCGGAAATTCCACGCCAATAAGACATTGATATTGTGAATCTGGGTCACCAGATTCGGCTCAGCGTAGAGCCGCAGATAAATGTCTTTGGTCAGGGCATAGCCGAGCCGGGGTCGGAAAATCCAATCGAGCCGCTCGACGCGGTTGGTGGTATCGAACTCCACCGTCGAGTTCACCTCGACCTCAAAACTCAAACTCGGACTGGGCTTAAAGACGACATGGGAATTCAAGTTCGCCTGGGGTGCGAAATGGCTGAAGATGCCGGACGAATAGTAGGGGGTCCGGTCCACCCACCAGCCGGAGACGCTCATCGCAACCGGTTTGGTCCAGTCGGTCCAGCTCCAGAACGAAACGTCGAAAAAATTAAACCATCGGCTCTGTTCATAGGTCCGTCCGCCATCGAGATTGAAACCGACACCCCAGTTATTTTTAAACTGCGGGCTCAGGTTTACTCCGCAGTTGTAACCGTAGCCCGGGTCGCCCGATTCTTTACTCAAACCGGCTAGACCATTAATGCTGCAATACTGGAAAATCCCGGTTTGATAGAATTGATAGCCGGGGTTGAGATAGTAACTCTCGTAACCGCTTCTCGGCACATAACCGATCTGCGAAACATCGAACCGTTCGCCGACGTTCGAGCCGCCGGTCCAGAGGTAGAAGTTTTTTCCCTGCCAGCTGAACTCAAGCCTGCCCGCGTAACCGCGGGTTGAATCGGTGCGCGCCGACCGGGCGCCGCCCAACTTCAGTTCCAGGTTACTCGTTCGGAATGCACCATCCATTCCAACCACCCGGTTATATTCAACCGCATTATCCTTACCGGCATACAAAATCCCGACATCCGAATTTTTAAAAATATTCCGCTTGATGCGAACCACCGAATAATAACTCAACGGTTCTGCCAGTTGATTGCCGGCCCAGTCGGTATATTCGACCCGGCCGGTCACCGCACCCAACAGCCCGACATTAAACCGTTCAAACCGGGTGGTCAGTTTCGTCCCTTCCAAAATCGGCACTTCCTGACCATCGGCGAGCCGCTTGCCGATCCGGCGCGAATAGAAAAGATCGACGCCGGTTGCCGGCTTGAAAATGTCCGCGCCCTCGGTGAAGAACGGCCGCCGCTCCGACAGATACAATTCGTATTTGGAGAGATTGATCTGGTACGGGTCGGCTTCAATCTGGGCAAAATCAGGATTGGTCGTGAGCTGGAGTGCGGTCGCTCCTGATGGATACCAGTTTATGTCCAGACCGCCCTCCGGACTGATTGCCGGTTCTTCGGGCGGCTGTTTCTCATAGCGCAGCAACCCGACCGGATAGGCTTCGAGATTCAGTCCTTTCGTCATCGGCTCGATACCGACCAACCTTCCAGCCTTCGATAACCGTAATCCTTCGTCCCGTTTTACCGCTGCCCACCACGACGATTCGTTATTACGGGTGATGGTGCGCTTGAAGTTTATCCCCCATTCGGACAGCCCGGGCCGGAACCGTATCGATTTAAAATGAATTTTCATCTCGACGACATAGCCGAAATCGGTAATCTTCGCCGCCGACTGCCAAACCCCATCCCAGTCCGAATCACTATCCCGGGCATCATTGGTCAACAGCATATCACTCTGAACACTCCGGGCATTAACCACAAACCTGTAGCCGGTAGCTTGATCGCCAAACGGAGCAAGGACTAAGCTGACATCATCACCCCAGCCTTCATCCCGCAGGGTTATCCAGGCTTTTATCTTAGTCGGTTCGTCATAACAGCGGAAAGCAACATACAAATTTTCATTATCGCAGAGGAGATAGACCGTCGTCGACTCCGACGCCGGCTTCCCTTCTTCGGGCCAGTTCTGAATGAAATTTTTTGCCGAGTCGGACCCTGCCCAGACCGGTTCGATGAAACCGTCAATCCCGGGCGGGGTTTCGGTCCGAATCGCCGTAATCGTCTTCTCATTCTCGGGCGCACCGACGAGACTTAAAATAAGAAACCACCCAATCATCCCAGAAGTATAGTTGAGTTTTTAAGCCGGTCAACCCTGTGGAATTCGCCTCGGTTCGAGGCGCAATATTCCACAGGGTCAAGGGCGCCGACTGTGACCGTTGTTCCCGTGCTGCCCGCTGGGCTGCACTTCGACCCCGCGCCGGCTTGACTTTTAGTGATAATAAAATAGTATTGACTGATGATACAACCCGGTGACCTGGTCCTCTTTTACCACAACGAACGGATGGCGTATCTGATCGCCGTGCCCGAAAAGGGAAAGTTTTCCACCCATCGGGGCGAAATCGATTATACCCAGGTGCTTACAAAAAATTACGGCGATGTCGTCCAGAGCCATTTGGGTGCTCACTTCTATCTTTTGAAACCGACCTGGTCGGATCTGGCGATGCGGGTTCGGCGCACAACGACGATTATCTATCCCAAGGATGCCGGGTATTTACTCCTGCGGACGGTTATCTATCCCGGTGCGCGCGTGATCGAAGTCGGGACCGGCTCCGGCGCCTTCACTGTTCTCTTGGCAAATTTTGTCCGGCCGACGGGAATGGTTTATTCCTATGAATCGCGAAGCGAATTTTCGGAAAATGCCCGCCATAATCTGCGCCGGGTTGGACTCGATAGCTATGTCGAGTTTATCTGCCGCGATGTCGAAAAAGAAGGGTTTATGCACGACCAGGTCGATGCGGTCTTTTTGGATGTGCCTGAACCCTGGAGCATGATCGGCTATGCCCATAAAGCTCTCCGGGGCGGCTATCCGTTGGTTTCGATCTCACCCACGATCGAGCAGATTCAAAAAACGAAGTCGGTTTTGGAATTGGAAGGATTTACGCGGATCGAAGTCGTCGAACTTTTGGAACGGGAGCTGCTGGTCCGGATCGGCCGCACCCGTCCCAAAGAGCGGATGGTATCCCACACCGCCTACCTAGTCTCGGCGCATAAAATAAACAGGGAAGAATTAACCGCGAATGAACACGAATAGAGACCGAATAACAATGCAAAAATCAAAATGCAAAGTGCAAAATGAAAAATGGAACAACTCCCGGGAGGTTTCATGGATTGGAAAGTGCTGCTGTTAAGTTTCGGAACGATTTTCTTAGCCGAACTCGGGGATAAGACCCAGCTCGCGGTTTTGAGCTTCGCCTCGTCGAGCCGCTCGCCCTGGCTGGTCTTTGCCGGCGCGTCCGCTGCGCTCCTCGTCTCTACCCTCCTCGCCGTCCTGGTCGGCGCCGGGATCAAAAAATTCGTTCCCACCCAGATCACCCACATCATTGCCGGCGCAATCTTTGTCGTCCTCGGCGTCATCCTGATTATAAAAAATATCCGGCTATGATAACTATACCTCGAATATGAGATTGCCACGCTCCTTACAGTCGCTCGCAATGACAAAGCAGAATTGTGACGCACCCTCTAAAAGTTATCTTTCCATTTTGCGAAATTCGGGTTTATTCCACTTTGTTTTCTGGCTGCTTGTTCTTACCAGTTTCTGCGCCAAAAAACTACCGCCCACCAGCCCGGACCGGTTCGCACCCCGACTGAAAAAAATCGAAACGGTCGACCGGCTCCACATCCGGTTGAAATTCTCTGAACCGATCGATACCCGATCCATTGCCAAGGATGACTTCTCTATTACCGCCGACAGCTCAACCCTTCGAGTTCTTTCGGTCAGCTCGGCGGAGGACCCGAACAGCCTGTTGCTCTTGACTGAACCCCAAAAGCTGATTGGTTACGATGTCCACGGTCTGGTTCGAGATACCGCTAATAATATAACCAGATTCCAAAAAAGTTTTATCGGCAGCACCCAACCCGATACCGTTCCACCCCACATCATCGCGATCGCTCCCAGCGTGTCTGCTGTCCGGGTACGTAAAAACTTCACCATTCGACTCATCTTCTCCGAACCGATGGATACCACCAAAGCACTTGCCTACGCCATTCTGCCCGGGGCACTTAAAAACCGCATCGGTCTGCGCTGGGCGCCGGACCAGGCGGGTTTGAGTTTTGCAATCACCGACAGCTTGGGACCGGATACCACCGTCTATTTCATCTTCGCCCCGACTCTGCCTGACCTGGAAGGGAATCCGCTGGTTGCCCCTGGTTTTACCGTCTTCACCACCGATAGCGCGTTGCCCGCGAGCTCGGTCAGCGGGAGTTTAAAATTCAGAGCCCAAGCCCTGGCTAACGGCGTTATCCTTTTCTATCAAAAAAACGAGTCGTTCGCGGGTGCGATCTCGGATTATCTGGGTGGTTTTTCAGTGCCGATCGCGCCGGGCGCATACAGTATCAAAGCGTTTGCCGATACGGCCGCCACCGGTACCGCCCAACTATTTTTAGAACAACCGACCGTGACGACCGAAACCAAAAATCTCGAGCTTGAATTGAAACCGCTGCCAACGCCCATGCGTTTGAATGAACTTCTTCAGTAGCTTTTTTTTACTCGCACTGCTGGTCTTACTGGTTTTACTCTACCGTCGCGATTTTTCGAAAAATAAGTTTCTTGCCGTCTTCCGTTTCCTGGCAATCATTTTTTTTGTGCTGATTGTCGGCGGCGCGGTCTGGAGTTTCGCCTTCCGGTCTCCGCCCAAACCGGGAATTATCTACCTGGTTGACCGCTCCCAGAGTATGAGCTTAGAAAACAAACCGTCTCAACTCTCGAGCCTTCTCAACCGTCCTCTCGTCTTGGACGTAGTTTCAGCCGCCTACTGGGGATTCTCCGACTCCGCCCGGCCTCAAAAAAACCTGACCGACGGGGAGCCGGCCGGCAACCGGACCGATATCGCCGCCGCACTCGAGGAAGCGAAGCGGAAAAATCCGGGAAGCGTCCTCGTCATTTCCGATGGCTGGCATAATGGAACCACGGACCCGGTCAGTGTGACTTCGGGGCTCGGTTTTCCGGTCTACACCATTGGTCTGGGCAGAGAACCACAACGGGATCTGCTGGTGAGTCGGATTATTGCCCCCAAACGGGCATATCTCAACGATACGGTCAGGGTCGCAGTCCGCTTACAGAGCTTCGGCTTTCCCCGAACCGAAGCGACGGTCAGACTGCTCGATGGCCAGAAAATTATCGCGCTTGAAAAAATTCCCCTCGCCGTTTCGTCCTCCGAGCAGGAAGTTGAGTTTACGATTGTGCCCCGAAGCGCAGGCCATGCACTCTATTCGGTTGTCGCCGAAGAAAAATCGGACGAAGACAATTACCAGAACAACCGCCGCGACTTCGGTCTCGAGGTGCTGAAGCGAAAACTAACGGTAGTCTATCTCTCCAATCAGCCCACTCCCAACAGCCAGTTTTTGAAATCGATTCTCAAAGGTGAAGAAATCAAATTTCAGAGCGTCGTCGCATTTGCCGGTAATCGTTTCCAGACGATCGAAGCGGATACCGCGTTCGAGTTCCCGACCGGGCAAAAATTAGACTGCGACTGCTTGATCCTCGACAATCTTGATGTCACCCGACTCGATGAAAAAATAAAAAAAATCATCCGGGAGTATGCCCTCACCGGCGGGGTGCTGGTATTAGGCGGAGACGAGTTTCGACCGGCGGAATTTTCCACTCTTCTACCGCTTACGCCCAAAGGTACCATCTGGCGCAAAGAGATATTTTTAACCCCGGCGCCGGATGGTCTTGCTTCACCCCTCTTCTACGACGGTGAAATCAATCTGGTCGCCGATATCCCGCCCTTTTATGCCTGCAACGAAAGCCAGGGGTTAGGCACCGACGCCCGGGTGTTAGCCTCGGACGCTAAATCAAAAATCCCTCTCATCGGTTACAGCCGCTCGGGCAAAGGTCGAATCCTCGAATTCAGTTTCTTTCCACTCTGGCGGTGGGGACTGTCATTAGTCGGAATCGGCAAAACCGTCGACCCGTGTAAGAAGTTTTTATTGAACTGCCTCTATTTTTTAAGCCTGCGCGACGAAGAGCTGTTCCGGCTCTTCCTCGATAAACCCAGTTACTACGCCGGCGAAGATATTACCTTCACCCTTGAAGCACGCTCATTGACCGGCGCGCCCTTAAGCGGCCTCGATGCATCGGTTGCGATTTCACCGCTCGGCCAATCACTGCCGATGGTTGAGCGCCAGGACGGTGTCTACGAAGCAACCGTACCCGGACTCCCGCCCGGCAGTTATACCGTAACCGGCCGCGGTCTTAAGGATGGGAAACCGGTTGGAGCAGCAACCGCCCTTTGCACGGTTGTAGATCAAAGCCTCGAACTCCTCGATACCGGCCGCAATGCCGATCTCTTAAAAAAAATCGCCGAAACCTCGGGCGGGGAATATTATGGAGCCGAGTCTCTCCCGCCGGCCGGGATCGCGGTCGCCCTCGCCCCGCGCACCAAAACCTTCCGCTTCGAGCCCCAGAACAATCCATTGGTCTATCTTATTTTTACCGCGCTCTTGTGCCTCGAACTCTTTATGCGCAAGCGCAAAGGCCTGCCGTGAGTAAAAAAAACTCGAAAGGATAGAAAATGAACAATAAAAATTATTTTATCACGAAAGGGGTGAAAACTCGAAAGCACGAAATCCGAAGGATAGAGCGACCAGCGGGAGCTCAAATTCGAAGGATAGATGGAGCGAAGCGACATCAAATTCATCGCGTCCGATTTAGGAATGGACGCGCGATAGAGCGACCAAGGGGGCTCAAATCCAAAGGATAGAACGACTGCAAGGAGTTCAAAAAAACATAGTCTTTGAAGAACTTTCAAGTAAAATCATAAATTTAGCAATCCAGGTGCATAAAAAATTAGGACCGGGTTATATGGAATCAATCTATGAGGGTGCTTTGTGCATTGAATTACACAAAACAGGTCTTAATTTTGAACAACAAAAGGAAGTCAAAATTTACTACGAAGAACAAGAGGTAGGAACACACCGGATAGATCTGATAGTGAGAGATACTATTATTGTCGAACTTAAGGCTGTCAAAGAATTTGAAGACGTACACTTTGCACAACTGAGGTCGTATCTAAAAGCCACCGGCTTAAAAATTGGGCTCCTTCTAAACTTTGCTAAACCGACTTTGAAGATTAAAAGAATAGTAAATTAATCATGGTTTCGTGTTTTCGTGCTTTCTTCAATTTCGTGATAAAATACAGTCTTTTAAAATGGATAGGCTTTTAGGGGTACTTCAACAGCAGTTCGGGTTTCAGGACTTCTGGCCTGGCCAGCGGCCGGTGATTGAAAAGATCCTCGCCGGTGAAGATACGCTTGCGGTCATGCCCACCGGTTCCGGCAAATCGCTGATTTATCAGCTTGCATCGCTGCTCGTCGACGGCGTGACGGTTTGCATCTCACCGTTGATCGCCCTGATGAAAGACCAGGTCGACTTTGCCCAGAGCATCAAATCCGATTGGGCAACGTTCCTCAACAGCTCGATCCCTGCCCGGGAACGGCAGGAGCGGCTCAAAAAACTCCTGAAGGGCCAGTATAAACTCCTCTTTATCGCACCGGAACGGCTGCGCAGCCGGGAATTTCTGAGTGCCCTGCAGTTGCTCAAAGTTTCGCTTTTGGTCATCGATGAAGCACACTGCATCTCGTTCTGGGGACACGATTTCCGTCCCGACTATCTCTATATTAAAGATGTCCGACGGCATTTGAATCACCATCGGCTCTTAGCCCTGACCGCTACCGCCACACCAGCGATCCAGGATGAAATCATCAAAGAACTGGAAATGGATGCTCCTGCCCGGATTATGCTCGGATTTGACCGGCCCAATCTCAGACTCGAAGTTATCTCCACCCCGACCCTCGCCCGCAAGTACCATTCGCTGCGAACGCTCCTTGAGCGCCCGCTGATTGAGCAGTTTTCCGGTCCAGGCATCGTCTATACCGGCACCCGGCAGGAAGCGGAAGAAATCGCCCAGTTTCTCACCGGTCTCGGCCAGAGCGCCGGTTTCTACCACGGCGGCATGAACTCGCAGGAACGCACCCGAATCCAGGATTCGTTCATGGAAAACAGGTTACGAGTGCTCGGCGCGACCTGCGCATTTGGCATGGGCGTGGATAAGCCGGATATTCGGTTCATCATTCATTGGCGCCTGCCGGCGAATGTTGAAACCTATTACCAGGAGATCGGCCGTGCCGGTCGTGACGGCAAACCGGCGCACGCCATTCTCTTTTTTTCGTTGGACGACCAGGACCTCCAGGCGCGGTTCATCACGACCGATGTCCCGAATCTTGGGGAGTTACAAACCATTCAGGAAGCCGTCGCCCAGGCTAACGACGCACGTGCCGATGCTAACGACCTCGAGGTTCTGGCACTCCAGACCGGACTCGACGAAACCAAACTCAAAGTTGGCATAAGCCTCCTGGAGCGAACGGGCATTCTTCTTCGCCTGCCCGATTCCAGAATATCGAATCAGACCAACCATGACGACCTTATTCCCCTTCTCCCGTATTTTTTATCCGCTGCTCCCCTCCCGGACGGCGGCAAGAAGTGGCGGGTACTGGAGCGGCTCATCGCCGATTTGAAACGGCGGAAATTCGAGAATCTGAAAAAAATTGTCGAATACGGCCGCACCTCGACCTGCCGCCGGCGGTTCATTCTCGAACACTTCGGCGAACACCGGGATGGTCCCAACTGCGCCAACTGCGACTCCTGTCTTGCCCCGCCGCCGCCGGTGCGGCAACCGACCTTTGAATACATCGAGACCTTTTTAGATTTGCTCCGCCGCCGGCAGATAGACAAAAAAACGGCGGTCCGGATCCTTACCGGTTCCCGCTCCCAATCACTCGAATCAATGATACCTGCCGAGGAACCGTCCCTGGGAAGATTTAAAGATTACCTCCAGCCATTTCTCGCCCAAAAGTTTTCATTCCTTGTCAACAAAGGATATGTAGCCGAATCTTGCGCGAAAATACCTATTCTTCAGATCACGGAAAAGGGAAATGCGCTTCTTTCTACCATTCACTCCGAAACAGTCAATGCCGAGATCGAAGAATTCAACCGCGGATTTGACCACGCAGTCTCGTGCGAACCGGACGGATTAATTGTCCAATCACTGAAAGCGTGGCGCTATACCCTGGCGAAAAAGAAAGAGGTACCAGCATACCACATCTTCCATAACAGCGTCATCCAGGCAATTGCCCGCCACCTCCCCCAGACCCTGGAAGAACTCGAACATATCCGGGGCGTCGGTGATATTAAAGCGACAAAATACGGACCGGCGATACTAAAATTCACCCGGGTAGTACTCGGATCCGAAACGGATCCGCTCGGGTCCGAAATGGACCCGAACGCTTCGGACGCGAACCCGTCCGTTGCGGACGCACTGATCCTCGACACCTTTACCACCCGCTTCCTCGCCCGGCCCCATCCGACCAGCCTTGCCGGTCGATTCGATGCCGGTTTTGCCCTCGATTTCAACAGCCGATTCGTCTCCGGTGAATGGCAGCGCACCGAACTCGGCCAGCTCGTCTTCGACCTGAAATATTTAGCCAAAAAAGACCGGGCAGCAGTGCTTGCCGCACGCTTCGCCGATTTCATCCACGACCATACCGAGCTTGATCCTATCGACTACATCATTTCGATTCCGGCATCCGTCACCGAACGGAAATTCGACCCGATGACCCTCGTCGCCCAGGCGCTGTCCCACATCCTGTCCATTCCCCTCGGCACCGGCTTGGTGAAAAAGGTCCGGGAGACGAAACCGATGAAAGAGATGACCAATATCGTCCGTAAACACAAGAACATTGAAGGTGCGTTTCGGACCACCGAACCGGCAACGTTCAAAGGAAAGCGGCTCCTCGTCATCGATGACCTCTTTGATTCCGGTTCGACGGTTGAAGAATTGATGAAAGAGTTGCGCCGGGCAGACCCGGCAGCAGTCTTCTTCATCGCCCTGACCAAAACGATCCATCGAGATGAATGATAGAATGCCAAACCGGGTAATGGGTTACGGCTACGATGCCCGTATCGGATTGCGTAAGTCGGTGACGGCAAAACCGTATCCCCTGACCGTTACCGAAACGGACTTCGTTACCTTAACCGTAACCATTCTATAGTATTACCATGACTGACCTCCGCTACTGGCTTCTTTTGCAGAGTGTCGAAGGAATCGGCACCGTGACCTTCAACCGGCTGCTGGCGAAGTTCGGCGACCCGGAACTGGTCTTTTCAGCCGACCCCAATAGTTTCCTCGACATCCCCCGCTTGAACGATACCGTAATCAGTAACATTGTGACCGCCCGAGAACGTATGGAATCGATCGAACAGATTTTAACCGAGTTAGAGAATGCCGAAATAAAAATAGCCACCGTCAACGATGCCGATTATCCGGCAAGGCTCAAGCAGATCGACCATCCTCCACCTCTCTTGTATATCAAAGGAACGACCGAATTCGAAAAACCGATCGCGGTTGTCGGCACCCGCGACGCTTCGGTCGAAGGGCTGGATACAGCCCTTCGGTTTTCCCACACCCTTTCCTGCGCCGGCTTCACCATCGTCTCGGGCTATGCCCCGGGCATCGATACTGCCGCCCATATCGGTGCAATCAAAGCCGGCGGCAGAACCGTCATGGTGCTGCCCACCGGCATTTTGCGTTTCTCCTCCCGACCGGAACTATCCGATATCTGGGACGACCTCATTGCGCGGGGAACAATACTTTCTGAATTCTTTCCCTTAGCCGAGTGGACCGTCGGTCAGGCAATGGCGCGCAACCGGCTGACGAGCGGTCTCTCGTTAGCGGTAGTCGTAATTGAAATTGGTGAACAGGGTGGAACGATCAATACCGCCGAACAGGCAAAAAAACAGGGCAAGCCGGTCTTCGTGTATCAGCCGCCTCAAATGGTCGATGACGAACGGCTGCGAACCATTCCGGCTATTCCCGTGACAACCCCGGAACAAATCATCGATCAGCTAAAAGTCTAAAATAGAAATTAAAAAAATTTCCGGTCCAGGCAGTTCTTTAGTTCTCGAGCGGGTTAATCGATAGAAATTTTCTGGAAGTCTCGGTATTAAAACCAATTTGCTCAGGAGGGCAACCAAGCGATGGATACCAGTAATTGATAGGGTGATATAGCAGTCGCCAGCGCTGCACTACTCCTCCTTGACTCCCTTCTTCCCAGAGCACAAATAACCTGTTTCCTTCGACCTTTATGAGAGGACGGGTAGAAAAAACGCAATCGGCACTATCAGGAGACGGAAAAGCAGAGAGGTTGACCGGCTTTTCGCCTTCCAATTTATAGTAAATGTCGCCTGCCTGTTCATAGGCGATATGGTAACAGCCACTGTTATCCACAGCCACAACGGTGTCGGGTTTTATCTCTGCCGGCTCCTTCGAAGATTTTGATATTTCACTATAACCTATGGAGAAAACGATAAACAATAAAATAAAAGCCCGGTTCCGTTTCATTTCTGCAAGACCAGTTTTTTTGTGAACCGCTGCGTATGGACCTGGTTGGAGGTTACGAGTTCGCAGAAGTAGATACCGGAGGATAACGGGCAGCCTTGATTATCTCTACCATCCCAGATTGTCTGGTTAAATGGTTGGTGTCGCTTCGCTCCACCTATGCTTTGCATTTGAATAGTCAAATGGTTAAATTGTTTAACCATCCGTCCGGACGCATCATAAATCTTCAGGCTGAGTTTATCCGCAATCCCGGCAATCTGGTATTTGATGGTAGTCTTATAGTTAAATGGATTAGGATAGTTCTGGTAGAGATGGGTGATGAGTGGCTTCCCTGACGGAGATTGAGCCTCTTGGATGGAGTGGGTATCAATTTCATAGATGTGGGTCGTGCCTTCGCCGGATAAGACGATTTCATCATAACCGTTTTTATTCAAGTCATAGCAGAGAGCATGGGCAGATTGGTTATAATCGCCCAAGTCGTTCTTCCAGTGCCATACCCTTTCATATTGGTCATTGCCAGTTGCTTTGAGGACAATTACATCAGTGCCAAGAGACCAGACTATCTCCTCTGCACCATCGCCGTCCACATCACCGCAGTCGCTCTGCCGAGATATAGACGAACCAGAGTGCGGGAAGGAATCAAGCACAACTCGTTTATAGAGGTTATTGCCGATTGCTTCATACTGAACCAAGTAAGCCATAAATACATACATACCGATAGGTGTGTCAAAATTGACGAAAAACTCAGGCTTTCCATCTCCATCGCAATCCTTGCCCGAACAGAGGTCGTGACCGTTGGTCATGTAAATAGTATCTCGCCATGTTTCCTCAAATGCAACATCCCTAGAACTTTCATAAGTATGAACTACCGTCGGCCACGGTTCAGTATCCTGCCAGGTCCAACTGGAAAATTCCATCTTCCCGTCCCCGTCAAAATCATCGCAGGGATAGCCCGAAGAAGTTCCGATAAATTTGGTAAGGACGAGTGCATTATTGTTATTACCAACATTTTCATAGACCTCAAAATCAGGACGGGTGCGGAGCCAGATTTCGTTTCTACCGTCTTGGTCAAAATCAGTAAGAAGGTATACACTAAACACATCAACCGAATCCCGTTTCGCCTCCCAGGATACTACCGATGGATAATCATTATAAGTTGGACTTTCCCGGGTTTGAACCCAATATACATTCCATGGTTCTTTACTTGTTGTCCCCACCAAGTCGCTTAAATTATCTTTATCCATATCGTATATACCACCAAAATAAAACTCCATTGTATCAACACGAACCTCTTCATATTTGCTACTGTCTCGGTATTCATAGATTTCTATTACATTTTTCCCAATATCCTCCCTATATGCCCGAAAAATTATTTCATTTAACCCATTGTGATTTGTATCTCCGGCATCAATAGGTTCATCACCACCTGCTCTTACTCCCTCTGCAATCGAAGCGATCTGGTTAAATTCATAACCCGCAACAAATCGAAAAGAGAAAGTCAAAATTCCTATTGAAGTTAAAATTTTTATCACCTCTATCCTCCAGTGGGAGGGAGGCTTAATGCCTCCCTCCCATTAAAGTCTATCATCTTACAAGCACGACCTTACGATTTAGTTTAGTTGCATTGGTCTCGAGTTGAAAGAAGTAGAAACCTGCGGGAAGGGTTTTTCCCTGTCCATCCTTACCATTCCATCGGATTGAATGGACCCCAAGTTCTCGGCTCATGGTCTTAGAGAAATCCCGAACCATTTGGCCGGAGACATCGTAGACCTTCAGGCTGATTTGACTCTGATTTTCAGAGAGTTGATAGCGGATTTCCGGAGCCCGGCTGGAGGGACTTGGAATTATCTGGAAGAACGGGACAGGGTTAATTGTGCTTCCTTCAACTCCAGTGATTTGCGGTTCAATTAGAAGCTTATCAACCCAGTCAAATTGATACATTCTTATTTCTTCGAGATAGGCAGGGAGCTTGCTGGTTCCGGTGACTTCGAGAATGATCTGGTTGTCCTGCTGAAGGTCAGGTCGAATCCAGATATCTACAGTTTCGGGTCTGCCCGCTTGGTAGGTGATGGTGGTATCGACGAGCTTATCAAGGCTGAACTGCTGCTGATAATTAGTAGAAAATTCAGACTGAAAGGCGGTATAAACTACAGCCCGAAGTAGGTAAAATTTAGACTGATCAAGATAAGGAAGTTTGTAGATAAGTTGAGAGCCATAATCTACCTTATGATTGCGGGAATGTTCGAAACCGGTTCGCTTCAGGCAATAGGGAGAAGGGAGCGAGTCGCCGAGTTCTGTCCGGTAGTAGATGAGGGGGTAATCTGGATGAGGAGAAGCGTTAGCGAATAGCTGGGGTGGCGGCGAAAACTGGCTCAGGTCGAAAGGCATCCAGTAGGGTATATTATCTCCTTGGGTCCAAATTGTGCCGAAGTATATATCGTTGGGAAATACCCAGGGACAAGCGTGTGGAAATCGGCAGTTGTCGAGGTTGTAAGGGTCTGAAATAATCGCCTGCTCTTGATACCCCGAATCCAGCCGGTAGTCAAACCAGATATCCCAATTGCCATCCGGGTTATCACACTGCATCCAGGTGGTGTATGCAGAGGTGCTCTTGGTAGGGTAGTCTGAAGAATATCCAGACAAGCTGATTGGAGTAGGGATTCCTGAGAGAGCTGGCACCCAGATATTAATGTTCGGCTCGTTCACATATCGGTATCTTTGAACCACCGTTTTGTTTGTATTCCCCTCAGCCCAGGTGACGAATACCTTGTAGCCATAAGCCTCAACAAAAGGATGGGTGGAACGAATTACATCAGAATAACCACCCGCTGAATAAGCCGAGAGATTGACCGGACCAAGCCATTGTCCGTTTACGCCTCGCACCTTATAGAAGATGTCAGATACATCACCTAATGGAGGGGGAAAGTTTGCACTATATTTCTCCCAGACGACATGGTAAATATCGCCCGGTGTCACGGCAATGCAGCAATTCTCGCAGGTTTGGTCTGGCCAACTCAAGTAGCTATCAAGAATAACCGGTTCAGCTATTGTGAACTGATGGCTCTGGGAATTGTAAGCACCAGAAACGAAGACAATGTATGACGAGACAGTCGGATTACCTCCGACGGAGTTGAGCCTTCTAAGGGGAAATACCACAGCACCTTTGAGAATATGATTTTGGTATGAGCCTACGAATGATCCAAACACCCCGCTTACGGGTCCGCATTCAACATCATCCCGATTAAAACCAAGGGGATGTACTTCGTCTAAGCACGGGAAAAACCTCCACACATTATCAAGGCAATGCAGTGCCAGATAGGGAAATTTATCATTCAGGTAGAAGATGCCATGATATACTGCTTCCCCTGGCGCTACGATTTCCTTTGTTGCCAGTCCTGGAAACTCACCCACCGCTACCGTTTCGGGTTCGGAGCGGTTAAGATATCCTTCGGTCCAGTGGGTTTCGTAAATTGTGTCACCGGATTCATAGGCAAACCAATACTTCCAGTTCGAACCGGGTCGGGGTAACGGAACCGCCGTCACCGAAAGGTGACGGTTATAATTGAAGGCGGTGGCATGAGGTGACCAGGAGTATTCCCAGCTCGGCAGGTCTTGCACGGCGGCATTGACCGCATCCAGAGCATCAACCCGACCCCAGCCGAACCTGTAGTTGGGATAAGTAGTATCGGGCAGGTGGTAACTGTTATCCAGCAGGAGATTGTAGACTTTCCTATAGGCTTGGCTTTGGCTCGGACACCTTGAGCGTATCGCTTCAAGCATCAGGGCGATGGAGCCAACTACATGGGGAGCCGCAAAAGAAGTACCGCTGCCGTCGCAGTATGAATAGTCGCTTTCATTGTTATTACTATGGATACTACCTCCTGGCGCCATAATATCAGGTTTGATTAAATTCCAGTCCGGACGCCCCCAATCATCCTCGACTGTATACGGATATTCTTCAGGCGCTGGTCCTATACACGAGAAATCCGCCTTATAATCACTTTCTGTTGTAGCACCCACTCCAATCACTACCGGGTAATTAGCTGGGCGCTTTACATAGGGTCCGTCTGTGGTATTGCCGACAGCACAAACCGGGATAGTTCCCAGGTCACGGAGATTTCTCAGGCTAAACCAGTGAGTAGGAAATTGCTTATGAAAATTATCACCGAAGGAGAGGTTGATGACATCGGCACCCCTTGGCTCTGGCTTACCCCAAAGCTCAGCATACCACTGAATGCAAGAGCTCACTTTCTCGTCATCAGAAAGCAACATATTTAGTCCTTCATCCCACCAGAAAGCCCTTGCGCAGATGAACTTCGCATCTGGAGCGACCCCAATACTTGGAGTGCCTTCATTTCCGCCGCACATGATGCCCATAGTCATCGTCCCATGACCCTGAATCGGACTTAATTCATCGCAATCGAAGGGCGTGGGTCTCCCCTCCACGGCATCGAACCAGTGATTCTCCGGGTCAAGTTGACCTTCTCCCCGCCATTTTCCTGTTAGGACTTCATGGCTGACCCTCACTCCGGAGTCCATATTCCCCACCACGATGCCGAGTCCGGTGTAACCGCGGGGTTGGCGGTTCCAGACTTCAGGAACACGAATCTTCGAAATGTTCCATGGGTAATCGGTAGTAAAAAGGGTGTTTGGCTTGAGTTCTGAGGGCATAGGGTCATGTTGGATTATCCGGTTCTCTCCGATGCAACCGACATCTCTCCAGACCGAAATAGCCTCAATCACATCCCTTGAGGCATCCATCACTAAGCCGTTGAAAACCCAGAACGGCTCGACCTTGGTTACCTTTTTCCCGCAGGTATTAAGATAGGCTTTGATATCAGCCTGCTCTAATCGGGCAAACTCTTTCAGAAAGGCGACCATTTCGGCTTTCGCCTCCCGGGGAAACCCGGAAAGGTCTGCCTGGCGCGCCAGGGTGATGATAACCCGGGTCCTGGCCCCGGTTGAAAGGGTATCAAGGATGGTCTTGAGGTCAGGCGATAGCTTTTGTCCAACAGGGGCGCTATAGGTAAGGCAACGCCCGTAGGGGCTTATCGTGGTCGGTTCCACTGCCCAGAGGGCAGGAACTATTAGAATTACTAAGAACCTAAACAATTTACTCAACATTTGTCACCCCCTTCAGGTGCAAAAATTTAGCAGGTTTATGTCCATAATCCCCTCCAGGCTATCTCCCGGAGGGTCAGTATGCCTGCAATCGCTTCACCTGAAGGATTGGCAACTATAAAACCAATTATTATCTCGAGAGAGAGAGAGTCTGTGCTTGCATATTCCTCGACCTATATTCATCGAAAACCTCATTTTTATTGTAGTCGAAAAAAGAAGGTTGTCAAGGTCTAGTTGAAATTGATGTTCATTGTCGCCCACCTCTTGTTTATTGGAACTATGGAATAGGATTGAATTTCAACAATGTATAAATCGGACTACTTCTAAGGATCAAATAAATACCTAAAAATTACTCACTAAAATAATCGATGAAACCTCAACTACCCCAGCAGCGCTTGATGCAAGCCTGGAACCGCTCCCGGCTCGGCTAACGCCACCACGACATCGCTCGCTTGCAAAACCGTTTCACCGGTGACGATCTGCGCTTGTCTGCCGCGCACGACCGCTACCAGCAAACATCCTGCGGGCAAGGTCATTTCGCGCACCACCTTACCGACGACCGGCGACGCCGGCGTCAGGTCGACTTCGACGACTTCGAGGCTGCCTTTGCGTAACAGCGACAGATGCACCAGCTCAGTCGTTGCAACTTCCTGCTCAATCAGCCGGAAGAGCAGGGTCGTTGCGTTAATCGTCTCATTCACACCGAGCGTTCGGAAAATCTCTTCATTGTGCGGGGTGTTGACCCGGGCGATAACCCGCGGCACCCCGAACCAGCGCTTGGCGACCTGGCAGATAACGAGATTGTCCTCGTCATCGCCGGTTACGGCAACGACTAAATCCGCCCGTTCCATTCCCATCCGCACCATCGTCCGGATTTCGCAGGCATCGCCATGGAACGCCGAATCGCCCAGTTCTTCGCGCAGTGCCAGATACCCCTGGGAGCGTTTTTCAACCAAGAGGACCTCGTATTTTTCGTGGAGCAACGCCCGGGTAAGGTGATAGCCGACTTTACCTCCACCGGTAACGATGATATAACCGGGACGCCTGCCTTCACCGCTCGCGCGCCGTGCTGCAACCTGGTCCGGCGCAGGTAAATCCGCAGCGTACAACCGTTGCATCTGCTTGGTCAGCTCCAGATAATCCGCTACCGGCTGAAACGGCCGGCCGAACAACCGGTCAAAAAGCAGTCCGGTCGAAAGGGTTGTCGAGCAAATCGTTTCGATATCAAATTCCCGATAGACCTGTGCCCGCAACGGATCATAAATCCGCGCCAGGACCTGCGGCACCCCAAACAGGGTTTTGGCAATCTGCGACGCCATAATATTAGTGTTGTCGCCGTTCGTTACCGCGACAAACGCGTCCGCACCTTCAATACCGGCTTCCAGAAGAACATCGGCATCAATACCCCAACCGGCAACGGTGCGGCCGCGAAAATGTTCACCCAACCGGCGGAATGAATCCGGATCCTTATCGACGATACTGACCGCATGATTATCGCGGTCGAGCATCAAAGCGAGCGTCGATCCGACCCGGCCACAGCCTAAAATGATCACATGCATTTTTCAATTACCTCCTCAGTAAGTATTTTAACCACGGAAAGCACCGAGGACACGGAATCAAAACAATAATCTTTCTGTGTCTTCAGTGGTTTAAACCCTCCGTGTTCATCCGTGGTTGATTTCATCCGCCAAGGTGCATGGCGGATTCAATCTATGGCGCGTCCATTCTCAAATTTGGACGCGCCACATCAAATATTTTTTCCATGTCTTCAGTGTCTTCCGTGGTTTACAAACTCTTTCCATCGAATTTAACCAACCACACTGTCGATCAGCACTTCGCACGGCGGGTGCTGGAGCAGAGCCGAAGCGGTGCGGGTAAAGATTCCCGGAACTTTGCTTTCGATCACATGCATGCCAAGGACAACGACATCGCCCTGATAGGTTGTCACCGCCCGCCGGATGCCCTCATCCGCTTCCCGCGTGCGCACCGTCGCCGTTACCGCTTTCAGATTATGTCGCTCAACAATGCTTCGGGCATGAGTCAATGCCTTCTTTGCCCGTTCCTCGACCTCGGGCGGCAACGTCGCCTCTAAAATCAAGAGCCGCGGCACTTCGACGATATAGGCGAGCACAATCAAAGCATGCTGCCGCCGTCCCAGCCGGCACGCCAGCTCGGTCGCCCGCTCGGTGTAGAACAGATCGAGAATCGGGACGACGATGCAGCGGGTGGCTTGGACCGAATAGACCGCGCGCGCCGCCTCCTGCGAAAGCGGCCGCGGCAATCGCAGCATCCGAAACAGCGTCAAGCCGAGCGTGATAACGAAACCGAATGCCACGAGGACACCGATCGGATGACCCATCGTTACTACCGATCCCGCCAGAAGCGCCAGCGGGCAAGGCCGAGTGCAAAAACCAGAACCCCGACCACTCCCGTCTGGATGAACGGACCGACGCCCAGATGGTTCTGGATACTATGACCGACTCCGCGAATCAACACGACCGCGCCCACCACCATCAGTAACCCGGAGGTGATCTTTCGCAGCCACACCAACCGGACAGTCGGTTGCCGCTTACCGGTATCCGCGCCGTCAATCACTTGCCTACCCGCCGACGGCGCTCGAGCTCGTTCCGGTACTGTTCATAGAGTTCCCACTCGCCGGTGTCGGCGAGAATTTCCAATTGCTCGGTTGCCCAGTCGCGCTCGATATTCTTGAATACCGGCCGTTTCATCCGGCGCCGATACCAGACATAATAGGCAATCCACAGGGCGATCCATAACGGCCCCATGATCCGGGCAATGCTGTGCGTCCACAGCACCAGCCCGAGCATTACACCGGTTCCCAAAACGGCGAGAACTCCGATAATCGGAAATTCCACTTCTCCCAGGCGAATGTTCAAAGGCACCTTATAGGGTCGAGGCGTGTGCGGTTCTTTGAAGCGCAACGTAATCAATGCCAGACTACTCAAAAAATAGGCGAGCATTGCGCCAAAGGCATACATATTCGCCATCGTGTCGAGCGCCCCCTTGCCGCTCAAAAAGCCGAAGAGCACTTCCGCTGCTGCAACTCCGGAGAAAAAAATGATACTTCGAACCGGTGTCCGAAACGTGGGGTGGACATGGGAAAGCCAATCACTGATCAGTCCAAAATGAGCCATACTGTACGCCAGTCGGCTTGACCCCATCACGCCGGTATTCGCCGAGATGAGGACAATCGTCGCCGCCAGCACCGCTGCTGCCGGCCCGGCTAAGAAACCGACAAACGGCAACTTCGACGCCAACAGCGCCACCGGATCACCCGTCCGGGCAGCAATATCCTGCCAGGGCACAATTCCCAACGACACCGTCGGAAATGCCATTGCGAACAAGAGCACGATGACAATTAGTGCCAGCGAGGTTCGGGGAATTACCGTTGCCGGCCGAACCGTCTCCTGTGCCGACTGGGATACCGATTCGAGACCAACATAGGAGATAACGGCGATTGTTACTCCGTAGAGCAACTGTTTCATTGGCGGAAACTGGGTATGCCACTGATGCAGAAACAATTCCGGACGCCAGGCAAAAGCAAATCCAATAACGATGATCGATGTTTCCATCACCATATCCAACGCGCCCAGGATTTCATTGAAAAACGACGACTCCCGAATTCCCTTGGTATTGAGCACTGCGAGGAAAGCGATGAGCACCATCGCCTCACCGAGCCAGATCAGATTGAGATTATGAAACGGGCCGATCGTCACCGCGAAGGTGCGTGCGGCAGGAATGAAAAAGTTGATATACCCGGCGGACGCTATTGCAAACAGGGCGATATCGACCGTATAGTCCAACATCAGGGCTGCACCGGTCAAAAATCCCCAGAAATCGCCCAAACCGCGCAGGGTGAAGTACTGCCCTCCGCCCGCGATCGGATATGCCGCCGCCATTTCGGTGTAAGCCAGACCGACAAAAACGTATATAATACCCGCAATCGCAAATGCTAACGGTGTTGCACCTTGAGCCGCCGCCATCACCAACCCTAATGCTACATAGACATCGGCGCCGACATCGGCATAGCCCCAGGTAAACGAACCCCAGACACTCACCTCCCGTCGCAGTTTGATTTTTGGCTCGCCCAGGGTCATAGCGGTCGTCTCCCCAAACAGAACTGAGCCGGGGTTATAATAAAATATTGAACACCAGTATCCATAAAATGCACATTTTTAGGGGATTAGGCGGGCAGAGTCAACTCGGATTCCAACCGGTTCTCAACTAAAAGATGCCATCCGAACTTCCTGCCGGGGCAAGACTCCGGTATGAAACAGTAAGTGGGACTCATGGTTTGCCCCAAAGTAGTAAAAAAAACAGCATTAGCCATAGGGCGTCAATTATAGAACACCTGCCCCCGGTGTCAAGTGAAAAGCACGAACCCACTGAAAAACTACTCTTTACCACAAAGAGCGCAAAGACGGAATTCTTATAATTCATCAATTTTTAAAATCTTTTCCTTTGTGTGCTTGCCCCATTAGATTACCTGGTTTAATTACCTTCATTATGTATATCTAATGGGGAGTGCCCTTTGTGGTTAAAAAATGTTTTCCCAGAGGTCTCAGCACCTTTACTCGACTGTCGCTATTCCCCTTCATGCTGACTCTTGTCCAGTTCTTCGATTTCTTGGGTCAGCCGGTTATATTCATCAAAAAATTTTTTCGCCTTTTTCAGGTCGTTCATAAAACCCGGACGGGCAAAGATCTCGCGCAACCGGGTACGGCGCGCCTCTTTCTCGACAATTGCTTTTTTAATTCGTTCGGCCGGAGATACCGCAGCGGCAGTCGTTGTGGGTTTCCCTGTTTTTTGTGGCGTCACCTTCCCTTTTTTCCAGAGATAATACTGATAGTCACCCGGATAATCATACAATCTGCCGTCTTTGAGCTCGATAATCCGGGTCGCACAATCGGCAATCAAATCCCGCTCGTGGGTGACGATGATCACCGTCCCGTCATAGGATTGAATTGCTTCTTTTATCGCTTCGACCGATTCCTGGTCAAGATGATAGGTCGGCTCATCCAGGACGAGGAGATTGGACGGCGCAAGCATCGTTTTCAAAACCACCAGTCGGGTCTTTTCCCCGCCCGAGAGCACCCCGACCTCTTTGAGCACATCGTCGCCCGAGAAAAGAAACATACCCAAAAACCCCCGCAAATTCAGACTGACTTCATCCGAAGCGTCCAGTGCCACTTCTTCGATCACCGTGTTGGTCGCCACGAGATTCTGCATGATTTCATGGGAAAACGTGCCGATCTTCAATCGTTCGCTTACTTTGCGTTCGCCCTGGTCAAACGGTTCACTGCCGGCAATGATCCGGCAGAGGGTCGATTTGCCCGCGCCGTTTTTGCCGACCAGCGCAATCTTCTCACCGCCGGTAATTGCTAAGCTGACACCGCTGAAAACAGTGTTGCCGTCATAGCTCTTTGTGATCTGCTTGAGCTCAACCATCTGGCGGGCAAAAATCGGCTCGACCGGAAACCGCACCTGGATTTTCTTCCGTTCTGCTTCGACCTCGATTATTTCCATTTTCTCTATCTGTTTTTCGCGGCTCCTCACCACCTTCGCCTTCTTTTTGTTCGCTTTGTTGCGGGCGATGAAATCTTTCAGTTCGGCGATCTGCTGTTCCTGTTCTGCCGCTTTTTTGATTAACCGTTGTTTCCGCAGCCGAGCCTCCTGGATATAACCGGCATAATACTGGTGGTATTTCCTGAATTCACCAAATTCAATTTCCAGAATCCCATAGCTGCCGCGGGTCGTCTGGAGAATCTTGTCCAAAAAATACCGGTCATGGGTAATGAGCACGATCGCCCCGCGAAAGTTCACGAGATAATCTTCGAGCCAAAAAATCGATTCGATATCAAGGTGATTGGTCGGCTCATCGAGGAGCAAAAGGTTGGGCCGGTTCAAAAGAATTCGTGCCAGCACTGCCCGCATCTGCCAGCCGCTGGAAAATTCCTCAATCCGTTTGTTGAAATCGGACTGGGCAAACCCTAAGCCGGCGATGACGCGATAGGCGGTATGCTCGTATTCGTAACCGCCGAGATGAGAAAATGCCTGTTCGGCTTTTTGGTAGGCTTCGACCAGTTCCGCAGATTCGGGATTCTCGCCGATTTGTTTCTGTAAAGTCGACAACCGTCTTACGGCGACATTAAAATCCCTCAGCACCTCATCGAGTAACGTATTGCCCTGTAACACCAGCTCTTGTTGGGGGAGATAGCCGACCATAATCCCTTTTGCCTGCTGGATCGTGCCCGCATCCGGTGAAAGTTCGCCTTTGATGATTCGCAAGAATGTCGTCTTACCCGAGCCGTTCGGGCCGACCAAACCGAACCGGTCGTGAGGATTGATATTAAAGCTGACCCCGGAAAACAGTCTCCGTTCGCCGATGCTGTATTCAACATCACTGAGGGTCAGCAAAATTATTCTCCTTTTTGGTCGGGAGCGGACTCCATCATGGAAATTAATTCCTCAGAGATTTCCGGTTCCGACCGCATCGTTCTTCATCGGCAGGTGGACTTCTGCTGCCAGGGTCTCAAGATTGTAGCCTTCTTTTCTGACCCGCAGATCGTAATAGAGCAGGGTGGTAATAGCGACGGTAATTGGCACCGACATTATCGCCCCGATTATTGAGCCGACGATCGGCACGATTCCCGAAAGAGCGGTAATCGCCCCTCCGATAAGACCGGTCACCAGTAAAATACCCAGCACCCGCCACCAGTTCTCTCTGACCAGGGCCGAGCTCCGTGCGAAAGCAGCCTTGATGCCACACCCCTCCACTACTATCGCCTGGCGGATAAAAGACCACCGGATCGCAAAGTAGATTGCAGCCGGGATGCCGATAATAGTAATTGCCAGGGCAAAGACGGCTAAAAAATATAAAAGCACCGAGCCGATCAGCGGACCCCGTCGGCTCCAGGCACAACGGTAGGCGCGACCAAAACTGATTGGTGGCTGAACGTACTGCTCGGATAGAGCGTAAATTAAAGCGCCATCCATCATGGAATAAACCACAATGATCGTAACCAAGAGAATAATAACTACCGGTAGCGCGAAGCCGATAACGATTCCCCCGACGATCACCGCTACGGTCATGGCCACCGATGCCACCAACAATAAAATCCGGCACCCGACCACGGCAATTGCCGCTATTGCGGCAAGCGGTAAGAAATGATTCCCATAAATGGTGAAGGTCTCGCTGAGAATTTCTCCAAAATTTCTTTGCCCGAGAGTGTGGTTCATGATCGCTCGTTCGTCCGGCTACACCTTTTCCAACTCTTCTGCCATCAACTGGTGCTGATAGAGCTTGTGGTAGAGCCCGCGCCGGGCAAGAAGTTTTTCGTGGGTACCGGATTCGACAATCTCACCTTTGTCGAGCACATAGACCGTATCGCAGACCGCCAGCACCGATAAGCGATGGGAAATAATGACGAGTGTTGCATCCTGCCGGTCGGCTAACAAATCATTAATCAGCTTCTTCTCGGTTTCGGCGTCGAGGCTTGAGGTTGCATCGTCGAAGATGATAATCCGCGGTCGGGCGATGAGTGCCCGGGCGATCGCTACCCGTTCCTTCTGCCCGCCCGAGAGTTTCAACCCTCGCTCACCGATCAGCTCTTTCGAGCCCGCGGGAAATTGTTTCAGCTCTTCCGCTAACTGGGCAACCCGTAACACCTGATTGAGCCGCTCTTCATCAACCTGCCGACCGAAGGTAATGTTATTATGAATCGTATCCGAAAACAGCATCGGCTCCTGAGGTGCATAGCCGTAAAGACTGCGCAACCCGGACAATGTAATATCTTTGATGTTCACCCCATCGATACTGATTTCTCCCGGGGAAGGTTCGGCCAGCCGCAACAGGAGACGGATAATGGTGCTTTTGCCGGAACCGACCGTGCCGGCAATGCCGATCTTCCGACCCGGCTTTAATTCCATCTCGATAGTGCGCAAAATTTCTTTCCCTTTCTCGTCATAGCGGAAACCGACCCCGGTTAATGCGATTGCACCCGAATCCGGCGGTCGGCGACCGCCCCCGGCATCGGCAATTTCCGGTTTATGGTTTTTAAGCTCCAAAATTCTTTCTGCTCCCGCCTGCGCCCGTTGACCGGCAACGAAAAAATTACCGATGTCGAACATCGGCGTGATCAGCATCAGAATATAGGCATTAAAGGCGACAAACTCACCGATCGTCAGCCGGCTCTTGATCACCAGGATTCCGCCGATCCAGAGGATGAGGAGAATCCCTAATTCCGCCACCCCGCTGAACCAGACGCCGATCAGCGCTTCGGCTTTCACCACCCGGACCGCGCTCGTAATCCGCTCATTGAGCAGCGTGCGCACCCGCCGGGCAGAGCGTTCTTCCATCGTATAGGATTTGACGAGCTTAATCCCGGAAAAGGACGATTCCAAAAGGCTGTTGACCAGGGATATCTTCTCGCGCCACTGCCGGTACCATTTGTAGATCAAGGGCCCGAGTCGCAGCCAGACCACAACCGCGATCGACACCGGCAGCACCGAAATCAAAGTCAAGAGCGGATTGAGTTTGATTAAAATAATCAATGCAAAGACGATCGTGAAAACCGCTTCCACCGGCCTGAATATTCCCGAACAGGAAAACCAGGAGAGCTCACCCAGATCCTGATCCAGCCGCTCGATGACATCGCCCGCCGGGAAGCGGTTGGCGAAGCGGTGGCCCATCCCGAGAATCCGCCCGAAGACCCTTGAGCGGGTGAACCACATGAACACCTCGTTGGTCCGACCGCGCGACATCGGCAACAACGCCGAGAAGACCGAACGGACAAGGCCGAACCCCAAAAGTATCGCCACATAGGTCAAAAGTTTATCGACGGCTAAGCGATTCTGGATGCCGTCGATGATGAAGCGCAAAATATAGGGGAAGGTCAAGGTGACGGCGGTCGACACCGCAGTGAACAGAACGAGAAACAACAGGAGTAATTTCTTCTTTTTCCAGAAATCGAGTAGCAATCTCATTGGCGAATATCGGATTGACCAGAGAGAAAATGGCTAAGGTCTCGGGCTGTTTTAGCCCGCCGATGCCCGTTTCGGTTACGGGTCATGGTGTTCGTCGTTACCCTTACCGTCAGCCGCACCACGATACGGGCTTCGTTACCGTAACCGGTACCTAACATTACGCTGCCCTCGGCTTGAAGATAAACTCTATCATTTGATCTATAAGTAAACCCTATCATCTTCAAGCGCCCGGCGTGACGATAAGCATAGTCGATAGATTTTATTGAGAACCCTGGCATCGTCACGCGCCCGGCTTGAAGATAACCATAGCTGATCGATTTTATAGCAGGCCCCATCATCTTCAAGCGCCCGGCGTGACGATAAGCATAGTCGATAGATTTTATTGAGAGCCCTATCATCGTCACGCCGCCAGGTACTGCAATCGATACAGCCGATGATAATAACCGCGCTTGCGTAACAGTTCCCGATGGTTGCCTTCCTCGATAATCCTTCCTTTGTGCACGACGATAATCCGGTCGACCATCTGAATAGTTGCCAGCCGGTGAGCGATGATGATGCCGGTTCTTCCCTTCAACAGTTCTTTTAAGCCGTCCTGAATTAACCGCTCGGTATGGGGGTCAACCGAAGAAGTCGCTTCGTCTAAGATTAAAATCTTCGGATTCAAGACCAGCGCCCGGGCAAAGGCTAAGAGCTGACGTTCGCCCAGAGAAAGATTTATCCCTTGCTCGACGAGGTTTGTCTCGTAGCCCTGGGGAAAAGCGAGAATCCGGTCATGAATCTTCGCCCGGTTTGCCGCCGAATAGACGGCAGTTTCGGTAACGGTATCGTCAAAAAGCCGGAGATTATCCATAACCGACCCGGGAAACAGTATCACATCCTGGGGGACAAAACCGACCTGGCGCCGCAGGTCATGGCGCGGAATAGTGGCCAGATCAGTGCCGTCAATCAGAATTGTGCCTTCCTGGGGGGTATAGAATTTCAACAACAGGCTGACGATCGAGGTCTTGCCGCCACCGGTTTCACCCACCAGCGCCACCTTTTCCCCCCGAACGATCCGAAGGCTGATGTCCTTCAAGACGACCTCCCGTCCTTCGTAGGCAAAATTGATGTTCGAGAATTCGATGCCTGAAGAAAGTGTGACCGGCAGTGAACCGGCTGCCACCTCTTCTTCCGGTGTGGTATCGAACAGTCCAAAGATACGCTCGGCCGAAGCGAATGCACGCTGCATCACGTTCAGCTGGTCGGACAGTCCGCGCAGCGGCATAAACAGCCGGGTGATATAGCTTGCAAATAAAACCAGAGTTCCGATCGTAATCCAGCCGCGCAGCGCCCAGAATCCGCCGAATCCTAACACCAGCACCAACCCCAACACCTCACCCAAATCGACTAAAAACCAGATCCGATACCAGAGTTTCATCGCCACTACTTCCTGGTCGTATTTATCTTTGTTCAGACGGTCGATCTTCTGGGCAAAGTTCGACTGCTGGTAGAATGCCTGAATGACCGGCAGCCCTTTTAAACTTTCATTGATGAAGTTATTAATCTCGGCGACTTTTTTGCGGATCTTCCGGTAGATCGGCCGGATCCGTTTCTGAAACCAGAAAAACGCAAAGACGAACGGCGGCAGGAGAACGAGGATCATCAGGTAGAGCTTGTAGTTGACCAGTCCCATCACCACCGACATCCCCACCAACAGGACAAAATCCTGCGCCAGCACCACGGTCGAGGTCGTGAAAAGATTTTTCAGTGCCTCGGTATCGCTCTCGACCCTGGTTATCAGCCGGCCGACCGGATTTTTATCGAAGAAACCCATCGGCAAATTCAGGGTGTGCCGGTACAGACTCTCTTTGATGTCCGCGGTCGCCCGCTCGCCGACCATCGCCAGTTGAATCCGCTGGAAATAGCCGATAAGGAAAATCGTAAGCTGAAGCACGAGATAGATAATCGCGGTCCGGGCAAGACCGTAGACGCTGCCGGTCTTAATGTCGATATCGATCGCGTGGCGAAGCAACAGCGGCCCGAACAGCGAAAGGGCGGTTGAAAAGATCAGCAGGCAGGCAGCAACCGTAATCTTCCGCCAGTAGGGTTTAAAATAGGGCAGCAGCCTGCGCACCAGCTGCTGCCCCTTTCCTTTGACTGGCGTTTCTTCGTCGCCGATAAACGATTCGTCTTCGAAAAACATAGTGCATTATCGCAAATTTGCGGCGATTGTCAAATGAGTAAAAAGAAGATTACACCACAAAACACACAAAGATCACAAAAAAAAGATCTACCACAGATTTCGGCACCTCCGGTGCCGACCCAGATAAAGAATTTACCACGAATTGACACGAATTAATTCAATCACTGAGGACACGGAAGACACGGAAAAGAGAGTAAGGCATAGAGCGTAAAGAGTAGGGCTTGAACCGCAGAGGGAATAGGAAAAAGATAATTTGGCAACGAATGGACACGAATAAGAAATTAAACCACAAAGAAAACTGAGAAACAAATTTACCACAGATGGCGCTCCGGAAGCGAGGCGTCACAGATATAATTAACCACAGAAGGCACGGAAATAATCTAACAGCTGCGACCTTCCCTTGTTCGAGCCCCCATAAGCTCCGTTTGATTTATGAATGTTCCCGAACCGTATAGGTGTATCCGTCCTTAATCTGTTTTTCCGATTTCAAATGCTTGATCAAGTACTGTCCGCAGTTGCTGCCGATGTAGTTCTCCTCCACCTCGCCGATGCTCTCGATCACCTCATACCCTGCCCGGCGCAGCTCTCCTATCACTTCGTATTCCTTATCGCTCCGGTTGGGATCGATGTAGGTTGAGAGGCTATGCTCGATCGCCTGGTAGGTCGGGTTGATCGGAGTAATCTTGATTAAAAATTTTTCCGGGTCGAACCGACGCAAGAGGACGGCGACTTCGACCGGCATGTTTTCGGCAAGGGCGAAGTTCAACACTATCTTCCGGTCGCCCGGTTCGTAAAACTCTTCGCCGTAGCCGGAGATCTTTTCAAAGTTCCATTTCTTTGCCGGCATAAGCCAATCCCGAACCGTCTCGTCCGTGGTGTGGATCGAAAACTGGAACTGGAATTTACCCGCCCGGTATTTCTCCCTTTTGACCGCCCGCAGGGCGCGGAAAAAATCGTCGGTGCCCTCGGGCGCAACCGTCGAGATGCACGGCATCAATCCCGGCGCGCGGTAGCGGTAGGGCAGTTCTTCCAGGACGGCGATGACCTCGGGGTTAAGAGCGGGCTCGCCGATCCGGGCAAACTGGACTTTGAACTTCTCGACCGGAATCGAGCCGTCCGGAAAACGTTTTTCGATGAGAAAATCTATCTGGGAAAAAATCTCTTCTCTCGTGAGTCTCCCCTGATAGGTGCCGCCGGCATCGCACATCCGGCACCGAACCGGACAGCCGAAGAGCGTTGATACGATCAAAACCCACTTCTTCGAGCGGGGCACGGCCGGCTCGACCGCTTCCACAAATTCCACCGCTTTTTCTCCATCCATCCGGGCGAGGTAGACCGTTGCGATGTCGTCTCTGCCCGCCGAGGCAAAAACCTTCACCGTTTATCCTTGCAGAGCTTCCGTCCGATCGCCATTGCCGCCCCGACCCCGTCGCCGACCGCGATCGCCGTCTGCCGTGCAAACCTCCCGTGAACGTCTCCGACCAGATAAAGAAACCGGCGACGCTGGAGCCGCTCGCTCTGGCCGGTAATATTTTTCGCCAAAAAATCGAGCTCGACCTTACGGCCGATGGCAAAGACGACGAAATGGGCGCGAAGCATCACAAAACCTTTTCGGCTTCTGCATTCTATTCGGACGCTTTCTCTCGAATCGCCGGCAATGCCGGCGATGGCGATATTCTTCATGTAAGTTATGCGCGGCGATGCCGCCACCTTTTTTAAAAGCACCGGCAGACACTTCGTTCTCTCTCCCCGGTTGATGATGAAAACTTCGTTCTTCCTACTTAGGCTCAGTCCATAATCGAATGCAGCGTCACCCGCACCGACGACGACGATTTTCCTGCCGGCAATTTTTTTGAGGGGGTGGATTTCGTAAAAAATCATTTTCCGTGCCGCAGCCGGTATCTCTAAACCGGTAATCTCCTTCGGCTTGGTTCCGGAGGCGATCACGACCAGCCGCGACCGAAGTGGCTCGCTCGATGTTTCGACTAAAAACCTTCCCCCTACAAAATCGAGCTTTTTGACTTCCTCGTTCCGCACAGTAATATTCGCTTTGCGGAGCTGCCGCTTGAAAAGGTCGACGAGAGCCACACCGGTAATACCCGATGGAAATCCCGGATAGTTTTCCACAAGGTTGGCGTTTTTCAAAAGGCCGCCGACCTCGTTCTTCTCGAAAAGGGTGAAACCGATCCCCATCCGTTTGAGCTGAATCGCGGTCGCGATACCGGCCGGGCCGGCGCCGATGATCGTCACGGTTTTCTCGTTATTGCTCAAGCCGCCGCCTTTCGCCGATAAACGATTCGACTTCGAAAAACATAGTGCATTATCGCAAATTTGCGACGATTGTCAAATAAGTAAAAAGAAGATTACACCACAAAGCACACAAAGATCACAAAGAAAAAAGATCTACCACAGATTTCGGCACCTCCGGTGCCGACCCAGATAAAGAATTAACCACGAATTAACACGGATTAATTCGACCACCGAGAACACTGAAGATACGGAAAATTTAACCACAGATAAACACGGATAAACACAGATATTAACCACTGAAGACACGGAAAAGAGAGTAAGGCGTAGAGCGTAAAGCGTAGGGACTGAACCGCAGAGGAAATTAAGAAGTAATGAAAAATGTAAAGTGTAAAATGCAAAATTGAAACAAAAGGAGAAAGATTTACCACGAATGGACACAGATGAAAAGCAGAATTAACCACGGAAGGTACGGAAAAGAGCGTAAAGCGTAGATTGTCAATCGGTTTTACGAAAGCTCTGAGCAAGTCTCTCCCTTTGTCATTCTGAGCGAAGCTCGTTTCGAGCCGCCTGCGAAGAATCTCATCTTTTCTATTGAAGAGGTAAATCGGGATAGCGAGTTTGTCTAAAAACTCCATTTCGTACTTTTTTTATTTCATGATAATTTTCCTATTTTCCCGGAGCTTCCAAAAACCGTGGCTTGACAGAGGCGCTGGGGTGGGTTATAAAGAAAATATGAGTACTCAACCTTCCTTCCATTACGTCTCGACCCTGGCAGAAGCGCAGGCAATCGTTAATCAGCACGACCGTTTCTGGGTTTCGAACTGCGGCTGCCGTGAAGGCGGACCCGGCTGCAAGCGTTCGCGCGCGGACCTCTGCCTCTTCTTTGATAAAGCCGGTATGACCGGCTCGGGCTCGAACTTCCATGAAGTTGACCGCGAGTTCGTCAACGGTATTCTTAAGGAAGCCAAAGAAAAACACCTTGTCAGCCGGCCCTTCCGCTACGAAGACGACCGTACCCGTGACCAGGGTATCTGCTTCTGCTGCGACGACTGCTGCGAGTATTTCAAAGGCAGCGAATCTCCCTGCGATAAGGGTAAATTCATTGAAAAGACCGACCGTGCGGCGTGCACCGACTGCGGCGATTGCATTCCGGTCTGCTTCTTCAACGCCCGCAGGATGGCTGACGGCAAACTCGAAATAGTCCGCGATGACTGCGCCGGCTGCGGTTTATGCCGGGATGCCTGCCCGGTCGACTGCATCCAGATGGTCGAACGGAATCACTAAACCCCGAATCTATACAGCTAATTCAACAAGAAAAATACAGGAAGCGCTCCTCTCCCTCCAAAAACGAACCCATCCCCAGTTTAACTTTATCAAAAAAGAAAAAGGAGATTGTCATGATAGACAAAGGTGAAACCCGCCAAATTACTCTCAATTTTAAAATTGGGGATTATTTCCCAGACGATGACAGAGGTTCCTATTTAATCTTTCCTCTACTTATGAGTTGGAATGATCTTATATACATTTACCAACTCTGGTTGATAGATCGAGAAAGGCTTGATTCAAAGGAAGCAGTGGCAAAATCATTTTATTCATTTAGACTCCTTTGTTCCCATTTACGAGAGGGAATAAAAACATTGGATGCAGTCGAAAATCAGCCAGAATTCAAAAAAATAATACAAAATCTTTCTGATGAAGGCAAAGAAAAACTTAGAATTCTCCATGATTACTATATCCCATTCGAAAATTCTTTAACGAAGAAACTCTTGGTTCCCTTAAGGAACACCGTGTTTCATTATAACAAGGGCGAAGAAGCAATAAAAAAGTGCCTTTCTACGTTACGAGAGAAAAATTCCAGTATTGTAGTTGCAGATAAAAGAGCAGAAGCACGACTATTAGTAGCAGATGAAGTTGTTACGTGCCATGTAGGAGAGATAATAAAAGAAATAGGTTTGACTCTAAAAGAAGCAATGCTTAAGGTTAATGAAATGGTTACTTGTTTCTTAGATTCTATAGAGCATTTACTTGTTGCGTACCTCGAGATGAAGGGTTTCCCTTTTGACAGTCCTGGAGAGCTAAGAAAAGAAAGAACAGGGATAGTTTAGAATATTACGAATTATGGAGTCAGACAGAAGGAAAGAATGAATTTCCTGTTGACAAAGAAGTAAAACTGGTTAAATTAAAAATCATGAACGGAGAGAACTCAACGGGGGATAAAGGAATTAGCTTTCCTCCATACTCAATCAACAATAAAGGCATAGATAGTCAGTCCCCCTTTTTTGCTATCAGTAAAACTAATCTGTTAATATTTCTTCTCTTAGCAATTGCATCGTTAACCGCCTTTCAAGAAAAAACAGCAGTTCAGATTAAAAACGAGTATGGAAAAGCAGTCGTAATGATAGCAACTTACCAAGAAGAGAACAAAATAGTCGGATTAGGAAGTGGTTTTATTGTTAGTGAAAATGGAGTAGTAGTTACTAATTATCATGTTATAGAAGGAGCCTATCCTGCCGCGATTAAACTACTGAACGGGGATATTTACGAAGATATTTCTGTTATAGACTATGACCCTCAGAGAGATATCGCAATAATCAAAATTAAGGGCTGGAATTTACCGAAAGTCGTTTTAGCTAACTCTGATAATGTTGAGGTTGGAGAGAAGGTCTATGTAATTAGCAATCCTGAGGGGTTAGAAAATTCTGTCTCCGATGGTTTGTTAAGTGGTATAAGAGATACTCAAAAAGGTTATAAATTGCATCAAATAAGTGCGCCAATTTCCCATGGTAGTAGTGGTAGTCCTGTTTTTAATACACAAGGGAAAGTGATAGGAGTAGTAACATCTTCATCTATTAAAGGTCAAAACCTTAATTTTTCAATTCCTATAAATTATGTTACAGGTATGATTGCTGATAGTCCCAAAATGACACTTGAAGAATTCGCACAAACATCAAAAGAGCATAAGGAACCGTTTACAGAAAAAATGAACAAATTAGCAGTCAGGGAGTATCTGGGTGAATTAGTTAATTTAACACAAAAATTTTTATTAGCCAGGGACCTCTTAATTGTAGCGTATGATAAAACAATTGAACCTCACACAACAAAATTCCAAATCGAAAAATATGCAATATACCCTGGTATTTA
>CAYHGV010000025.1:0-32931 GCA_964356135.1 uncultured bacterium
AAAAGAGATTCGTCCTTGATCTGATCGACAAGACCGGTCACCCCGGAGTCGGTTTTCGGCGGATTGAGAAACACCTCAACTGCCGGTGGATTGAGAAACTCCTCGGGATTCTCCATAAATTGAAGCGCGGATTTGAGGCTGCCTTCGGCTAAAGCAGCGGCAAGCGTATGATCGGCTTGTTCGGTTCCGAACCGCCGGATTAAGAAATCGGCAATCAGTTCGGGCGATAGCCGGGAGAACTTGATCGCCTGGCAGCGGGAACGAACAGTCGTCTCCAGACTGAAAAGCCGGGTGGTGGTGAGAATAAAGACCGTTTCCCCCTGGGGTTCTTCCAAAGTTTTTAAGAAGGCATTAGCCGCCGCATCCATCATCCGCTCGGCTTCGAGAATAATAATCACCCGATAGCGGCCGCTCGTCGGCTTAAAGCCCATTTCTTTGCGGAGATCGCGAATCCATTCAATTGGAATTATATATTTTGCCTCGGGCAGAGGTGCGGTCGTGCCCAGATGATACTCCTTGCGCAGTTCGGTAATCTCTTCCTGATATTCTTCTTCCTCTTTTTTTGTAGCATCTGGCTTTAGCGACTTGAAGGGGAAAATGAGTTTCACGTCCGGATGGGTTAAGGTCGCGATACGACGACAGGATGGACACTGGTCACAGCAATCGAGGGTCGCACGTTCACAGTTTAGCGCCTTGGCAAACGTTAGAGCAGTGGTTCGCTTACCCACTCCTGGTGGACCGGAGAAAATGTACGCGGCGAGCCGGCAGGAAGCCATTGCGTTTTTTAAGATCACTTTCGCACGTTCCTGACCGAGAATGGCATCAAACCCCATAGCTGAGGATAATCAAACCGGCGGGGTTGTCAATTAGCGAGTGTGAGACCTGAAAACTACACTTTACCACAAAGCTCCCCATTAGATACAATTATCTTTAAAAAATGGCAATCTAATGGGGCACACAAAGAGCACGAAGAAAGAATTTTTATAATTCATTAATTTTTCAAGTTTTTTCCTTTGTGATCTTACCCCATTAGATTACCTGATATTCAATAGTGAATAGTGATGGATATCTAATGGGGAGCCCTTTGTGGTTAAAAATGAGTTTTTCAGAGGTCTCAGTGTGGTGCCTTTTCAATACCTTTACAAACTTCTTAGAAACATTGGGGACACTACACTAAAGCCGACCGGACTACGCTACGATTTTTGTGGTTGTTTTTGCGATCAGAAAAAAATTAATAAATATCGAGATATTTGTTTAACTCCCACGGGGTAACCTGCGTCTTGAATTCATTCCATTCTCTGGTTTTTATATCGATGTATTTCTTGAACAAATCCTCGCCTAAAACACTCTGAATGAGTGCAGACCGCTTCATTTCGTCCAGTGCTTCAATGAGCGCTGCCGGCAAGGTGTCGATATTTCTCGTAACCAGGCTGACGCCATCAAGCTGATAGACGTTCTCTTCAACCGGATCGGGCGGCATGAGTTTATTCTTGATTCCATCCAAACCCGCTCCGAGCATGACGGCAAATGCCAAATAAGGGTTGCAGCTCGGGTCAGGACAGCGTAATTCGATCCGCGCCGCGCTCGGTTTTTGCTTGAACCACTGCGGTACCCGGATGAGCGCGGAACGGTTCATGCTTGCCCAGGTAATGTAGACCGGCGCCTCGAACCCGGAGATCAATCGTTTATACGAATTGACAATCGGACAGAGAATCGCACACATCGCTTTGATGTGCTTCATTTGCCCGGCAATAAAATAATAGGCGCGGGCCGATAGCCGGTACCGGTCGTCTGCATCGTAAAAGAGATTTTCGCCGGTTTTTGTATCGAAGAGACTCTGGTGGGTATGGAGCCCGGAGCCGGGAAAGCCCATGATCGGCTTGGGGATAAACGTTGCCTGCAAACCGTGCATCTGGGCTATTTTTTTCACCGTGTATTTCAGGGTCAAAAGCTTGTCGGCGATCTCCAGACAGGGACCGTAATTAAAATCTATTTCGTATTGCCCCCGCCCGACTTCGTGATGCGAGGCTTCAACCGTAATCCCAAAATTCGTGAGTGCGCTGACTATTTCTTTGATCACCCGGTAGCCGGCGTGCGACGACAGGTCAAAGTAACTGCCGTAATCGACCGGCGCGGTCTTCGTACCGTCATCATTTTTAAACAAATAAAACTCCGGTTCCGGCCCGACATTGTATTGAAATCCGTATTTGGCGGCTTCGGTCATTATTTTTTTTAGAACAAACCGAGGGTCGGCGGGAAACGGATTGCCATCGACGCCGTAGATATCGCAGATCAGCCGTGCGGTCTTGCCATTCTCGGTTAACCAGGGGACGACCGAATAGGTTGCGACATCTGGCTTTAAAAACAGATCGCTCTCCTGGATGCGTGCGAACCCTTCGATTGAAGAACCGTCAAACCAAACTCCGTTTGCCAGGGCATCGTTTAATTGTTTCGCCGGAATAACGACTTCTTTTACGACCCCGAGCAAATCAACAAATTGCAGACTGATGAATTCGACACCGCCCTTTTTTACCTCGTCCAAGACCGTTTGTGTATCCATCATGACGCCTCCTTTTTTTGTAACTGCCGACCAGCAAAATGTATTGGCCACTGAAGACTCAGAGAAAGATTGAACCACAAAGAAAGGAGAAATATTAACCACAGATGTCGCCTCGAAGCGAGGCGCACACAGATAAAGAAGGATAAACACGGATACAATTTTACCACAGAGAAAACGGGAAAATGAGAATTTTTAACCACGGATGACACGGAAAAAATATTTACCACGAATTCACACGAAAAATCACGAATTGACTCAGATAAAAAATTTGGTTCAACCACAGAAGACACGGAAAACACTGAAAAATTAATCATTTTAACCACAAATAAACACGGATTGACACAGATAGAGAATTTGATTTAACCACTGAAGACACGGAAAATAGAGTAGGGAGTAGGGAGTAGAGCGTAAAGAGTAGGGATTGAAACAGAGAGATAGTGCAAAATGCAAAGTGAAAAGTGAAAAATGCAAAATTGGACCAAAAAGAAGAAAGATTTACCGATGACGGACATTGTTCAACCTGCCTGTTCTTTGCGGTTCAATCTTCTCATTTCAGCCAGTCGAGCGGGTTCACCGGTTGGGCATTTCGCCGGAACTCGAAATGGAGAATACCACCGCCTCTGCCGATCTCCTGCCCGGCAACCACTTTCTCGCCGGTTCCAACCAGAACCTCATCTAACTGGGAATAGACCGAGTAGTAGCCGTCGCCGTGGTCGACCAGAATCGTGTTACCGTAGCCCATAAACCGATCGGCATAGACGACCCTGCCCGGCGCTACCGCTTTGACTGCCGTCCCGGCCGGGCAGCGGATATCGATGCCGTTGTTGCGGGTTTTGGTTCCGTATTTGGGATGGAGCTGGGTACCGAAGTCCGAGACGATCGAACCGTGATAGGGCCAGCTCAGTTTTCCCCGACCCTTCTCGACAAAGTGCTCGCCCGGCGGCGTGCGCCGCTTTTCCCGTTTGGTCTCGAACGTTTTAATTAACCGTTCCAGGCGCTGGGCTGCCTGCCGTAACTCTTCTGCCAGTTCTTGCTTTTCTTTTTTCTGGGTCCGGACCCGCTGCAGGCTCGATTGTTCCTGTTTTTGTGCCGAGCGCAGCGAATCCTCTTCCGATTCCCGTTCGTTCCGGAGACGGGAGAGAGCCTGATAGGAATTTTCCAGTTCCTGTTGATTCCGTTCGAGTTCGGCCTGTAATGCCCGATACTGGTCAAACCGCTCCTTATCAACCTTTGCCACCGACCGCAAATAGAAAATTCGCTTATAGACATCGGGCAGGCTCTGAGCGCTGAGGATGAGTTCGAGTTCTAAAAATCGACCGTACTTATAGATCGTCACCAGTCGCAGGTTCAGGTCCGCCGCCAGCCGGTCCGTTCGTTTTTCGATCTCGGCAATTGAAACTTTCAACTGGTCGATCTGAGAACCTTTCTCGACCTGGGCAGCCTTCAATTCACCGATCAATTTTCGGGTGAGCCCGATTTTAGTCGTCGCCAGTTCGACTCGTTCCAACACCCCTTTTTCTTTCTTGGTTAAGGTCTGAATTTCTTCGCGGGTCTGCGCAAGCTGGCGCCGGGTCCGCTCTAATTCCGCACGCTTGTCTTCGGCGGTGGAGGCGGATAACAAAAACAGGAGGGTTGCGAAGAACATCAGGCGAGCGTTTCGGTCGTTCGTTTACAATTTTTTAAGATACGAATGAATCGAATAGCAGCGTTACACGAAGTGTCCGTTGTTACTCGAAGAGTAGATGCGAAAGCATCACACAGCGAAACGAATAGCACCAATCGTTCTTGGTCATACACTGTTATCGGCGGTTTTCGTTTATTTGTAACTATCCAGCGATCGTTGAGAAACGACACCGTCGTTATTTGGCGAACCGTTCGGTCGCCAGGTCTGAGCCGATGACCCCTAACAGAACACCGAGCACCACCTGGAACCCTAAAAAGGGCAGGACCGGAAAGTAGAGACCTCCGATTTCTATGCTGGCAATTACGTACGCAAAAAAGATGAGCGCAAACGAGAGCAGTCCGCCGATCAACCCTTCTAAAAAGCCCTCACCGATGAACGGTGCCTTAATGATTCCTTTCGTTGCTCCGACCAACCGCATGATCTCGACTTCCCGACTCCTCACCCAGAGCGTCGTTCGGACGGTCTGGAATACAACGAAGATAGCGGTCGCTGAAACCAGCACCAATAAGATCAAATCGACGATCAGACTCAATCGTATCACCCGGGAGAGTTTTGAGATTATTTCTTTACCGTAATAAACCTCGTCAATCCCCGGCAACAACTTCAGCTTTGACTCAAGCTCGGCTAAACCTTTTGGATTTCGGTGATTGGAAGCGATCCGGAGACGGAACGAAGGGGGCAACGGATTTTCGCCCAGGAGACCGACGACCGTCGTATCCTCGCCCAAATCGCGCCCGAATTCGATGAGCGCTTCTTCTTTGGACACGAAGCGAACCGCTTCGACGCCGGCGAACTGAGCAATGTCTGCCTCCAATTCTTTGACCGGCGCATCATCGGTAAGAAAGACGGCGACCTCAACACGCTCTTCGCTGATCCGCGTAAACCGAAACAGATTGAGGGTCAAGAGTAAAAACAGCGATAAAAGAAAGAGCGCAATCGTATTGACCGAGACCGCCAACAAGAAGAGGCCGGGATTTCTCCGGATGCCTAACAGCCCCTCGCGCAGAACAAATCTAACTGCCATCGCTCTTGATTCTCCCGGCTTCGAGATAGATAACCCGCTTCCGGGCTCTTGCGATCAGGTCCTCTTTATGGGTTGCCATCACGACCGTTGTGCCCGCGAAGTTGATATTGATCAAAAGATCCAAAACCTCGGCTCCGCCCCGGGCGTCGATGTTGCCGGTCGGTTCGTCCGCCAGCAGAATAAACGGCTCCTTAACCAATGCCCGTGCCAATGCTATCTTCTGTTGCTCGCCGCCCGAGAGCTCGTAGGGAAATGAGCTCGCCTTATGCGACATGCCGACCCGGTCAAGCATCTCGAGCGTCTTCTGCCGTATCACTTTCGGCTTACCACCGATGATCTCCAAAGCGAAGGCGACGTTTTCCTGCACCGTCCGGTCGATCAGGAGTTTAAAGTCCTGAAAAATCATTCCCAATCGGCGCCGAAGCAAAGCAACCCCGGAGGACTTCAGTTTGGTAAGGTCATAATCGAGCACTTTAATCGAACCGGTCGTTGGCAGCTCGTCTCGATAGATAAGCCGGAGAATTGTGCTCTTGCCGGCACCGGTCGGTCCGGAAAGAAAACAGAATTCACCTTTGGCGATCTCGAGGTTGATGTCGACGAGCGCTGACCAACCACCGGCATAGACCTTGGAAACATTTTTTAGCTCAATCATGGGAAGCAGCCACGGATGTCGCTCGGCTCCAAAGGAGCCGCCGAAGCGAAGCGTCGCCTCGAAGCGAGGCGCACACGGATGGAACACTGAAGGGGTGAGCAGCGAGGAGTGAGGGCGAGGGATGAGGAGCCGAGGTGAAGAGGAGCAGAGGAGAAAAGGGGAACGGAGAACAATGCAAAATGAAGAATGCAAAGTGGAAAATGCAAATTTAGCTCAGAAATAAAAACCCTGGAGGATACTGAAGGAGCGAGGAGCGGCGGTAAAAGGGATGTCATTGCAGAAGCTCGAGGGCGGCGAGGGCAATCGCCTCCGGGGTAAGTCCGAAGTATTCGTAGAGTTCCTGGAAACTGCCCGATTCGCCAAACCGGTCATTTACTCCGATACGCCTGAGGCGGGTTGGGCAGTTTTCGGCTACGACTTCGGCGATCGCTGAACCCAATCCGCCGATGATCGAATGCTCTTCGGCGGTCACTATCCCTTTCGTCTCCCGAGCCGCTTTGAGCACGGTTTCGGCATCGAGCGGCTTGATCGTGTGCATATCGATAACCCGGGCTTTCACCCCCTGTACCCGAAGCCGTTTCTCTGCTTCGACCGCACTATAGACCTGGGTACCGGTGGCGATAATGGCGACGTCGTTGCCCTGGGTGAGTGTAATTCCTTTGCCCAGTTCAAACGGGCAATCGTTTTCGTAGATTATTGGCACGTCCTGGCGCGTAATCCGGATATAGGCGGCTCCGGGCAGAGCGGCAGCGGCAAAGACCGCTTGTTTCGTTTCCGCCGGATCTGCCGGTGCAATCACGGTCATCTCCGGAATCGAACGCATCAGCGATAAATCTTCCAGGCAGTGATGGGAGGCGCCGTCCGGACCGACTGAAACTCCGGAATGGGTTGCGACGATTTTCACGTTCAAACCCGAGTAGACAACCGTATTTCTTATTTGCTCCCAGGCTTTACCGACGACAAAGATCGCAAAGCTCGAGCAGAAGACAATTTTTCCGCAGGCAGCGAGACCGGCGGCAGTATTGACCATATCTGCCTCAGCCACACCCATATTGAAGAACCGGTCAGGAAATGCCTCGCTGAATCTCAACGTCTGGGTAGAATGGGCTAAATCCGCATCCAGCACCACCAGGTTTTTATTTTTTCTTCCCAGTTCGATCAGGGCATCGGCATAGGCAAGGCGGGTGGAACCGACTTTCATTCCAATTCCATCAGCGCCCATTTCAGCTCTTCTTCGGTGGGCGCCATCCCGTGGTACTCAGCCCGGTTCTCCATAAATGCAACCCCTTTACCTTTGATCGTGTGGGCGATAATCACGGTCGGTTTTGCCCGCTCGAACTGGGCAAGGGTGAAACCTTCCAACAAAGCCTGGACGTTATGACCGTCCAACTCGATAACATTCCAGCCAAACGACCGAAATTTATCGCCGATCGGAGTAGTATTTTTAATCTCTTCGATTCGACCGTCCAATTGAAATCCGTTGTTGTCGATAATCGCGGTGACCGTGGCGAGTCGATGGTGGCTCGTGGTCAGGGCTGCCTCCCAGGTTTCGCCTTCATTCAGCTCACCATCACCTAACAGGCAGTAGACCCGGTAGTCGAGTTTATCGAGTCGGCCGGCTAAGGCGATACCGTTCGACACCGAAAGCCCCTGCCCCAACGAACCGGTCGAGACCTCAATCCCCGGCAACCGGCGGGAGGCTGGATGGCCCTGTAACGGCGAACCAAATTTTCTTAAAGTCCATAAGAGGTCTTTCGGGAAATAGCCGACGTCAGCCAACACCGCGTAGAGGGTCGGTGCGGCATGTCCTTTCGACAGAATAAAACGGTCGCGCTCCGACCATTTCGGGTCTTTCGGGTTATACCGTAAAATTTTGTAATACAGGGCGACAATGATTTCTACACAGGAAAGTGAACCACCAGTATGACCGGAACCGGCCAGGGTGAGCATACTAAGAACATTCTTCCTCACCGCTTTCGCCTTATCCTTCAGGAACGTCAAATTCTCGGGCAGCCCCCTAATCACTGCTCGGATTGTAAGAAAACTGTCGGCGCTGTCAAGGTGGAGAAATTGGACCACCGAGAACACTGAGGGAACTGAAAATAATAATTTAACCACGGAAGACACTGAAGACACGGAAAGCACTGAAGGTGTGAGCAGCGAGAAGTGAGGAGCGGAGGAGCAGGAAAAACGATAAAGAATGAACCACGAATTTATTCAACCACTGAGCGCACTGAGAAACAATCGGACTACTGATTAAATGGGTAACAGGTACATAAAACACGGCTATCGCTGCCCGCCCTTGACAATTCGTTCTTTCACTATTACCCTAACAAAAAAGGAGTAATCAATGAAAAGATTTCTGCTCATTATCGTGATTCTCTTCATGGCATGCGCCCAGCGAGAGAATAAACCGCTGGTGAAAATCGGCAACGAAGTGATTACCGTCGGACAACTGGAAAAGGGATTTCCCAAGACCCTGACGAGCAAAGACCAAGCTGACCAGTACAAGCAGCGCCAGCTCGAGAATCTCATAAACCGCAAGCTCTTTTGGGTAGAGGGCAAAGCGTTAGGGCTCGACAAAAACGAGACCACTACCGACCAGTACGAACTCCGAAAGAAAGATGTGCTGCTGCGCGCCCTCTACGACCAGGTCGTCGTCAAACGCGCCCAGGTTAGCTCGGCCGAAATAAGAAACGGTTACAAACTCATGGGCGAAGAGGTCTGGTTGAAGATAATCCTTTTAGACACCAAAGAGGAAGCGGACCGGGTCGTCGTCGAAGTCCGCAAAGGTGTTCCCTTTGAGACTCTGGCGGTTAAATACTCCCGTAACGCCTCCGCCCAGCGGGGAGGTGACCTGGGGTTCGGCACTCTGTTCGACCTGGACGAGGCATTGAAGCACCCGGTCATGGCATTAAAATCGAACCAGTCGAGCTCGCCGATCAAAGTCACCGGCGGCTTTGCAGTCGTCAAACTTTTTGAACGGCGGAAGAAAGAACTCGGCGATTTCAAGAAAGAGAGCCCCCGCATCAAAGCAACCATCCTCCAGCGTAAACAGTATGATTTAACCCGTAAGTTTATGGAAGGCATTAGCGCCCGACTCAGTTACAACCAGCATGGCCTCGATCTGCTGGCGAAAAGCATCGATTCATTAACTCCCGCCGACCGCGACATCTGGGTGGCAAAGAAAGGTAACGAGTTTATTAAAGTTGCCAATCTCATCCCGGTGGTCCGGCGTATGCCCGGTTATCTAACACCGCCGGTCAAGATCTATGGCATCAAGCGGGAAATCGAATCCGACCTCCTGTTAGAAGAAGCAACCCACCGCCGGCTGGAAAAAGACAAGAAGGTGAAAGAGGACTTACAGCAACTGTTGGAGGACATCGTCTATGCGACTCTCAACCAGACCGAAGTAGTAGCACGATCGGTCGCAACCGATTCGCAAATTGTCCTCTACTTCAACGACCATAAAAAAGATTACGCCGGCAAGACCCTGGATGAAGTGAAAGGCACCATCAAAGGCCGGCTCGAAATGGACCTGAGAGTACAACGCCTCCAGGAATTTATTCAGGAGCTGAAAGCAAAATATCCGGTAACGATTGATACCAACCTTTTAGCTTCGATCCATCCAACCATCAAACCGAAGGAGAAAAAATGAAACGATTGATTCTACTGATAGTACTGATCGGTTGTGGGCTCGTCGCCTGCAAAAAAAACACGGCGGATAAAGTCGTCGCCGAGGTCGGTAAGACCCGTTTAACCCTATCTGAGTTTAATGCCCAAATTCCCAAAGACTATACCCTTTCACCCCAGCAGCGGGTCGACCTGTTGAATAAATGGGCAAACTCCGAGCTTCTCTACCAGGAGGCTCTTCGCCAGGGACTGGAAAAAAATGATACCGTCAAGGCACGGCTGCGCCAATTGACCAAAGAGTACGTCGTCAATGAACTCATCCAGCGTTCGGCACAAAAGGTTTCGGTTTCCCGGCAGGAGATGTTCGACTACTTTAACAAATACAAGAACGACTTCCTCAACCAGGTGAAAATTGTTCAGATACTTCTCCCCGATCAAGCCACCGCCCAGCAGACCCTCGACGAAATCAAAGCCGGTGCCGACTTCAAAAAACTGGCGGCCGAGCGTTCTTTAGACCGGCTCACCGCTCAAGGACAGGAGTCGAACTATTTTGGCCGGGGCACCGGTGACCCCACCTTAGAGGAAACGGTTTTCTCGATGAAGATCGGAGATATCAGCCCGATTATCCAGGCACCCGATGGCCTCCACATTGTCAAACTGGTTGACAAGAAACAGATCAAACAGGATGTGGTATTTGACGATGTTGCCGAATATATCTACACCGTTCTCTACTACAAACAGAGCCGCGGCGTGGTCGAGAGCCTCTTGGACCAGATACGGAAAAAAGAGACGGTCAAGCTCCACCCTGAGACACTGATTCAATAATGACCTTTCTTCTTGCCCTCGCCGTTTTCTGTTCCGCCGGCGACCGGGTTGTCGGTGTGGTGGATGATGCGGTTGTTTTGCAGAGTGAACTCGATGCGGCGGTAGCGCTCTTCAAAATGCAACCGGGGATCACCCTGCCCCCGGATTCGGTTCTCTATTCCGAGATTCTTAACCAGCTGATCGCCAACCAGCTGCTGCTCAAGGAAGCGAAAAAGGAGACGGTCGAGGTTTCCAAGGATGAGATCGAAGGAGAGCTTGCCCGCACCCTCAGTTCGTTACGAGAACGCTTCCCTTCGGAAAAAGAATACCAGCAGGCATTAACCGCGGAGGGCCTGACCGAAGAGGTGCTCAAAGAACGCTACACCGAGGAAATTCGCAATCGGATCTTAGTCCAGAAGCTTCTGACGAAAAAAGGATTAACCCAGATCTATGTCTCGCCGACCGAGGTCCGGTCATTCTACGATATTAATAAAGACTCGCTGGCGGTCGAACCCGGCCGGGCGAAGCTTGCCCATATCCTTTTTTTAATCACGCCCTCCCCAGCGGAAGAAACCGACGCCCAGAAGAAAATCAGTGAAATCTATGGGATTTTGATCGGCGGTGGAGATTTTGACGTGGTGGCGAAATCCTTCTCCGAAGACCCCGCCACCCGAGGGAAAGGCGGATATCTGGGTTTGGTGAAACCCGGTGAAATGGTTCCGGAAGTTGACAGCATGCTGTCGCAGTTGAAATCAGGACAGACTTCCCCGCCGTTCCGTTCCCGGTTCGGCTACCAGATCATTAAGTGTGACAAACGAACCGCGACCGGCTGCTTTGTCCGCCATATCCTCGTGCCGGTCGAGCCCTCAAAATCGGACACCCTGCGCACCAAGCGACAGGCGCTCTCGGTCCGCGAGCGAGCACTCAAAGGTGAGGATTTTGAAACCTTAGCGAAAACATTTTCGCAGGACCCTGAAGCCAAAGAAACGGGCGGAGTGCTGGGCGAGTTCTTGTTAAAAGGCTTAACCTCGCCGTTCGACCAGGTTGTGGCTGAATTGGATTCGGGTGAAGTCTCCGAACCGGTGATGTCAACCTTTGGCTACCATATCGTCAAAGTCTTGGATAAACAAGAGGAACGCCATCTCTCCTATGATGAAATGGTTCCGCAGATCCGGGATTACCTGTATCAAGCGAAGTTGAAGGAACGGCTCGAAGACCTGATCAGTGAAATTTCCAAAACTACCTATGTTGAAAAATTCCTATGACCGCCGCAATCGACAAAATCAGCCGGGCTGAATTAGAAAAGCTGGTCCTAGTTTCCGAACGACTCTCCTCGACCATTCAATTAGAAAAACTGTTAGAGATTATCCTCGATTCCGCCCAGGTCTTAACCAAAGCCGAGGCGGCTTCGCTCTTGCTCCTGGATGAAACGATCAACAAGCTCAAATTCACGGTAACGACCGGTAAAGTCAAGGAAAACTTAAAAGGACTGGTCGTGCCCCTGGGCAACGCCAGTATCGCCGGTTTTGTAGCCCAATCGGGCAAACCGTTCATCGCCAATGATGTTGAGCACGATAGCAAATGGTACGGGAAAATTGACCTCGAGACTCGATTTAAGACCCGGTCGATTCTCTGCGTGCCGTTGATGATTCAAGAGGCAACGGTCGGGGTGATCGAGGTTATCAACAAACGGACCAGAACCGGATTCACCCTTGAAGACCAGGAACTCCTCCTCCACCTCGCCCGCCAGGCGGCATTAGCGATCCGGAATGCAAAAAATTATCAGGAACTCTCCCAAAGCAAACAGTATATTCTCGATGCCCTGGAGCCCCGCTACCGGATTATCGGCAAAAGCGAGGTTCTGAAAAAAGCGCTGGTCCTTGCCCAGCGGGTCGTCCAAACGCAGACCACGGTCTTGATCCGGGGCGAGTCCGGCACCGGCAAAGAACTGCTCGCCCGATTTATCCATTACCATTCGTTGCGCAAAGATGCGCCGTTCATTATTGTCAACTGTGCCGCCATCCCCGCCACGCTGATCGAATCCGAGCTCTTCGGATATGAAAAAGGGGCATTCACCGGTGCCGCCAATCGCAAGTTAGGCAAATTCGAACTTGCCCAGCACGGCACCCTGTTCTTGGACGAGATCGGCGATCTGGCATTGGAAACCCAGGTCAAAATCCTCCGTTTCTTAGAGGACCGGGAATTTCAACGGTTGGGCGGTAAGGAAAACATTACGGTCGATGTCCGGATTCTGACCGCGACCAACCAGCACCTGGAAAACATGGTCAAAGAGAAAAAAATTCGGGAGGACCTCTACTACCGGTTGAATGTCTTCCCGGTTGACATCCCGCCGTTGCGCGAACGCAAAGAGGATATTCCTCTGCTGATCGATCATTTTGTTGAGCTTTTTAATTATGAAACAACAAAAAAAGTAAAGAAGATTGCACCCAAGGCATTGACCCTGCTTCAGTCCTATGATTGGCCCGGCAATATCCGGGAGTTGCGGAATGTCATTGAGCGGGCATTTGTGCTAACGCCGGTCGATTCCATCCTGCCTGAGCATATCATCCTTACCCCATCGGTTATCCAGAACCCCGACGGGGCAGACCAATCCTGGCTCGAGGCGGTTCATAACTTCAAACGCAACTACCTCTTGAAAATCCTGCGCCAGGTCCAGGGTAACCACCGTGCCGCGGCAACGGTGTTGAAAATCCGGCCGAGCTATCTCTCCCGGTTGAAAAAAGAATTAGACATTAATGAACTCTGAGTACGATGCAATAATTATCGGAGCCGGACCCGCCGGCTCGGAATACGCATATCAGCTGTCAAAACTTGGACATCCGGTTGTCGTACTGGAGAAACGATCACTCGATCGGGAAAAACCCTGCGGCGGCGGAATCCAGGTTCAGGAGTTAGTCGAATTCGGCAATCCGCCGGTTGAAACGATTGAGCGAAAAATTACCGAGGCGCTCATCGTCACGCCCACCCTTGATACCCTCTCATTAAATCTGAGCCAGAACGGTAATTATGGAATAACCGTCCGCCGGAGCGTCTATGACCGGTATCTGCAAAAACGGGCCGCGACCGCGGGGGCAACGATCTTAGAGCACCAAACGATCGTCGATATTCTGCTCAGCCCGGCCGGGGCAACAATTACCACTCGTTCTAACGGCACAACCGCTTCTTACCGTGCACCGCTGTTGGTCCATGCCGGCGGCTTCAACTGCCAACCGTTAGACCGCCAGATCGGGATACGCTGGCCTGCGCCCAAAGACCTGGGCGTTACCTACCAGCGCTGGTTTGCCCTGCCCGCCGCCGAGATTGGCACGCGGTTCGGTTCGACCGTCCGGTTTTTTTTCGATGAGGATTTTCTGCCCCATGGATACATCTGGGCATTTCCCAAGCACGACGTCATTGCGGTTGGACTGGGAACAACCTACGAGGTGATCGCCCGCCGAAAACTAAATTTGAAGCACCTCCTCGGGCAGTTCATTGAAAAAAATCTGATGTTGAAAGAAAGCCTGAACGGCGCAACCGCGGTAAAAGCCGACGGCGGCTGCATCCCGTTAGCTTTGCAGCCGAAACTCCAGATTGCCGCCACAATTCTTCTGGGCGATGCCGGCGGTTTTGGCAACATCATCCACGGCGGCGGAATCTATCAGGCACGCAAGTCGGCTTTGATCGCCAAAGATTTCGCCGATGACTATCTTCGGACCGGTGCTATCAGCCATCTGCAAGAATTCGACCGAGCCGCTCGGACCCATTTCTACGAATATGAAAATAAATGGGATCGAAAAATCCGGCCGTTTTTACAAAAGACCCGATTGGTCAATTATTTCATTACCGCCAGCCAAGACGGTGACGGCGAGATAAAAACTGCGCTCGCCCTGCTCTGGAGTTCGACCGAGAGTCACCAGCGGGCGTACGAAGTCCTGGAAGCGAAGGTTCTGGATGCCATCTCCGAAGAATTAACCCGTCAGATTGAACCTTACCGCTCGCGGATCGAAGCGGAACTCCAAACCCTGTTTTGCCACCCCGACCCGCTCACGCCGATGGTCAATCATGCGCTCTTAGCCCAGGCAAAGCGCCTTCGCTCGGCGCTGGTCATGATCAGCGCAGAAACGGTCGGCACCGACCCGGCAATCGCTCTGCCGGTTGCCCTTGCCTACGAGTTATCCCATACCGCTTCGTTGGTCCACGACGATATTATTGACGGCAACACCATGCGCCGGGGCCGAAAAACCCTCCACCATCTCTACGGGGTAGAAAACGCCATCATCGCGGGCGATGCGCTTTTGATCAAAGCCTTTGAACTGTTAGCGCGCTATGCCCCGATTTCAGCAATCGATAAAGAACGACTCTGCCAGCTGATCCAGAGCGGCACGAGCTTCGGCCTTGCCGCCGCATTGGGCCAGACGGTTGAAATCAAGCTCCAGCAAGAAAAAAACTACCGGCTCAAACAGTACTTACAAATGGTTCGCTTGAAAACCGGCTCGTTGATCGAAGCCGCTACCGAAGCCGGCGGTATTATCGGCCGGGCAAGCCCGGAACGACTTCGTGCCCTCAACCGTTATGGCCGGGCGCTCGGGATTGCATTTCAGATTGTCGACGATTCGAAAGACCTGTTAGCCTCGGAAGGAAAAAGCCTCAAAGCCCGGTATAACGATTTGCGTCTCGGCAAACCTTCACCGATGCTCTGCCACTGCCTGGTGCACGCAACATCTGAAGACAAAGCAAAACTCTTTCAGATTATCGGCAATCGGAATCTTTCCTCGGCAGAAATCGAAACCGTGCTCGAGATTTACCGGAAATACGATTCGATCGCGTTCAGCCAGCGGCTGGTCAAAAAATATGTCGACCGGGCACACCACAGCTTGTGGCCGCTCCCCGATTCGCCGGCAAAAACAATTCTTTTGACAATCGCGGAAATTGTCGGCTACTGGTCACTCCCATCGGAAGAGTAATCACAATAAAATTTGAACCACAAAGTTCACGAAGACCACAAAGAAAAAAATTTAAAGAGCTTTAAAAAATTATTGTTACCCTTTACGTGCCCCCTGAGCAACCGTTATATTACAAAATCTGACACCTAATGGGGAACGTGGTGGTTCAATCCTGATTACATTGAAAAAGTCCTGTAAAATTATTTTAAGAAATTGCAAAGATTATAATCTCAATAAAATTTATTCGATACTCGGTGCTGCCTGTGAAGAATTAGCGCTCAAACCCCGGGGTTCGATTTTTATTAAACCGAATGCGGTTTTCAGCGCCGGTTATAATCCCCACGCCTATACCCACCCGACCGTGCTCCAGGCATTGATTCGCTTCTTGAAAAAATTCAATCCCAGGAAGATAATCCTGGGCGAAGACTGCGGCTTGATGGTTCCCACCCGCTATGCCTTCGAGCGCGCCGGCTATTTCAAGCTCATCAAAGAAGAAAAAATCGGTTATGCCCTTCTCGACGAAGACAAAAAAAAGGTCCGGGTTCCAACCACCGGCACCGTCCATACGTCTCTCCTCTTGCCGCGGGAATGGATCGACGCCGATTTTAAAATTTTTCTGCCGAAGCTCAAAGGCCATTCCCAGACAACGATCACCAATGCCTTAAAGTTAGCAATCGGACTCGTCGACCGGAGCGAACGGCTCGTGGGCCACGATTATCGATTGGATGAAAAAATTGGGGATTTGGCGGTCGCCTGCCCGCCGGATCTGGTAATAACCGATGCGATCGTCGCCGGCCAATTGGGTGCCGGGCTGCCCAAGCCCTATCCACTGGGATTATTGATCATCGGTGAAAATCCGTTAGCGGTCGACTCGGTCGCGGCATTCGTTCTCGGGCATGATCCTCAAACCATCGGCCATTTACGCGCGGTCTATGAACGGCGAGTCGGCCCGATCGACCTCTCCCAAATAACAATCACCGGCGATGTCTCGGTAGCCGAGGCGCAGGCACGCGCACAAAATTTCGAACGAGAACCGGACGACGCCAACTATCTTAATCCCCGCATCCGTTTTTTTGTCGGTTCCATCCCCAAAACTACCGATAATTGCATTGGCGGCTGCCTCGGCTTTGCCCGCGAAGCGCTCCTTTTTATCAATGCCTATAAAAATGACAGCCGGTTATCGAAAATCGTCCAGCGGCTCGTCAATCGCCGATCGTCGAAACCGAGAACCATCGCGTTGGTTGTCGGCGATTACCGAAACCCGATTCCGGATGACGCCGGTCCGATTCTGCTCTTAGGAGATTGTGCCCAGGTTGATGGACGCTACCGGCGCCGCATCATCAAGCGGATTAAGGGCTGTCCGGTATTCATGGGCCGCTCGGTCTACCACGTTGCCCAGACCACCGGCATCACCAATCCTTATCTGGATGTCAAAGAAGGGTATCCGTTCTTAAAAAATCTTTTGGTCCGAAAATTAAAAACCCTCAGAAGATAATTTTACCTTCCGAATAATTGTCGGCGGTTCTTCAAAATGGCTCGGTCTTGACAGCGGCACGTATCCGGATAAAGTAAAAAAGTGAATTTGAAATCGTTTATTATCGGGGGGTGTTTCATGGTGAGTGTCTGCGCCGAAGAATTCACCATCGCCAATCCGGCACTCTTGAAACAATTCTCCACCGAACAACGAACCCTTTTAGAAAAAAATTACTTTTTCGCCGCACCATCGAATTTTGACCAGATCTATGAACTGTATAAAACCGCCAAGAGCAACGATATTCCAATTCTCGTTACCCCGGATTGCATCCTCCACACCTTTCATGTTCTGGTCGATTATGCCGTGCGCACTGCCGAACAGGAATATTTTTATCCGGACCTCCGGGCTTTGACCCAGGGACTGCTGAAGTACGAATTACTGGCATTCAAAAAACCGGTCGCTAAAAATGTTAAAGCCGCACTCAAAAATAATATCGCCTTTTTAGCGGTCGGGGCAAGCCTCTTAGACCCGGCGTCCAAACCGCCGCCACTGGTTAAGGAGCTGGTCGTGCAGGAATTGGCAAAGATTGAAGCCCATGCCGGTTTCGACCGCTCACCGATTTTTAACTATCAGGAGGATTACAGCCAGTATATACCGCGCGGTCACTACACCCGCTCCGAGAGTTCCAAATGCTATTTTAAAACTATGATGTGGTTTGGTCGGATGGGATTCTATGTGCGGCCGGGCAGCGGGCCCGAGGACATTGAATTAGGCCGGGTGTTGACCCGGCAGGCAATTCTTCTCTCGGCTGCGCTGCAAACCGCAGTTATTGGCGGCGAAAAAGCTCAGGTTTTATGGGAGCGCATTTATCAACCGACCGTTTTCTTTGTCGGCAAAACCGATGACCTGAATATCTATGACTATCTGCCGCTCGTCGATTCGGTCTTCGGTCGGGAAGATATCTATCAAACACTCGACGGGGAAACAAAGCTCGACCGCTTTATTCAAAAAGCATTAGCATTGAGACCACCCCGGATTGTCTCCACCCTTGTCCCCGATACCCTCAAGCCGGCCGAAGTTACCAAAGGACTACGGCTTATGGGCCAGCGGTTTATTCCGGACAGTTATATCTTTCAAGAATTAGTTTATAATAAAGTAGGAACCCAGAGCAACCCGCGGCTCTTCCCCAAAGGACTGGATGTGATGGCGGTTTTGGGTTCGAATCGGGCGTTTGAGATTCTCGACCGGGTCTACAACGAAACCCAGTTTGTCAACTACCGGGAACAGATGGCAAAGCTCAGGGATGGATTTTCAAATCTGACCGAAAAGGATTGGCAGGAAAACCTCTACTGGGGCTGGTTGTATACCTTAAAACTTTTGTTAAAACCGCCCGCCGGCGCTGCGCTCCCCCGGTTTATGCTTGCACCGGCCTGGCCCGACAAATGCCTGGTGAGCGGTCTGGGATCCTGGGCTGAGCTGCGCCACGATACCATCCTCTATGCCAAACAGAGCTACACGATGGTCGCAACCAGCCTTCCGCCCAAACCCAAATCAGTAGCCGGTTATATCGAGCCTTATCCGGAAGTTTACACAATGGTCGCACGGTTAGCAGACCGGATGGTTGAAATTCTGAGCGAATATAAAATCCTCAACCCGGAAGTAAAGGCAAAACTCGAAGAACTTGGAACCCTCGGCACTACTCTTGCCGCAGTCTCGGCGCAGGAGCTCGCGGGCAAACCGCTGTCGGGCGATGAGCTCGGTTTGATCAGGAACATCGGCACGACCCTGGAAAATCTGGTTACGTTTTCACCGGCATTCGGCGAGGCATTTCAATCCGAAACCGATGAAAAGCTCGCAGTCATTGTCGATGTCCACACCGACCCTAACACCCGACAGGTTGTCGAGGTCGGCGTCGGCAACCCGTTTGTGATCTATGCGCTTATTCCCTTTGAAGGCGAACTCTACCTTGCTCACGGTGGGATTTTTTCTTATTATGAGTTTACCCGTGATATGTATGAACGGCTCACCGACGAAGAATGGCAGGCGCTGGAGCCGAAACCGGAGCTGCCGGTCTGGACACAGAACTTTATGGTTAAATAGTTAAATGGTGATTGGTTGAATAGTTAAAAGGTTAAATGGTAATTAGGTAACTGGTTAAAAAGTTCGGCTCGAAACGAGCCGCAATGGTCAAATAGTAAATTACAAAAAGGAGAAAAGGCACATGGCGAAATACGCTTTTCTGTTTCCCGGCCAGGGCTCGCAGTACGTGGGGATGGGCAAGGATTTATACGAAACCTTCGCCGAGGCACGAACGGTCTACGACCGGGCAGAAGAAATTGTCGGCCTGCCAATAAAAAAAGTATCGTTTGAAGGACCGGAAGAAAAGCTGAAAAAAACTTCGATGACCCAGCCCGCACTTCTCACCCACTCCCTCGCCTGTTTTGAGGTTTTAAAGAACAATCAGATTGGACCCGCCCTGACCGCCGGTCACAGTGTCGGGGAATATCCGGCGCTCTATGCCGCCGGTGCGCTCGAATTTGAAGACGTCGTCCGGTTAATAAAAAAACGGGGCGAACTGACCGAGGGTGCAACGACCGGAGCGATGGCAGCAATCATCGGCAGCGACGAAGAGACGGTGAAAGAAATCTGCCGCACCGTCGGCGGAGTGGTGGTGCCGGCAAATTTTAATGCGCCCGACCAGACGGTCATTTCGGGCGAAACCGAAGCAATCAAAAAGGCGGCAGAATTGGCGAAGGCAAAAGGAGCGGCGCGGGTCATTATCCTCGCGGTCAGCGGTGCATTCCATTCACCCCTGATCGAAGATGCCGCTCTGGAGTTTAAAAAATATTTAGACCAGGTTACAATCCATCAAGCGCGGGTCGGAGTGGTTATGAATTACACCGGTGAGCCCACCACTGATGCCGCGGCAATCCGGGAAGCCCTGGTCCAGCAATTGCGCAGCTCGGTCCAATGGACGAAAACCATCCGGATGATAAAAAGTTTAGGCTATTCGAACGGTTTGGAAGTGGGGCCGGGCCGGGTGCTCTGCGGATTGGCAAAACGAATCGAACGGGATTTTCAAGCAACGCCGGTCGGGAAAGCGGAAGAACTGTTAGCTTTTATCAAAAGCTATGGTGCGCCGGGAACACGTTAAAAACCAGAAGGATTTTGAAGAAAATAATAGTACTTATTTTCGGATCGACCGACTGATGTTTGCCATCCGGGATGTAACCACTGTTGGTTTCAAACGCAGAAAGGTCGTGCTTCGATGAACGGCGTGCGGTTCGGGGTGATGCTGGTCGTGGCACTCGGCCTGTCGTGCACTCGAGCCGGGAAAGGCGGTTCGATCACCGTCGCCGGCTCGACCTCGGTCCAGCCCTTTGCCGAAATGGTAGCCGAACTGTACATGAAAAAGAACCCGAAGATCAGAATCAACGTTCAAGGCGGCGGGTCGAGTGCCGGCATCCAGGCGGTAAAAAGCGGCGCCTGTGCGATCGGCACCTCATCCCGAAATTTGAAACCGGACGAACTCAGCCTCGTCAGCACGCTGATCGCCAAAGATGGAATTGTCATCGTCGTCAATGGTCGTAACCCGGTTACGGGTTTGACCATTGAACAGATTCAGGGAATATTTACCGGCCGGATAAAAAATTGGTCCGAGGTCGGCGGGATACAAAAACCGATTACGCCGATCACCCGCGAAGAAGGTTCGGGCACCCGGTCGAGTTTTCAAGAACTGGTCATGGGGACCGAGTTCTTTTCCGACGATGCCCTGGTCCAGGATTCGAACGGTGCAATCCGGGAGATTGTCGCCTCCGACCCTGCCGCGATCGGCTATATCTCCTTCGGTCTGGTCGATAACCGGGTGAAGCCTTTGAGAATCGCCGGCGTCACACCTTCGCTCGAAACGATGGAAACCGGCCAGTATAATTTAGTCCGGCCATTTCTCTTTGTAACCAGGACCGCACCGGCAGGACCGGTCAAAGACTTCATCGACTTCGTCCTGAATCCGGAAGGGCAAGCGTCATTAAAAAATGAGGGGTTGATTCCTCGGTAATGAAAGAAAAAATAATCGAAAAGATTCTACTCGCAATCGCCTTCTCCGCGATTTCGGTTTTAGCCCTGATTACCTTTTTTATTTTCCGGGAAGGAGTGCCGCTGTTGTGGAAAGTCGGCCTGGCTAATTTCTTCGGCTTGAAATGGGCACCGACCCGGGGATTATTCGGCATTCTACCGATGATTATCGGCTCGCTCTGGGTCACGGTTGGTGCTCTCATCATCGGGGTACCCCTGGGTTTAGCCTGTGCGGTGCTCTTAGCCGAGTTTGCCCCGAAACGGGCGGTCGTGATATTAAAACCGACGATCGAATTGCTTGCCGGTATTCCGTCGGTCGTCTATGGTTTCATTGGAGTTATGGTGTTATTGCCGCTGATTAGAAACTATCTGGGCGGACCCGGGTTTTCAGTCTTAGCCTGCGCGATAATCCTCGCGGTCATGATTCTGCCGACGATTATTTCGATTTCGTTAGATTCCATCCAGGCGGTACCCAATTCTTTCCGGGAAGGTTCTTTCGCCCTCGGTGCTACCCGCTGGCAGACGACCACGATGGTCACTATTCCCGCTGCCCGTTCCGGCATCGTCACCGGCATCATCCTCGGGATGGGACGGGCGATCGGCGAGACGATGGCGGTGATTATGGTTGCGGGCAACGCACTGCGCATCGCCAAAACGCCTTTAGACCCGGTGAGAACCCTGACGAGCAACATCGCCTTGGAGCTCGGCTATGCAGCCGGTGACCATCGCCAGGCACTATTTGCCACCGGAGTGGTTCTCTTTATTATCATTATGATACTGAATTCGATCACGGTTTCACTCACCCGGCGCCGGTAACATGAAAGCAGTTCAAACCCAGCGGGTGGCGGTAGGTTTTCTCTGGAGCCTGACTTTTTTAACTTTGGCGATACTCTTTTTTATTATTGCCTTCATTCTCCGGCAGGGGCTGCCGGTCATCAACAAAGATTTTCTTTTTGGTGCACCTCTCGAGATGGGACGTGCCGGTGGTATCTTTCCAATCATTATCGGCACAATCTACCTCACGCTGGTTGCGATTGTTATTGCAACTCCGTTAGGGGTGGGAACGGCGATCTATCTGCAGGAGTACGCCCGGGAAAATTGGGCGACCCGGATTATCCGGTTTGGTGCCGACTGCTTAGCTGGTATTCCTTCAATTATTTTTGGGCTGTTCGGGTTTGTGCTGCTCGTCATCTTCCTCCGTCTCGGCTGGTCGATTCTTTCCGGCGGACTCACCTTAGCCTTCATGGTTTTACCGACGATTATTCGGACGAGCGAAGAAGCGATTCGGGCGGTCCCTCGCTCCTACCGCGAGGTGAGTTTGGCATTAGGCGGCACAAAGTGGCAGACAATCACCCGGGCGGTCCTCCCCTCCGCGTTACCCGGGATTTTCACCGGCATTATTCTTTCGATCGGCCGTTCGATCGGTGAAACGGCTGCCGTTATTTTTACCGCCGGTTCGTCGCTGCGCCTCCCGAAATCGCTCTTCGACCCGGTTCGGACGATGTCGGTTCACTTCTATATTCTGGCGCGCGAGGGTATTTCGATGAAGAACGCCTACGGCACCGCCGCCATTCTGATTATCTCGATCCTGATCATCAATGCCGTCGCCTACTGGTTGATGCGGCGGTTCATTGCCAAAGTATCCTGATGAAGGTATTGAAAAAATGTATCACGAAATTCCGAAATCTTGAAATCACCGAATGGATATAACCAGACCCAAGATTGAAACCCGGAACTTAAGTTTTTTTTACGCCGCTGTTCCGATTCTCAAATCGATTACTCTCGCTATCGCCCAGAACGAAATCTTATCGATCATCGGACCGGCGAACTCGGGCAAAACCACGTTCCTCAAAATTCTTAACCGGCTGATCGAATTGGACCATCACTCCCGGCTCACCGGCCAGGTGTTGTTAGACGGCACCGATATCGCTCAGCTCGACGTCACCAACCTCCGGAAACGGGTGGGAATGATTTTTGCCCTGCCGGTGCCGCTACCCTCTTCGGTCTTCAGCAATATTGCCTATGGGCCCAGGCTCGCCGGCAACCGAAGAAAAAAACAGCTCGAGGCAGTCGTCGAACGGAGTCTCCGATTGGCAATCCTCTGGGATGAAGTGAAAGACCGGCTGGATGAACCCGCGACCAAACTCTCCGGTGGTCAGCAGCAGCGGCTCTGCATCGCCCGGACCTTAGCCACCGAACCGGAGGTAATAATGATGGACGAACCCTGTTCCGGGCTCGACCCGCTCTCCACCGCCAAGATTGAGGATGCACTGCTCAAATTAAAAAAAGATTACACCATCATCCTGGTAACCAACAACACCAAGCAGGCGGCTCGGGTCGCGGACAAGATTGGGTTCTTTCTCTCCGGCGAGCTGGTGGAATACGGAACGCCCGAGCAGATCTTCACCGCCCCCAAAGACCGTCGAACTGACGACTATATTGCCGGACGGTTCGGATGAAGATTAGAACCGAAGGACTCAATCTCTACTACGGCGATTTTCAGGCGTTGCGCGACATCAACCTAACCATTAAAGCGAACACCATTACCGCCATCATCGGGCCCTCGGGGTGCGGCAAATCGACGCTGTTGCGAAGCTTCAATCGCATGAACGAACTGATCGATGGCGTCAAGATCCAGGGCAAGGTCTATGTTGACGACAAGAATATTTACGCTGCCGGTACTGCCATAACCGAGCTGCGCAAAAAAGTGGGAATGGTCTTCCAGCGACCGAACGCTTTCCCGTTGTCGGTCTATGATAACATTACCTACGGTCCCCGCGTCCACCAATTGAAGAACCGACCGGAACTGGAGAACGTCGTCCACCGGGCGCTGGATGCGGTCCATCTCCGGAATGAACTCAAGGGTCGGCTCGGACGATCTGCGCTTGAACTCACCTTAGAACAGCAGCAACGGCTCTGCATCGCCCGGCTGTTAGCGGTCGAACCGGAAATACTCTTAATGGATGAACCCTGTTCCGCCCTTGACCCGGTCGCGACCCTGCGAATCGAAGAGCTGATGTATGAACTGAAAAAACACTACACGATCGTTATCGTCACCCACAATATGCAGCAGGCGGCGCGGGTGTCGGACGAGACCGGATTCATGCTGTTGGGCGACCTGGTTGAATTCGGTGCGACCGAACAGATCTTTACCCGACCCAAAGACCCGCGCACCGAAAGCTACATCGCAGGTCGCTTTGGATAAGGAACATTGATTACGACTGAGCGATACTGATGGCAACTGAAAAACAGGCCAGCATTACACTGTTTAAATCAATGCTCTACCATTCAACGAGGAGGGAAGATGCAACGACATTTTGACGAGGAATTAACTGAACTGAAATGCCGGCTTTTGATGATGGCCGGGATGGTGGAAGAAACAATTGCCAAATCGATTGAGGCGTTGAAGAAACGGAGCAAAAAAATGGCGGAGGGTGTATACGCCCTGGATAAAAAGATCGACCATCTCGAAATTGCAATTGAAGAACGCTGCATCGATCTAATTGCTCTCCGCCAGCCGGTCGGCTCGGACTTGCGGTTTTTGATCGGCACGATTAAAATCAACAACGACCTCGAACGGATGGGCGACCACGCGGTCAACATTGCCGACAGCGTCATGGTTTTAGCCGACAAGCCCCATCTCAAACCGCTGATTGATATTCCCCGGATGGCGCGTCTCGCAATCGGCATGCTCAAGGATAGTTTGAATAGTTTTGTCGAAGGAAACGTGCAGACCGCGCGGGACGTCTGCCGACGCGACGACGAAGTCGACCGGCTGGCGGAGCAGGTGTTTCGGGAGCTGTTGACCTTTATGATTGAAAATACCCACACCATTACCCGGGCAACCCAGTTAATCCTGGTCAGCCGAAACTTAGAGCGGATTGCCGACCTCTCAACCAATATTTGTGAGGACGTCATCTATATTCACGAAGCCAAGGTGATTAAACACCACGCCGATGAGCGGACGAAGGAATGAACATTGAAACCAACCGTTCGACCATCATTGAAATTGCTCCTGGTTAAAAACTACACGGTTTCTTGAAATAAAACACGCCGCGCAACGTTTTTAGGAATTTCTGATTTTTTAAAAACAACTCCTCTTGACAAAGCAGCAATTTAGGATAGGGTTAGCTACATGGCAAAAAAAATTGCAATTGCAAATCAAAAGGGCGGCGTTGGCAAAACTACTACCGCGATTAACCTTGCTGCCGGACTCGCTCTGATCGATCGATCAACCCTCTTAATCGATACCGACCCTCAGGCCCACGCGACCCTGGGCATGGGTATTACCCAGGTCGAAGCTTCGCTCTATGAAACGCTCTTAGGAACCAAGCCGATTAAAGAAACCATCGTCCACACCGCGGTGCCGAAACTCGATATCGTACCCGCCCATGTCTCGTTAGTCGGCTGCGAAGTAGAACTGACCAACACTACCGACCGTGAGTCGCGGCTGAAAAATGCGTTACGGGAAGTAGACGATGATTACGAATTTATACTTATCGATTGTCCGCCCTCATTGGGTGTTTTAACGATCAATGCCCTGGCCGCCGCCGATGGCGTTTTAATTCCGGTGCAGTGCGAGTACTATTCCTTAGAAGGACTTTCCCGGCTGGTTGAAACTCTCAACCTGGTCAAAGATCGTCTCAATCCCCACTTAAACATTGAAGGCGTTTTACTGACGATGTTCGATTCCCGGCTCAATCTTGCCCAGCAGGTAGCCCAGGAGGTCAAAAAATTTTTCAAAACCCGAGTCTTTGAAGTAACCATCCCGCGCAACGTCCGATTGGCCGAAGCCCCCAGTTTCGGAAAACCGATCTTTCATTACGATATTCATTCCTCCGGCGCCCAAGCCTATCTCTCGCTGGTCCGGGAATTTTTAAATCATGGTTAAGAAAGTTCTCGGCCGGGGACTGGATGCCCTGATCCCGGATGAAGCCAAGGCGGTTTTAGAAGGCGAAGTCCGCTTTTTGACCGTCGACCGGATCCGACCCAATCCGTTCCAACCCCGCCAGAAACCGGAGGAAGATTTAACCGAACTGGTCGCATCGATCAAGGAGAAAGGCTTACTCCAGCCGGTCATGGTGCGCCGACGACGGGACGGCTATGAGCTGGTTGCGGGCGAACGCAGGTTACGGGCAGCAAAACTCGCCGGTCTCAAAACCCTGCCCGCGGTCATCCGGGATGCGTCCGAATCGGAGATGCTCGAATTGGCATTGGTCGAAAATATCCAGCGCCAGGATATCAATCCATTGGAAGCGGCTTTAGCCTTCCGTCGACTGTGTAATGAATTTGGCATGACCCACGACAGCATCGCCCAGAAAGTCGGCATGGCACGCTCAGCGATCACCAACGCTTTACGACTCCTCTCCCTACCCCAGAAGGCTAAAAACTATCTGATGGACGGTAAGATTTCGAGCGGTCATGCCCGGGCACTGCTTGCCTTACCGTCAAGTAAATTAATGGAAGAAGCGTGCGAGCGCATCGTCCGGGAGGGTCTGTCGGTCCGGGCAGTCGAGCGGATCGGCCAGAAACGTTCAAAGGGAACGCGGCCCGCCGGACGCGACCGCGAACTCGTCGCCTGGGAAGAACGATTGGGCGAGTTCTTCGGCACCAAGGTCAAAATCCGCCGCAAAGGTTCCCTCGGGGTCATCGAAATTGAATTCTACTCCGATGCTGACCTCAGCCGGATCTTTTCAGCAGTAACCAAAAAGGCCCGCGATGGTTAAACGCGAAATTTCGTTCATCGTCATCCCCCACAGTACCAGTAAGATCTGGACAAAAAAAATTTCACTCGTTGCGCTCAAAATTTTTTTAAGTGTCATCGCTCTGTTCGTTACCGGATTAGGATTTATTATCTACAATTCGTTTCGCATTCACTATCAGGTTGCCGAGCTCCATTACCTCAAGACTCGCAACCGAGAATTAGAAACTCGGGTCAGCAAGATTTCCGAAATCGAAAAAATGCTTGCCCGTTTGGACAAAGAGGGTCTCAAGATAAAACGGATGCTGGGAATTGAGAAAACCCCGCCCGCATTAGACCTGACCCAGCTAGTTTTCTCCTACCGGCCGTTTACCACCAGTCCGGATACGGTGCCCGGTGGAGACAGTACCGCTCTCGACAAATTCATCCCGACCGTGCCGCCGACGGTTGGATTTCAAGTATCCCGGAAGTTCAGTGCCGAACATCCCGGTATCGACCTTGCCGCCGCAATGGGCAGTCCCGCGTTCGCTACCGCTTCGGGCATGGTCAAAGAAACCGGCTGGGACTCGATCTATGGTAATTATATCGTCATCCAGCACGGTGAGGATTACTCGGCATTCTATGGCCATTTAGAGCGGACGAACAAGACAAAAGGCGATTCAGTTAAGACCAATGATATCGTCGGCTTTGTCGGTTCAACCGGCCGTTCCTCCGGCCCCCATCTCCATTTCCAGGTTCGTCATGGAGGAATTCCGGTCGACCCGGCAGGGCTGTTCATGATTAAATAAACCTACAAGATGCAGAGACCACCGATCGACACAAAGAACGATACAATCGACAGGAACGGCAGCCATTGTTCGAGCTGTCATCATCGTCGGTTTCTAACCCGATAACAAAGGAGGCATAATGTTAGATAAGAAAACGGAGGGAAAACTCGACACGGTAATCGGTAAGAACACACGTATCATCGGCGAAATAAAAACCGAAGGCAGCCTGCGCCTTGACGGTCGCGGTGAAGGAAATATCACGGTTTCCGATAGCCTGATTTCTGGCCAGGGTTCGTTCGTCAAAGGTGATGTCCGATGCAAAAGCGCAGTCTTAGGCGGGAGAATCGAAGGCAATATCTTCGCAAGCGGTGTCGTTGAGATGCAGACCGGTTCATCGCTCTTGGGTGACATTACCTGCAAAGGTCTCGTCATCCAACCGAGCGTTTTCTTCGAAGGCCGCTGCCAGATGTCCGACCGTAAAGAGGTAAAATCGACTTGAGCCACCTGCTGATTGCCCTGGCGATGCTGTCGGTAGTCCCGAGCCCAAACTTCATGCGGCTCCCTCCCAGGTTCGTCGGGCGCATCAACAAGCCCGAACCCGTCACCCAACCGGTTCGGGGAACGAAGAACGCCCTGGTGCTGCTGATCGATTTTCCTACCCAGAGCCATCAGTTCTCGAAGACCGATTTTGACAATCTCCTGTTCCTCCCCGGTAATAATTCGATGCAGGACTACTATCTTGAAGTTTCGTATCAAAAGTTCACGGTGAGCGGCGCGGTCAATGACTGGACACTTGCACCCGAACCGTACTCGTATTATGTCGGCGACTCGTTCGGTCTTTACAGCTCCTACCCTCATAATGCCCAGAAACTGGTCGAGGATGCCGTCAAACTTGCCGACCCGACGATCAATTTTGCTTCGTATGACAATGACGGTGACGGTTATGTCGACGAGTTGTTTGTCGTTCATTCCGGCACCGGAGCGGAAGCCACCGGTCAAAAATCCGATATCTGGTCTCACAAGTGGCAGCTTTCCGACCAAGCCCTCGGCAGCCCCGGTGCCTATCTCACCAATGATGGTGTCTATGTCGATGTCTATTCGATGGAACCTGAGGAGCTACTCGACAACCAACTCATTACGCCCGGAGTCTTCTGCCACGAATACGGCCATGTCCTGGGCTTACCCGACCTGTATAATAGTAATACCGGCGAGCCCGGAATTGGAATGTTCTGCTTGATGGCTGCCGGTTCCTGGGGCGGTGAGCCTGCCGGTTCAAAACCGGTCCATCCCAATAGCTGGTGCAAATACCTCTTAGGCTGGCTTACGCCTGATTCGCTTGAACCGGGCGGCACCGCCGAAATCAAATCGGCTCAACTGCCCGCCTTCGCTCTGAATCCCAGGGCATATCGAATTTTAGAAAATCCGGGTGGTGCGGACTGGAAAGAGGATGGGTCGGCGCGCGGTGAATATTTTCTGGTTGAGAACCGCAACCAGACCGGATATGATCAGAGCCTGCCCGGTTCCGGACTGTTAATTCTCCATGTTGATGAACGCCAAACCGGCAATACCGATAACGGCAATCCTTTGGTCGGATTGATCCAGGCCGATGGCGACCCGGGTTTCCTCCTGGCGGCAAGCGATTGGGGCCAGGGTTCTGATCTCTGGGCAAATGACAGCCTCGGGTTTTTTAACGGCTCGGTACCGTCAAGCGTCCTCTACGATGGCACCCCGACCGGCGTGGCGGTGAAGAATATCTCCGGCCCGGGTTCGGTTATGACCGCTGACTTGGAGATCGGTCTTGTCCTCCTGGGGCGGGTCTACTCGTTTCCCAATCCGTTTATCAAACGAAATCCTTCCGACCGGGTGCTGATAAAATACGAACCGACCGATACCGCCAAAGCGCAGGGTGAGTATCCAATGTTTAAGGTCACAATCTTCAACGTCGCCGGCGAACCGGTTCGACTGCTTGATAAAGCGGGTGAAGTTTACCCGCTCGCCCGGCAGGCTTTGTGGGATTTAAAAAACGACCGGGGACAGGAAGTAACGAGCGGGCTCTATTTCTATCTCATCGAGAATCAGCAAGGTGAATGGAACAAGGGTCGATTAACAGTTATCCGATAGGAGCTGATTATGGAATTGAAGGATAGAATTGCGGTCGTCACCGGCGGCGCTTCGGGAATCGGCAGAGCGATCGCGGTTAAGTTTGCCCACGCCGGAGCCACAGTCGCGGTCTGCGATCTAAACTTTGAAGGTGCGAAAGAAACCGCCCAGGCGATCGGCGGGACGGCGTACAAAGTCGATGTTGCGAACTTCTCCGAAGTGACTGCGGTCGGAGAGGAGATCGCCAAAACCTTGGGCACGGTCCACATCCTCGTCAACAATGCCGGCGTGACCAGAGATACCCTCTTCTTACGAATGGACGAAAAAGATTGGGATTTTGTTTTGAATATCAATCTCAAAGGTGCGTTCAATTTTACCAAGGGATTAATAAAATACATGATGAAAGAACGGTGGGGAAGAATAATAAATATTTCATCGGTCATCGGCTTAATCGGCAATGCCGGTCAGGTAAACTATGCGGCGAGTAAAGCCGGGCTTTTGGGCATAACCAAATCGCTCGCCCGAGAATTCGCCAGCCGCAACATTACCGTCAATGCCGTAGCTCCCGGCTATATCGAAACCGCACTCACCCAGCATCTGCCCGAGAATTTAAAAGAGACCTATCTCAAAACCATTCCGTTAGCCCGTCTGGGTAAACCGGAGGATGTGGCGAATGCCTGCCTGTTCTTAGCTTCCGACGCCGCCAGCTACATCACCGGCCAGGTCATCCAGGTCGACGGCGGGATGGTAATGTAAAGCTTCCGTTGTTAGGTTCATCTCCTAATAAAGTGCAATAAAAAAGAGTTTGGAAATTCCGCATTGTGCGATAGCGCACTGTTTCAGTGCGAACGCACCGCTACCAATGCAATCAATTTCTAATAAAAATGATTGATTTTTCGCGACTTGAAGTCGCTCCCACATTTTATCCCCGACCCAGCCGAGGACAAGCCTCAGCGCTACGACTGTAGCGGTCGGATTTATCCGACAGTATTACCTGACTCATTATCGCAAAATGACCTATGGCTATTGGTTTCCTATGCGGTACACTCGTGGTTACCAAGCTGCACCTTAAATGGAGACGACCCCTCTGTTAAATAATTGACAACTTGAATCCTGACATAACCATCCGCCACGAGGTATGGCGGACATACGAAGAAACACGAGCGCCTCGGAACGAGGCGAAATATTGGTAGTAAGTAAAATTCAATTTTCGTTTCGTGTCAATTCGCAATCATTCGAGTAATCCGCCACACCCTATGGTGGACGTGAATCCTTATCGCAGGAGTTCGATTACAACTTGCTTTCGGCTCTCCGACTGACTCCTAACGTACAAAAACAACTTTGCCGGTCGCAGTTTGAGAACCGGCATCGACGCGCACAAAATAGACTCCGGTCGGCATAACCCGGTCCGCCCAGGTTACGGTTGCGGTGCCGCCGGAATTGAATTGAACCGGCGTGCTGTAAACCCGCCTGCCGGTGGCATCAAAAATCGAAAGCCGCGCTGGCTCGACCAGGCCGGCGACGGTAAAATTCACCCTCCCCCTGGCAGGAAGCTGCTCCACCCGCAGTGCCAGTGGTTTTTTCTCAACTGCCGGCTTTTCCTCCACTCCCAGAGCGAGGATACCCTGGTAGTCGGTAATAAAAAAGTCGGTCAGTTTACCGGGAGCAAAAGTAACGTTTGAAGTCGAGTTCAGTTCTTCATAAGAAAAAGTCGGACAACGACCAATATCGTATTCCGCATCGACATTAAGTTCGAGATTTGTCCCATTCAATGAAACCGTGCCCGAGATCACCTCGCCCAGCCCGGGATGGTTGTTAAAAAACACGAGGTAGGAAATCCCGGTGTTCGGTACCGAGATGACCGTATCGAGCTTGCCTTCGATCGGGAAGCGATGAGAAGTGACGATGTCGAGCTCACGGGGTTGGTCGGTCACTTTGGAAAGGGAGCAGGCTAAAAAGAATCGGCTACCGGCCAACGCTTCAATCGAATCGACCGCCCGGCCCAGACTTTTCGTCCGAACCCTGACATAATAGTCTTGTTCCTCACCAACCACGGTCGTATAGCTGCCGTTCCGGTCAGTGATGCCGGAAAAACCGTTATAGAGCTGGCCGGTATTCCATCCTTGACTTAAGAGATTAACATAGGTCCCGGGCACCGGCGTTCCCGACGTATCATACACGGCAACGGTCAGGGTGCAGGATTTGGAGTAGGCTTCGATCCGGCTCGTCTGAAAGCCGTCGCCGCGCCAATCCCAGATCAACGAACAGTACTTACTGCCACCGTGGTCTTTGTCAAAAGCTCCACCCGAATCCGGTCGCCACGCAGTCTCTTCTGGAAAATCGTAGCTCTTCGATTTCCAGTTCGTGCACCAGACATGGTCTTCGTTAATATCAAGCGTTCCAACCGTCGGAATCAAAGCGGTCCGGTCGCCTGCCCAGGTGATATCCTGAAACTCGCCGCAGTTGCCGTCGTGGTCGCACGCAACCAGAATCGGCTGGATCGGTCTGGGCAGGGTCGCGCCCCACTTGACCACTCCGTTCACCCAGCGATTGACCGCATCGATCGCTCCGCCGCCACAGGTCGTCGGTGTGACTTCCCAGGCGAAGCTGACCGTGTCCAATTCGCTTTGGAGAAGAGGATAGGTGCCGCCTTCGGTATACGACGCCGTCCCGTTATCGTAGTATAGAAATTCGCGCCAGAACTTGCCGTAGATTATAGTCGGCGTCTCATCGGTGCCCCGGGGATGAATGACATACCAGTAGTATATCTCTTTGGGTATCTCGCAGGTTATGAGATTTCCGTCCTTAAGAACCTGGTAACGGGTGGTGGAGTAGTAGTCGCTGTCGGCATCAGGATTGCCGTAATCAACGATTTCAACATAGTTCAGCTCTTCATCGATCGCATAAAGGGAATCAACATTCTGGGTTAGAACTTCAAGATTCATCACCCTCAGGTGGTCGGACGAGATGTGCGCCACTTGGAAGGCGATCTCATCGCGCAGGCGTGGTTCCCGGGGGTGAAGTATCATATCCGCGAGAATATTCTGGCGTGATGTGTCCACCCGCGCAAGATTATCGACCAGCTCGGGCCGTAGCCAAAACGGAGCTTTTGCCACCGCCGCTTCGGCATCCGCGGTCAAGCCATAATCCGGAGCCAGGGTATCGGCAAGGGTCCCGGCATTAGGGTCGCAGCGCAAGACCAGGCCGGTTTGCTTGGGCAAGAGCAGGCGAAAACTCAGGTGGTTTGCCGCCTCGCCGGTATAGGTCGAGCGCAACCCCCACTCTCCTTCATAATACTGGTATTGTTCTTCTACTGCTTGTAAGTCAGCGGTAACCCCTTTTTCTGTTTCGCCTCCCGTAATCAGCATGAGTAAAACAGATAAACAGATCATTATCCCTCCTTGAGATTAATCAGTGATAATAACCGATTTCTTCTCTCTGTCAATTCGGCTGGTCGGGGAGGTAGCGTATACTATTTTGTGTAAATTTCTTGCCAGGAGAAATAAAAGGTGTAT
>CAYHGV010000026.1:0-32354 GCA_964356135.1 uncultured bacterium
TAATGAATAAATTACCACTTTCAAATGTAAAGATCTGTTAGGGACAGAACACTAGCGCTCTGGCAGAAGCGGAGAAGGCGTACGAAGTTGCCGATAAAGCATACGAACCGATTCCGCTGACCAGTTCGATCGCGGGGGAGATTATTAATCGTTCCTGTCAACCGGGGCAGAATGTCACTCCGACCGATGTACTGTTTGCGCTCTGCGACCGGCTGGTCGCACAGGCACAGGTCGACGAAGCCGACATCGGTAAGATCCGGTTGCACCAGGCAGCCTGGATTGTGCTCGACGCCTTTCCCGACGAACGGATACGAGGGCAGGTGACAAAAATTTCCCGGGAAGGCACAACCGTCTCCGATGTCGTGGTTTACAATGTGATGGTCGATCCGGTCAAGGTCCCGGCGGAATGGGCATCGGGCATGACTGCGGATGTCGAGTTTATGGTTGACCGCAAAGATGATATTCTTGTTGTGCCAAAGAGTGCGGTCAACGAACGAGACGGCGGGAAATTCGTCATGGTTATCAACGGCGGCTTATCTTCCCGGAAAATCGAAACCGGTATAACCGACGGTAAGATGATTGAGGTAACCAAAGGATTGACCGGAGGTGAGACGGTCGCAATCGGTGCAACCGGCGCCGCGGTCGAGCAGCGGTCGTCTCGTCGGCCACCAATGATGATGGTTCCACGATGATCGAGCTCGAACATATCGACAAAATCTACAAGACCGGAAAAATCGAAGTCAGTGCATTAAAAAATATCTCGTTTAAGGTCGCCGACGGCGAATTCATCAGCATTATGGGTCCGTCGGGCTCGGGTAAATCGACCCTTTTGAATATTATCGGCTGTCTCGATGTTCCGACCAGCGGTCACTACCGGTTAGATGGTATCGATACCGCCCAACTATCCGATTCGGAACTCGCGACGATCCGAAACCAGAAGATCGGTTTCGTCTTTCAAACCTTCAATCTCCTCCCCCGGTTAACCGCGGTTGCAAACGTCGAACTGCCGCTGATCTATGCCGGTGACCGGGATCAGCGCAAAGAAAAAGCGCTCCAGGCGATCCGGGCGGTCAATCTTGCAGACCGAGGACCACACCGGCCACGGGAACTGTCGGGCGGCGAGCAGCAACGAATCGCCATCGCTCGGGCGCTGGTCGGCGAGCCGGTCATTATCCTTGCGGATGAACCGACCGGTAACCTCGATTCGACGTCGGGTAAAGAGATTATGGCAATTCTTACCGAACTCAATCGAAAGGGCATCACGATCATTCTCGTCACCCATGACCTGGCGGTTGCATCCTACGCCCGAAGGATTATCAAGGTAGCCGACGGTCAGATCCAGGAGGACCGGTTCGATACAACCAAAGCGGCGCGTGCCGACCAAGCAGCCGCCGGTGCTACCGAGGAGCAGAAAAAAAAGAAGCCGAGATCAGTATTTTCTTTCGGTGAACTGAAAGAAAGTCTGTCGATGGCGGTCTTCTCGGTTTTTTTGAATAAACTGCGCAGTTTCTTGACCATGCTCGGGATCATTGTTGGGGTCGGGGCAGTGATCGCGATGATCGCCCTCGGTCAGGGTGCAAGCGTTCAGGTGACCCAGCGCATCGGTCAGCTGGGGTCGAATCTCTTAATGGTGCGACCCGGTTTTTCCCAGCATGGACCGGCGCGGTCGGCAGCCGGCGCTCTGATTAACCTGACGATCGACGATGCCCAGGCGATCGTGACCGAGAGTCCATCAGTTGCGAAAGTCGATGCGATGATTTCGAGAAACGCTCAGGTCGTCTATCGGGATAAAAACACCAATACGTCGATAACCGGGGTTACGCCGAATTATCCGGCAATTCGAAACTTCCCGGTCGCTGAAGGTTCTTTCTTCACCGACGATGATAACCGGTTGTTGCGTCGAGTCGCGGTTTTGGGAAAAACGGTCGTCAAGCAGCTGTTTGGTGACCAGGACCCGATCGGCGAATATATCAAGATCAAGCGGACCATCTTTCAGGTTATCGGCGTCATGAAGGCAAAGGGGGGTAGCGGCTTTCACGATGAAGACGATGTCATTTTTGTGCCCCTCCAGACCGCCCAGAAGCGGCTGTTCGGCGTCGATTTTGTCTCAACGATTAATGTTGAGGCAAAATCTCAAAATCTGATGAATGAAGCCTCGACCGAAATTACGACTCTGCTGCGTGAGCGGCATAAAATTCGGCAAGGGCAAGAAGATGATTTCAATGTCCAATCGCAAGCCGAAATTCTCTCGACCATGCAGGCAACGACCAAAACCTTTACCCTCTTACTCGCCGGTATTGCGGTGGTGAGTCTGATTGTCGGTGGGATCGGGATCATGAACATCATGTTTGTCTCGGTGACGGAACGGACGCGAGAGATCGGCATTCGCAAGGCGATCGGCGCGCAAAAACGGGACATCCTCGGCCAATTCCTGGTTGAGGCAATTATTGTATCGTTGAGCGGGGGCGTCATCGGTATCGCGGTTGGCGTCGCGGTGAGTAAACTGATGAGCAAGTTTGCCGGCTGGCAGACGGTTATCACCCCCGGCTCGGTGGTGTTGTCCTTCTGCTTTGCCTTTGCGGTCGGGCTGTTCTTCGGTTTCTACCCGGCACGCAAAGCCGCAGGTTTGAATCCGATTGAAGCTCTGCGCCATGAGTAAGCGCGGATTTGAACCCCACTTTCAGATCGGCCGCTCTTTTTAAAATTTTCAGTTATTATCGTTTAATCAACCGGAGTTTCGGTTTTTTACCGTATAAATAATAGCATCGAAGATGTTGGCTGTTTTATTGCGTAATGGGGTGGACCTGGTTGACAGTTTCTCTGTCCTTTGCGATAATCCATTTAATGAAAAGCATGAAAAGATTGACGGGATGAGTGCTAACAATTGCCCGATAAGGAGTTGCGATGGCAATTGAAGGGAACCTCTGGATTGCGCTTCTCCTATCGACGCTTGCCGGGTTGGCAACGACCATCGGCAGTCTGCTGGCGCTGGCAGTCCGGCACCCCGGCCCGAAGTTCATGTCGCTGAGCCTTGGTTTTTCGGCCGGGGTGATGCTGTTTGTGTCGTTCGTTGAACTCCTGCCGGTTGGCATCAGGACTCTGGGTTTGCCGCTTGGGGTCGGTCTCTTTTTCGGCGGGATGCTGCTTATGCTCCTGATCGATGTTGCAATCCCCCACGAGTACATCGCCGAGCATCACCCAGAAACTCGTATGACCAGGACGCCCGCTCTGCTGCGTACCGGTATGTTTCTTGCCTTCGGCATCGCGATTCACAACTTTCCGGAAGGAATGGCAACCTTCGTCGGAACCCTCCAGCATACCGGGCTGGGAGTTGCCATTGCGGTAGCGGTCGCGATTCACAATATTCCCGAAGGGCTGGCGGTATCGCTGCCGATCTATTCCGCGACCGGCTCACGCCGCAAAGCGTTCCTCTGGTCGTTTTTATCGGGCGTTGCCGAACCGCTGGGAGCGCTGATCGCGGCGCTGGTCCTTGCACCGATACTTTCACCGGCAATCCTCGGCTGGATGCTTGCGATTGTTGCCGGCATCATGGTTTTCATCTCGCTCGATGAATTAGTGCCGGTTGCCCGGTCCTATGGCCAGGAGCATCTGACGATCGTCGGCGTCATCATCGGCATGGCGGTCATGGCTCTGAGCATCTGGATGCTGAAGTAGCCGGGAGGTTTTCAAGGGAATCAAGGAGCAAATCTTTCTACGGGGCAATCACTTCGACCGATAATGGTGGCAAGGTTTTAAAAATTAATCTGCTGGTCTTGTAACTCACCCAAATTATTGACATCTTCTTTGTTCTTTGGCATAATGCCCCTGATGAGGAGCAAAAGAGAGGTTCTGGACGAAATAAAACTTGACCGTCTGATTCGCTACAGGGCAAAGGAAATCAAGACCCAGCTCGACTGGCTTTTCCCTAACAAGCCGACCGAAATCCCACGAGAGTTTTCCTGCGTGACAAGCTCTAGAGACAGACTCTATTTCCTTGATTTAGCTTGACTTACCTCTTATATTCTCATAGTGCGACATGAAGGCAATGGCTTGTAAGTTAATTGGCGATAACAACAACAAAGTGCTTCCGATAGATCGTGCTGCCCATGGTTGGTATCGTTTCGTTCTGTCTTTTCCACCTCATCTGGTTAGGGACTACCTAAGACGCTTTGGAGTAGAGCGAGGGGACTGCGTCTTGGACCCATTCTGTGGGACTGGCACCACGCTTGTCGAATGCCAAAAGTTGGGTATAAAGAGTATTGGTGTCGAATCCAATCCGATGGCTTGTTTTGCGAATAGGGTCAAGGTAGAATGGAAGGTGGACCCTGATGGCCTGCGCAATCATTCGACCCAGGTGGCTAATTGCACTCTGGATCGCTTGGAGGCAGAAGGCATCATGGACGAAGAAGGTTTACCACTCAGATGCCGGGACACTGGAATTGTAGCAAACTTAAAAACTCTGCCTGAGGACCTTTCGAAACTGATCTTGAGACAATCGATCAGTCCTTTGCCTCTGCACAAAACCCTTGTTTTGATCGACAGTCTAAATGAACACAAAGACGATAAGTTCTATAATCACGAGCGGCTGGCGCTCGCTTCCGCGATAGTCAATCGTATTAGCAATCTCCATTTCGGTCCTGAGGTTGGAGTGTCAGCGCCTAAATCGGACGCTCCGGTCGTGAGTTCGTGGCTTGGCAACGTGAGTACAATGGTCAGGGATCTGAGAGAGCTGAGAAAACTGCGTGAGACAAGTGCAACAGTCCTTCAGGCTGACGCTCGGGAACTATCTGGGCTACTGAAGCCCAATTCTGTGAATGCAGTAATAACCTCGCCACCCTATCCTAATGAAAAAGATTATACGCGGACCACGCGTCTGGAATCCGTGCTGCTGGGTTTCATTCAGAGCAAGCAAGACCTGCGTTTACTTAAGCAGAATATGGTTAGGTCCAACACTCGCGGCGTCTATCGAGGTGATGAGGATGACTTGATGGTTGCTGACAACGAGGAAATAAATCTAATCGCGGAAGCCATCGAGAAACGACGGAAAGAACTCGGCAAGACATCTGGGTTCGAGCGACTTTACGCCCGAGTGACAAAGCTATATTTCGGTGGCATGGCGCGACACCTTAAGGAACTGCGTCCGGTGCTGCGCTCTGGGGCCCAACTGGCATACGTGGTTGGTGATCAAGCTTCTTACCTGCGCATAATGATCAAGACCGGAACCTTATTAGCCGATATTGCCCGGTCGCTGGGCTATGAGGTTATGGGTATTGATCTATTTCGCACTCGGCTGGCCACTGCAACGAGAGAACAGCTCCGAGAGGAAGTAGTTCTTTTGCGATGGCCGGGCAAAAACTGAAAAGGGGGATAAAATTGAGCAAAGCAAACCTGTATTCGTTGATCATCGACCGGATATTCCGCTCAAAGTTCCGGGCCGGTGCGCATGAGGTCGACTTCGTGCGGGAGGACATCGAGAGATTCGCCAAGGAACTTGGCGTCCGACTGCCGAAGAACCTTGGCGACCTGATTTACAGTTTTCGCTACCGCAGTACTCTACCAGCTTCAATTCGAAATAAGGCTGGCAAAGGGAAGATATGGGCAATTAAACCGACAGGAAGAAGCAAGTATCGATTTGTTTTAATTCCTGACCGACCACTTGTTCCGAATGCGAACTTGGCAACTACGAAGGTGCCGGATTCAACACCAGGGCTTGTGGTAATGTATGCGCAAGGAGACGAACAAACATTGCTGGCCAAGGTTAGGTACAATCGGCTAATCGACATCTTTACCGGTGTTACCTGCTATTCGCTACAGAATCACTTACGCACCACAGTACCCGGAATGGGACAAGTTGAGACTGACGAGCTTTATGTCGGTGTGGATAAGAAAGGCATGCACTATATCATTCCTGTGCAGGCCAAGGGGGGCAAGGACAGGCTCAACATCGTCCAAATCGAGCAAGACATGGCGGTCTGCGTTCACAAATTCCCGCAAATGATATGCCGTCCGGTTGCTACGCAGTTCATGGCCGGAGGCGTGATTGCGCTATTCGAGTTCGCCGAGGGAGAGGATGGTGTGGCAATCGTTGTGGAGAAGCACTACAAATTGGTGCCACCCGAGGAATTGACCGAAGAAGATCTGAAAGTCTATAGCGAGAGAACTTCGGAATAGGATGAATTCTCCATGAAGGCGCACGAGGCGATAAAGAAGGAGCAGAACTATTCGTGACGAGATATGTAGCAGTCATCATTGTAGCAACCGCGGCTACCGCGGTTGCTAAGGGAGGAGGTTGTCTATGACAATTACCCAAAGTGGCCCGCTACTGAAGAGAACTATTGCAAGTCTGGCTCTCGTTAAAGCGAACGCCGAGATTCGAGGAAGAGACTTTATTGAAAACTTTGTTCCGTTCATAGCGACTTTGATTCGAGACAAATCATATACCGAAGTTGATGTCCATCGTATCTGTTCCGATTTTAGTGAATCATACGGACTTTCTATTCCATATCATCCCATGATAGCAATTCTGAATAGAGCGGCAAGTCGCGGTATCCTCCAGAAGTCCTCCGGTAAGTTTATCCCAGTGATGGAGAAGGTAGTTCAATGGGATATGACTCCCCTCAGGCTTGAGCAAGAGAGGCGGATTGGAGCGATTTTGAACGGCCTAATCGACCATGCACAGACGAAATATAGCGTTAAGTTATCGAGTAGCGAGGCCGAGGCGGCATTAGTTGGGTACCTCAAAATACACGATTTAGACATCCTCTGTGCAAGTCAGGTGCCTTCAGTACTTCCTGAGGTTAAACCCTCGCGTCGTGGGCGGTTTCTTGTGGCCAGCTATGTGAAGTATGCATCTTCCGTTCAGCCAGATAAGTTTAAGTGGATGATTGACACAGCCATTGGGCATGTCCTCGCATGTGCAATCCTGTACGATACTCAAAGTTTTTCTGGAAAACTGACCTCGGTAAATTTGTATTTAGATACCATGTTGCTCCTGCGAATACTGGGTGCTGAGGGCAAGGCTCGACAGGTAGCTTATGAGGAGTTCGTTCGTGTAGCTAAAAAGAACGGTGCGAACGTCAAAGTGTTTAGACATACCTATGATGAAGCTATGGGCATTTTGGAAAACTGTCGGCAGTGGGTAGGAAAGCAGGATTATGATCCTTCGAAGGCCAGCCCAGCACTCAGACATTTCGTGGCGGAGGGAGTCACAACTAGCGATGTCGATTTGTTCATCGCACGGGTCCCTGAGAAATTCAGAGAGCATAATATCATTGTCGCAGATGAAGGGATGTCCAATGATCAACAAAAATACCAAATTGCAGAGGGGGATCTTAGGGTTATGATCGTGGAAGAGTACAAAAGGCTTCATCCGTCATTTGAGGCTATTGAGAAAGAATTCACTCTTCAGCGAGACATCAACTCAATATCTGCTGTCCATAGGCTGAGGCAGGGGCAGGCAGTGCATTCTCTACCAACATCGGGGCATATTTTCTTGACTAACAATGCAACTCTTGCCTATGCCTGCAAGCGTTTCGAACGGGAGAAGCTCAGATCTGGGGATTCAGTGCCAGCTTGTTTAACAGATACGTTCTTGGGCACAATGCTTTGGCTGGAATCGCCAATAGAATCATCGGGGTTAAGTGCGAAGCGCATGATCGCTGATTGCACAGCAGCTTTGCAGCCGGACGCGATCCTACTTCGGAAGTTAGTTTTCGAAGCCAAAAAACTTCTTGATGAAAAGAAAGTTACCCCGAACGAGTTCTTAGCTTTGCGAGGAAGTCGAGTCGCTTATGAAATGCTTGCCGAGAAGACTTTATGTGATCCCGATGCCTTTACTGATAAGACCGCACTTGAAGTAATAGAGGACATGCGCCGTGAAGCAGCAGAAAAGGGGGAAGCGAAGTACCAGGAAGAGAAAGCTCAGCACGACATTACAAGGCAAGAAAGAGACAATGCCCTGAAGGTGATTTCAGATCTTGATACCAGAGCAGATCGTTGGGCACTAGCTGTGACTCGACCGGCCTACTGGTTTATTCTGCTCTTTCTTGGCTCACTTTTAATAATTGTCAATGCGATCGGCATACTTCGGATTTCCGTTACATTACGAATAATATTTTTCGCGATAGGAACAGCAATAGACATAGTGAGTACGCTCTTCGGTTTTAACTTGGCTCGGCTACGAGAGCGATTCCGTCTCTCAATCAGAGCCAAGTTTATACATCTGTTTGGACTCGACCAGACTGAACAGGCTCGGAGAACCTCATCTTGCTAAGAATCAGTAAGATAAAGTGTAGTCATCTTATGAACCTGTTTTATATGTACGTTGCCACCATTGAAGTCGATCTTGACCAGCAAGCCGCCCAACTCTGGGGTCTGACCGATGCCGAACTGGCGGAGATACAGAGAAGTTTGAAGGGTGGATAGGGTGAGAGTCAAGGTTTGAGGCAGCAGAATGCAGTTCACTGCAGAGCACGAAGAAATGTGTGGCTATCTCCAGCCTTTCGTCAAAACTTCGCGCAGAGTGATGTTCGTGAAGCATAGCTGGCGGACATGACTGCGCCAAGTCTCACCGCCGGACAGGCAAGCCGGGCCGTCCCCTCGGCAAAAGATGTGGTCTATATTGGTAGGGGGGGACAGAAGGCCGTTTTTTCGTGTCGCCTTCAAGGCAGGCAATTCGTTCTGAAGTTTATGTACAGAGATGATTCTGAAGCGGGGGTAGCGGGGCGGAGTGTCCAGGGAGGCGTGACGCGAGCGAGGGCCAGACGCGAGCTGGAGGCAATGACACGATGCGACTCTCCGTACTTGGTAAAAGTTGGCCCTATTGGACTAAAAGACTGCGATGTAGACGGTCAAAAGCTGCTCTTCTACACGGAAGAGCATATAGCCGGAATCGATCTCAGGGAGTATCTGCGGCTTAACGGGTCCTTACCTATCCAAGAACTCGTGAGATTAGGTAGCCAAATTGCTCAAGCCGTCGAAGCTATTTGGAATCTTCACATGATCCATCGAGACATCAAACCTGGTAACATCATCCGTAGGCACGCTGGCGGCAATTTCGTGTTGCTCGATATGGGCTGCTTGTTTGATCTCTCAGGAGAATCATATTCGGTTTTTCCACTAGGTACGTTGCTGTACTTCTCGCCCGAACAGTTTGATTTCGCCCATAGAAGAAGGGTACTCGATTTTAGATCAGACCTGCATGCTCTTGGAATAGTACTCTATGAAATGGCGACAGGAGTCCACCCATTTATGACCTCAACTGTCTTAAGTCAGACAGCTCTGATCAATAACATTATTCATCGAATTCCACCTACACCGAAGCAGTTGCGGCAGGATATACCGAGTGACCTAGACCAGGTGATTATGCAGCTGCTGGCGAAGCAGCCGGCGCTCAGATTCAGGAAGGTATCCATGTTATTGGAAGCCTTGAACAACATAAAAAGCGGAGGTAGATAGAAATGGCTGTTCTGGCTCAAGTAGGTTATGGAAAGGGAGAAAAGGTCCAGAAGGGAATCGCAGCGCATGTCATCAAGGGTGCAATCCTAAGCCCACGAGATGAAGAGAAACCGCGCCTGGAGGCCTTCGTCGGCCAATTGACGACCCAGATCAATGGTCGCTGCATCGTGCTTTTCGACCCGCAGTTCCACGCTAGTACGATTTCCGACCCCAATGATGGATATCTGTCTAGCTACTCATACTACCAAGATGCGGGTCATCTCGACAGAACTGGCTTCACGCCAAGGAACATACAACAGTATGTGAAGAGTTGTCTCAGTTACCAACGTAGACTAAATGTAACTTACATATTATCACCCACTGTGATCGTAGAAGATTTCACGGACTTGTGGAGCCAAACCGCGCTGAACTTGGCCGATGAAGCCGTCGCTCGACATACAGGATTACAGTCAGCTCCTCCGTTGCTGATCTCCGTGATTGTATCAGCCCCGGCATTGCGAAATACTGATGAGTTGCTGCGTTACCTTGATGCGTTGTCTAGACTCGACGTCGAAGGATTTTACATTGTGGTTTGTAGGGAACAAGGCTATCACCCAGCGATGGACAGTGATCTGATGGCTAACCTAATGTATGCTGTCTACGTTCTTGGCGATGTGAACAGATATATGATTGTCGCCGGATACAGCGACTGGCTCGGATTGCTGCTTGAAGCTGCCGGGGCAACACACTTCGCTACCGGATGGTTTCAAAACCTGCGGCAGTTTTCCCCCGGGCGCTTTGATCGTTCTTCCGGCGGAAGGAGACCCAAGAAGCGCTATTCGTCAGGTCCGCTTTTAAGCAGCATCCTGATTCAACCCGAACTCCAAGATGTGAGTATGGCTAAGCAGCTGCCAACCGTACTCTCTCGAACGAAGTACGATGGTATAATCGGTACGAGCCCTGCCGGAAACGAGGCCGGGTGGACGGACGAAATAAACTGCCTGCACCATTGGGCTACTTTGTCTTCGATTTCCAGAGAGATCTATAGAAAGCCGACTCGAGTCGCCAAGTTGGAATTCATATTCAGTATAGTATCTGCTGCAATCCCGCGGTACAGGAGTCTCAAGGCGAAAGGAATTCAATTTAGTTCTAAAGAGCCTGAAGCGCACCTTAAGGTGTGGCGCGAGTCAATTAGCGAGTTCCGTCGGAAAGCCAACATCTGACGTATGCGTAAAGGTAAGCGCTCAAGAATCTGGCGTTCCGAGGAAGAGATGGCTGATTCGTTTCAACAGGAGTTGAGGTCGATGAAAGGGCTCCCGGGAATCGGCCCCTTCACGGGAGTCTACAGAGAAGTAAACTGTCTTCGGGGCCGAGCGGATTTTATAGCCATTCGTGGGGCGAAGAGTTTAGTGCCTCCAGGACTCGGGGATACGCTAGGTCTGACTGACTCTGCCGTGCTCGCGTTCCTGAATCAGCGGTCCCACATTAGTGCAGAATCTCTTGCGGATATGACGGGCTTCGCAGTTCGCTCCGTGAGGAGTACATTGAGTCGTCTTCACGATATCGGTTACATAAGGCGGACTAAGAGTGGGGAATACACTCTTTCGCGTTGGTCAATAGCCTCGGGGTATAGTCTTTGGGCTTTCGAGCTTAAACTGAATAACACAAGACGGGCTGTGTACCAAGCTCAACAATACCGTAGTTTCGCAAACATAGTCATGATTGTCGTTCCCCCCGGGAAGGTGGACCTCTTCAAGCAGTTCAGGATTGCCATGAGAAGATGGGGAATTGGTCTTGCCAGTTTTGATAGTCTGACAAGGCAGTTCAAGATCATCCTTGCACCAGACAAAAAGAAGTCGCTGTCAAAGCAACACAGGATATACGCGATTAGCAAACTCGCAAGGCTGGCTCGTGCCGGAAAAGGCAAACAACGATAGAGAAGTTGGGGCAGTCATTAATCGCGAGTTTTCGGCAACACGGTACGGACTAGGATACGACATGGGCTATTTCATTTATCCAATTAAACTGGTAGAATTCAGTCAAATTGATGATCAGGCACTACAAGATCACGCAAGGAGCCAAGCCGTCTAACTTTGGGGTCTGACCGATGCTGAACTGGCGGTGATACAGAGGAGTTTGAAGAAGTTGAGAGAATGATGGTTCCCCCGTCATGAGCAGACAGTTACATACGACGGATCGTGTTTTCTCTTATGGTGCTGCCGGACTTGACTTTCACGGGAATTTTGCTAAAACTATGCCGTGCTTCGAAATATCGAAGTTGGGGGTTGGTAATTTATTAGTATTCTAAGCATCTTGGCCGCCCTTCGGGGTAAAGGAGAATATTTATGAAGGAACTGAAGAATCTCACCAATATCCGATTGCTGATGACGACAGTCGTGAGTTCTTTGCTGCTGTGCACGTTCGGTTGTCCCAAGGGGAAACCTGAGCGTGTGGACTTCCTCTTGGATTGGACGGCTGGTCCGGAATACGCAGGCTACATTATTGCGAAAGAGAGGGGCTTTTACAAGGCAGAGGGCTTGGATGTAAGCCTGACCGAGGGAAACGGCGCCAACGAGGCGGCCCAATTGATCGCAAGCGGCAAGTACAAGATTGGAGTTAGCAGCGCTGCCGCCGTGATCCTGGTCAACGACAAAGGTCAGAACTTGAAGTCCTGTGCTGTGGTGTTTGGCAAGTCTCCGTCGAGCATTTACTCTCTGAAAGAGAGGAACATCACTAAGCCGGAAGACTTGCTACACAAGAAACTCGGAGTCTTGTACCAGAGTAGCACGTACCTGGAGTACACCGCCCTTATGAACCTTCTTGGTCTTCCAATGAAAGGCGTAAAGGAAATTGGAATCAGCTGGGGCATTGAACCCATCCTGAACGGCGACGTAGACGCGGCAATGGGATACACGCAAAATCAACCCAACCTTGTGAGACTTCAAGGCAAGGAGATTAACGAAATCTTGGTGGATGATTTCGGGTTGAAAATTTATAGCTCAGTGATTGCGGTCAACCCAGAGTTCCGCGCAAAGAACCTGAAGATGACCCAAAAGATCATTCGGGCATCATTGAAAGGCTGGGCATATGCACTCGAGCATCCCGATGAAGCCGAGAAGATAATACTCTCGGCCTACCCGGCTCTGAAGGCGGACTTTGTGCATCTCTCGCTCAAGAGCACACTGGCCTTGATCGATCAGACTGTTTCACCCCTCGGCTACCAGAACATGAACAGGTGGGAGATGACGGCAAAGATGCTTTTGGAACAGAAGCTAATTTTAAAGCCGGCTGCTTTGAAGGGAATAGTAGACAACGCTGCATTTGGGAAGTAGTGTGGAGGCCAAAAATTTGGGCGGTTGGCAAAAACGGTGAGACCAGCTTCGATTGAAAGGCGGTGGGACATGGTCGCCGTGCCCTACTCCCATCTATTTGAGAACCAAGACTTCGGCGATCGAGAACTGACCGGGTTGACCGACTTCATTCACGAGAGACTGTTCCGTCTCGGGCCAGAGAGCGTCTTGGATGTAGGTTCTGGGACAGGGCATCTAGCTCAGTGGATTGCCAGAAGCCTGCGGACCGTTCGACGCGTTGTCGGCATTGATATCTCTCAAAAGATGGTGGGGATCGCGGCGGCGTCCAACGAATCGGATCGGGTCAGCTACATCAAAATGGCTGCCGAGAGACTCAAGGATATGGTCACCTCTGCACATACAAGATCCTTGGTGGACCCACCTGACCGTAGTGCGGGCGCCGGGTTTGAGGTTGTAGTCGTCCATCTATCCCTGATGGACGTGTACGACTTGCGGGCTGTCTTGGCGGGCATTGCCCGCCACTTGAACCCCGGGGGGAAGCTAATGCTGACGCTCACAAATCCAATGGCTGGATTCTTGCGAACCCCTAACTATAGAGAGGCCCCCGTGGTGCGTGTGACTCATCGATGCCCATCCTACGTACGCGAGTTCTGGAAGAAGGGGATCTTCGTCTTGCGCGGTAAGGAACTGCCCTTCGTCTACGTAAGGCACAGACCTTTCTCCACTTATCTGCGCGAGATGCTTGCCGCTGGCTTGGTGATCTCTGATGTCCGCGATCACTTCATTCATCCGAGCACTTTTGAACCGGTCTACTTCTACATTGAAGGAGAAACGGGGAAATGTACATAGGCACCGGCATAGAAGGTGCGATAAAGCTACTTATCAATTTTTTGGACAGGAACTTGCAGGTAGCGTACACAGAGACTCGGGACAACAATAGTGGATCATGGTTCGAACCGATCCTCTACATCCCAGACTCTTTTGGAGAGCTAATGCAGATGGAGAAGAGCATTAGCGGCTTGTGGGGGTTGGGCGACGTCTACTTCGCTCTGAAGGATGCACAGGGGTCAAAGCTTGTCTGTGCCAATGATATTGATAGCTGCTCACGGTTCTTCAAGGTTGTCTACGAGAAACGGAAATCGAAGGGATTCTGGGGACTCCCGGATAGGATCAGAGTTCCAGTCATTCAAAAGGTTCTAAACAAAAACGAGCCTGCCAAGAAAAGCGAGGTTATTGAATTTTTGGATCGAGATATCAATGACCCTGCCCACATAGTAGCAAGCCTCTACTACGTGAAGATGGCCGGGTACCCTAGCTCGCACGCCGAGGAAATCATTAATAACATCCTAAACTCATGGTATGAGGATACACCTGAAGCAAAAGGTCCTGGCTGGCCGATATTTCCGAAGAATTGCTCAGAAGAGGTTCCCAAAGAGAATAAGCTTGTGGATTTTATCGCAACAATTCAGGTTGTATGTGCATTGGCCGAGGTATATAAGGAGGGTAACGCACGGCTTACAGAGATAATTAAAACGAAAGCCTCCGAAATGAAGAAGGCCTGGGTTTTTTCTCTCATGAAGGCCGAAGAGCTTTCTAACCCTTTCAAATTCACCTATAGCGATGCTTGCCGAGCACTTCTATCGCTGTCGCGTTTGCTTGGGAGAAAGGAAGCATTGACAGAACTACTGGACACCAATGAGCAGGAATTAAAATCAAAAGTCAATAATCTGCTTGAAGTTGTGTTCGCCAGACTTCGAAGCGACATGATCACCTCCCGTAGAATACATGACCGCAGCAGTGTGTATAGACGTTCCGATGGAATGGTCGTGCAGTACATAGGAGTGGGAAGTGCGTTCATACTGTATACAGTTTTGGTTGCCCTGGATGTACTCGGAAGAACACAGAGTGATATCCAAGGTCCCGTCGTCCGGACCCTGGTTGTTCAGGTGCTTCAGCAGATAGTCACAGAAGACCACATACATGGGGACAAAACTCATACCCTCGAGAAGTTCGCTCCCTATAACAATTTCAATATCTTGGGAGCTTACGTCTTCGACGAGTCTGCCCCGGATCGCCCCGACGCTCATGAATTCATCTTCTTTTGGCAATCAGCCTATGCCCTTCAAGCCCTCATTCAATATGCCAGGATGCTCAAGTCGTTGAGGGATGGCGGCGTTGACAGATCTTGTCTGGAAGCTTTGCGTGATCATCTGGACATGGAGAAACGGTTCTGGAATTCACTCGCCACAATTCGTTTCTGGCATATCGCGAGTCGGGTGATACGCAGCAGACCCGTGAAGATTCTGGTAGCTGTGTACACTGCTGCCGTCGGTTATGGTATCTTTTTTTTGCTTAAGGAGTTCTATAAGCTTGCGTCTAATTTTCAGAAATGGATAGTTCTTGCCATGGTGGTCTTGGCGTTCCTAATGATGCTCTCCGCGCTCCCGATCGCATTTTGGTTCTTCAAGTTGTGGATCAAGGGTAAGGCAAAAGAGAGATCGGCGTCCGCTGGCCGACCTGGCGAATGATACTACTCCTGTGGTGGGTATAGAGTTCCGCGAGGTTACGTTCGGGTTCAACAGCGAGAATCCTCTCCTGCGGGGTTTTTCATTTGAAATCCAATGCAAGGGAGTTCACTCCATTATAGGTCGCTCCGGTATAGGAAAGACAACGCTATTGAGGCTCATTGCGGGGCTCCTGCCACCACAGTTCGGAGAGGTGGACATTGCTCCGCGTGGCGCACGAATATCGATGGTCAGCCAGTATCCATCGCTTCTTCCATTCAGGACGGTCAGAGGAAACCTTAAGCTTGCTGTCAAGGTCTTCGGCACTGAAAGCATTTATGCTTTCGCTGTTGAGATGCTGGGACGGTTCAAGCTGCTCAACGCACTGGACAAGTACCCATCTGAGCTCTCCGGGGGCATGAAGGCGCGGGTGAGCTTGGTCAAAGCGCTTTCGGTTAAACCACAGATACTGCTGCTTGATGAGCCATTCGCCAACATTGACGAGGTCAACAAGAACGTAATCGTTGGATTCCTCAGGGAGTTCATCGAGGAACACAATGTCGTAACGGTCATGGTGACGCACAACATAATGGACGCACTCTTTTTTTCGGATCGAATATACCTGTTCTTGGACAGTCCGGCTTCTGGATTAAGTGCGTTCAGCTTCAATGAACCCAGCAGAGAAGTGTATAGCAGGGTAGTCGCGGCCCTCGAGAGGAAGGTTTGCTTTGAAGAATAGGAATACCGTGCCAAAGAATATACTGTTTGCACTCTGCTCCGCCGTAGCACTCGTTCTCCTCTGGATTGGCGCACACTCCCTTAGACTTGTCCCACCTTACATCTTGCCTGGGCTATCTGCTGTACTAAAGTCAATAATAAACCAAAGGGCGTTGCTTGTGTCACACGGGTTTTACACTCTATCCGAAGCGCTTCTTGGCTTCAGCCTAGCGTTCGCGATTGGGGTTGGCCTTGCGCTTGTCTTCAACTATAGCCATGTCATGAAGATGCTTCTTTACCCCTACGTGATCGGCCTCCAGGCTTTTCCCAAAGAGTCACTTGCGCCTCTTTTCCTGCTTTGGCTAGGATACGGCATCCCTTCCAAAGTAGTTATCGCCAGTCTTATCGCGGTCTTCCCAATAATCATAAACACCATGCGGGGACTCAAACAGACACCAACCAACATCGCCGAGGAAATTAGGGTCTGGACCAATTCCGAATGGTTCATGTTCAAGGAAGTCAAAGTCTGGTATGCACTTCCATACCTTCTTGCTGCCGTGAAAGTGAGCATCACGTTTAGTTTCATCGGTGCAGTGGTGGGGGAGTTCATTGGCTCCGATAGAGGTCTAGGGCATCTCATTAACGTATCACGCTCCCAGATGAACTTAGAGCTACTCTTCGCCTGCATAATCGTGCTCTTTCTGATGAGCATAGCGATGTTCTTGATCGTCAGCTGGATTGAGATGCGGATCTCAAGGAACAGGTTCGCAGAAACACCATGACTGCGCTGTCTTCATTTCGAAATGCCACATTGACCATAAAAAGATTGCCCTAATCCGGAAAGTTTTTTTAATCCAGAGCCGCATTTTCAATCAAATTTGCGCAAGGGTTGGATTGGTGAAAAATTTTTAAAAAATCTACTTAAGAAACCGGCAGGGTCAAAATCTTCGCTTTTTCCTCTTCGGGGATCGGCGCGTAGCGGGAAAACTGCATCGAGTGGGTTGCCCTACCTTGAGTGAGCGAACGCAATGACGTGGCGTAGCCGAAGGTCGTGGCAAGGGGCACTTCGCCGAAGATAATCCGGTTGATTTTCACCATATCGACATTGAGAATATTCCCCCGGCGTTTGACCAGGTCGGCGATGACTTCGCCCATATAGGTTTCCGGTGTGACGATCTCCAATGACATCATCGGTTCCAACAAGGTCGGCTTGGCTCTGGCGAATGCCTCCCGGAATGCAAGCGACGCCGCCATCTTGAACGCCCATTCGTCGGAATCGACCTCATGGAAGGCGCCGTCGGTAATCTTCACTAAAATATTGGTTATCGGATAGCCGGCAAGGACGCCGGCGTTGCAGCTGTCCTCGATACCGGTTTCGATCGCCGGGATGAATTCCTTCGGAATTACACCTTCTTTAATTTTACTGATGATTTTGATCCCGTCTTTGTGCGGCTCCATTTTAAGGGTAACGATGCCGTAATGGCCGCGGCCGCCGGTCTGACGGATGAACCGGCCGGTAGCAGTGGCGGTTTCGGTAATCGTCTCCCGATACGAGACCTGGGGTTTGCCGACATGGCAGGAGAGACCCTGCTCGCGCTTTAAGCGGTCGATTAAAATATCGAGATGCAATTCACCCATCCCTGAGATGATCGTCTGGGCGGTGTCCGGGTCGGTTTTTACCTGAAACGTCGGGTCTTCGACCGAGAGCGCGGCCAGGGCTTCGGTCAGGTGTTCCTCGTCGACTTTGCTTTTGGGTTCGATTGCGATCGAAACGACCGGTTCCGGGAACTGCATCGGCTCGAAACTGATCAGATGCTTTGGATCGCAGATCGTGTAACCGGTTTTTACTTTATGGAGACCGATCGCGGCGCCGATTTCACCCGCCGACAAGGTCTTGACTTCGGTTTTGCGGTTGGAGTGCATGATGAAGAGGCGCGAAATTCTCACCTGGTTGTGGATCGGTAGGATGACGACCTGGCTGTTGCGTTCGATCTGGCCGGAATAGACCCGGAGATAGGACATGAAACCGGTGTGGGGGTCGGTCGCGATTTTAAAAGCTAACGCCGAGAACGGCGCCTTGGGATCGGCGGGCCGGGTTTCGGCTTCGCCGGTGTCGGGATTGGTGCCGGCAGCGGGCAGGACATCGAGCGGCGAAGGGAGATAGTCGATGACTGCATCGAGCAGTTTCTGCACCCCTTTGTTCTTCAAAGCCGAACCGGAGAGTATCGGGCAGATTTTCACCGCGAGGGTTCCTTTGCGCAGCGCCCGCTTGATATCCGCGACCTCAATTGGAGCATTGTGCATATATTTATCGAGCAGCACTTCATCAAAGTCACACAGGTGTTCGATCATCCGTTCACGCGCTTTTTTCGCTTTTTCCCTGAGTGTTTTTGGGACTTCGACGATTTGGTATTCGGCGCCCAGAGTCTCGTCGGCCCAGATAATGCCCTGATTCTCGACCAGGTCGATTGCACCTTGAAAATTTTCCTCCTCGCCGATCGGCAGCTGGATCGGGACCGGCAGTAAACTGAACCGTTCCTTCATCATCTTGACGACCCGATTAAAGTCGGCACCGACCCGGTCTAATTTATTAATAAACGCGATTCTCGGAATGTGGTAGCGGTCGGCTTGGTGCCAGACGGTTTCGGTCTGGGGTTCGACCCCGCCGACTCCGCAGAAGACGACAATCGCTCCGTCGAGCACCTTTAATGCCCGCTCGACTTCCATCGTAAAGTCGACATGCCCCGGTGTATCAATGATGTTGATGTGATAGTCCTGCCAGATGCAGGTCGTGGCGGCGTCGGTGATGGTGATACCGCGTTCTTTTTCCTGAACCATCCAGTCCATCGTCGCCGAGCCTTCATCGACTTCACCCATCCGGTGGATTTTGCCAGTATAGTAGAGAATCCGCTCGGTGGTGGTGGTCTTGCCGGCATCGATGTGGGCGGCAATGCCGATATTACGTATCTTTTCTAAGTCCATAGTTAACTCTATTCAACTACTGACGATTGTCAAGCGACGGGAGAGATTATTGGTTAAATGGTGAATGGTAATTGGTTAAATAAAAAATCTTGATTTCGCGCGCATGAAGTTACGGAAGTAAAGGAAAATCGTGGGAGTAATGATAAAACTTCCGTGTTTACCCCGTTAGATGATTTGATATGCACAAGTCAGTTCTTGAGGAAACCTTACTATCTAATGGGGGTCTTCCGTGGTTTAATTATACCCTTACTCGGTTACAACTCCAGAGCCGCAGGGTTCATCCAAAATCAAATCTCTTTTTTATTTTTAAGGCTGTCGTAGATTAAAATTCTGTTATCTACGATAAGTGGCAGGAATCGTAGATAAGGAATTTGCCAATTTAGGTAGATTTATCAACGCAAATCGGCATTATCCCATTGGAAATGGCCCGTAGAGAAAAGTAGGTAATAAAACGGTGATTTTATTCACTTACAGCGGCGGTTACCTACTTTCGTTTATATTAAAAATTATTAAGATTTATCGGTTTTTTTTCAGGTATAAAGTTTACCGCAGGGAGTAGTAGTGGGCCCCATGGGCCGCGGCTGGTGACTTGGGCAAGGATTTCACGCGCTGCGCCATAAAGTACTGCTGGAGCATTGATGTTGACAAGGGTTTCAACCTTAGATTGGGGCCATTTGGGGTCAACTTGAAAAAACCCATCTATTTTAAGATTAAACCCGTAAGGAACGTTTTCATTGGGCTTAGGGATATATTTTAAGGCAAGTATAACCTGCCATGCGAGCGGATGGTGTCCATCCTTCTTTATATCAACGCTATTTTGGAGGTTATTAAACTCATATCGGTGATCTTTTTGGGGATCAAAGTAAGGGGTGGCAGTCATACATATCTCGGTAAGAAAATACCTTTTAAGCTGCAGGGGAGATGGTTTCATCGTCTATTCCTTCGGTTATGCTTTCAGCGGTCACAATAAAACCATGAGGTTTAGATTCTTTGGGTAACTCGACATCAAACCAGACCGTTTGTGCCTCAGGACTATGAAGGTGCATGCTCAGTTCTGTTTCTAAAACCTTGGCTACCTGAACAAGACTTTTTAATGTAAAGTTAACATTGGCGCGAAGCATTTTTGTGATATAAGCCCGTGAAGTCCCCAGTTTTCTTGCCAGGTCAGCGCGGCTGATGTTTTTGGCCTGCATGACTTCGGCGATTTCCTCAAGGATTCCGATTTTTTGGCTTTCAAGAAGGTAATCGACATTTTCTTCCAATCCTTTCAGAATATTGTAGTTTGTGACTTTCAAGCTCATTTTAGACTCCTTTTTTCTTTGTTGTAAAGACTTCTTATTCTTTTAGTTTTTTCTATTTCAGTTCTCAAATGTCTCCGACCACGTTTGGTTGAACCATGGGTGCAAATTACGTCGCTGCTATCGAAAAAGCAGTAAAGCCGTACAGGATAAGGACTATGGACTTTGAATTCATAAATACCTTCGCCCAGAGGGCTGAAGTGTTCAATGTTAGTTATTTTACCTAAATTCGCCATACGCTTCATTAGATCCACCATCCTGTTTTGAGCCCGATCGGGCAACGAGTCAAGGAATTCCTTTACCTGGCAATGATCAAAATCTTCATTCAATGCAGCCACACGTTTTGCCGTTCCTTTAATTAGAACTACTAACGACAACATGTTAACCTAAAGGTTAACTTTGTCAATAGGGAAAATGACTTCTGCCGGTTTTGGGGAGATGGCTTCACGGCCTGAAAGTCCGGGCAATGGCTTATATCCTCAGGCATCAAATTGCCCATTAAAATCAAGCCTGAAATCCCTAAATGACCCGGTCGGATAGCCGGTATGTTCTGCTTAGAATGGTAGCTCATGTCTCCTGCCCTTTCTCGTTATGTATGTGCTTGAGTATAATTCTTAAAACCGCGTTTTTCAATTGCGATTAACGATAGGCTTCGATTTTGTTTGAAGTGTGGTGTTTTCTTAATAACTTTACATTTACCTTCAATAAATCTCGTCGATGGTTATTAGTATGGTATGCGCCCCTGGTCCAAATTACAAGCTTTCAAATGTAAAGAAATGTTGGAAACACCACAGTCGCTATGCTACCAGACACAATTACACCGTATCGTTTTGTAATCCAGCCCTAATTTCTGCCATAATGCTTTTGTTTCCTTGCAAAGAGCTACCTTATTATACTTATATTTCTTATGTAAATAACTAATGATATTTTCATACATTTTCAGTCGGGTGGTAAATTCTATCTTTTTGCCCCAATTTGAGGTTTCGGTTAAAAAATGGACCCAGGAAGTGTCTTTTGTGCCGTTGATGGTGCTCTGTAAGCCACGGAGAGAGCCGAACGTTATTCTCTCCGGCCTGAATTTTGTTAATACAGCATCTATCAAATCTTGGTAGAGGTTTTCCCAGGCATCAATGGGCACCATCGGATCGATTCTTAATCGAATTTCATATCCTGCATTATAAAGTGCTTCCGCCGTCTTAATTCTATCCATAACCTTTGGGGTTCTCTTCTCCCATAATTCCGCCACCGGTAGGGCATTCAAAGTCCAGCTCATAATTACTTGGTTATGGGGGTATATCCCTAAGAGATTTTTTATATTGGATGATTTTGTTAAAAATAGAACTTTATGTTTATCTTGCGACTCGAATAAGGGAATGATAAACCGGGAGAAGGCATTGGAGCCGTTTTCCATCATCAGCGAATCGGCAATCTCGCCGGTATTGAGAATTTCCGGTTCTTTGACTTCGTTTAAGAAAGTTTGCACGTGGAGTTTTACTTTATCGGGGTCTTTAACAACCGGTTTGATACCTTCCGGTCGAAATCTGAAAGTTCCTTTAAGATAGCACCAGGAGCAATCAAACGGACACCCATACGCCCATTTTAGTTCTAAAAAATGGGGGCAGATAACATCGGTTGACTTGCGCGGTAAAGGAGTTTTATCGAAACGGGTGATGATGGAACCATCATTCACTTGGCGGACCAGGGTTTTTACTGTGCCATTTAATAACCGATACTTTTGATATTTTAGCGCCAGTCCCGTTTTCGTAGATGGATCGAAGAGTAGAATTTGAGAAGCCATTAGAACAATTTCGTTTGACCCGTAGGATCGACTTTGCTAATTTCCCGCCAAAATTTATGCCCCAATGAATGTTTGCAGGCAAATAAGAGGCAATATAAAGGCAGATTTTTGGCAAAACTTCGTATAGGAATTTCTTCGCCTAACTTAACCTGTTGATATCCTAAAGAGGTTAACTTGTTTCTGTAGTACTCTATGATTTCTTTGCCGGTTTGGAATTTTCTCCATACGCCATCACCAATCATATCATCCAAAGGACTATGAGGTTCGTCTAAAAACTTTTTAATATTTCTTTTTATAGCCATACTATCCGGAAAAGTAATTATCAAATCTACTTTTCGTTCGGCTAATTTATGTAATGTTGAATACTTAAAATGTAAGCCCGTTGGGTCAATAAACGCAAGACTCAAAGACTTTTTTGGTATCTGACTTATTATGTTATCTATAACCGAATTGCAATCACCCGGAATTAATTTTACTCTATTAAAATATTCATGATCTTTGCATCTATCCATTAAAGTATTTAAAACTTCTTGGTTTGAATCTACAAAAAAATAGTTTTCAAAGGGGTATGGAGCACTTAAAGCAATCAGTGGCGAACCAGGGATTTCTTCATTTGTTTCCCTTGTCATACATTTACCGGGACCGGTAAAAAGGTCGATATAATTGAGGTGGCCTTGCCATTGGATTCTCATCGCGGTTGTAAAGGTTTCAATATACCTTTTTAGATAATAATGCTTTGCTTGCGACCAAACGCCTACGCAACGAAGTAATAATCCATCGGACGCCTTTTTTAGAGAGCATAAACCATCAGGTGCATTTTCGTGATAAGCACAACCTTCGCATTTCGGTAGCACCAGATTATCCTCCTGCAATCATATTCTCAAGACAGATGTTTTTAGTAATTTTCTGCATTGTGTCATCTAAATATCCCATTTAATAGAATATGCCACGGTAAAACCATTTGTCAATGATGTTTTATATTTTTTAAAAGGATATTTATTTTGAAGATTATTAAATTCGTTATCAACGCGCTTTAAATCTCCTTGGTTAACTCTAAAAACCGCTTGTAGGGGATGGCGGTGAGGCTCTGGGCTTCGAGTGCGCCGGTGGCTAAACTGATCATTGATACTTTTGCGGCTATTTCTTCATTAGGCGCTTCGTAGATACTTGCAACTGGGAGTTCCAACTTTTTTAAATAGATGATGCTCCCAGTTGCCTGAAATCGTAAGGACCCAAAAGGGCGTAGTGGCTGATAAAGTGGACCGCAGGACAGCGCTTTTTGACTGCGTCCATCCATTTCTTGCCGATGGTCGCCCGGTCTTTCATCTTCTTAGTGACCTCGGGAGCAAGCTTGGTCATTAATACAAAGGTCGCCATAATCCCTCCTTGGTTTAATTCAGCCTAACTCAACTGGGTACAATAGTCAAGATTGATGAGATTGCCACGTCCGCCAAGAAGTATGGCGGGACTCGCAAGGACAGTCCAACGGAATATTGTGGTAAATTTTATCTTGACCGGTCGAGTAAATCGGTTAAACTTTTTTCATGCGAATCGGCATTGGATTTGATGCGCACCGTCTGGTCGAGAAAAGAAAACTGGTTCTGGGTGGGGTGGATGTTCCCTATGACAAAGGCTTGTTAGGGCACTCGGATGGTGATGTCTTGTGCCATGCCCTTGCCGATGCGCTGTTAGGTGCTGCCGGACTTAAGGATATCGGTTGCTACTTTCCCGATACCGACCCGAAGCTCGCAAATATATCGAGCATTTCGATTTTAAAAGAGGTTGTAAAGCTTGTAAAAGAGAAGGGGCTCGTCGTCCATAATGTGGACGCAACGGTCGTTTTGCAGTCGCCCAAGATTCAGGGGCACATAGATATAATGAAAGAAACTATCGGTGCGGTGTTGGGTGTGGAGACGAGTCGCATCGGCATTAAAGCCAAGACGACGGAGGGGATGGGGTTCACCGGTCGGGGCGAGGGTGTGGCTGCGTATGCGGTCGCGTGCCTATCCGAAGCGGATAGGGGTCTGTCCGAGACGGACAGGAGCTCCGCGCAAAAATGATTCCGCTGCGTGATGATATTCCGTCCGTCCGGCGGCCCTATGTTACTTATGTCTTAATCGGTTTAAATATCATAGTTTTTATTTATGAGCTTTCACTGGGCAGAAGCGTGGGTGGTTTTATTCGTGAATTCGGTGTCGTGCCTTTTAAAATTACCCATTCTCCCACGGTCGTAACCTATGGAACCTTACTCAGCTCGATGTTTATTCACGGCGGATTTGACCACATCATTGGCAATATGCTCTATCTATGGATTTTCGGCGACAATGTCGAAGATAGACTGGGCCATTTCGGGTTTCTTGGTTTTTATCTGTTGAGCGGTCTGGTCGGCAGTGGGGTCCATATTCTGACCGCGATGAACTCGACGGTTCCAACGATCGGCGCTTCCGGTGCGATCTCGGGTGTTTTAGGGGCGTATTTCATCCTCTATCCGCGGGCAAAGGTCATGGCGTTGATTCCATTAGGGATTTTTTTACGAATCATGTCCTTGCCGGCTGCGCTTTTCCTGGGTTTCTGGATTCTGTTACAGATTTTTTTAGGATTCGCTTCGCTGCCCGGTGCGGGTCCGGGCGGAGGTGGAACCGCCTGGTTTGCCCATATCGGAGGTTTTGTTCCGGGGGTTATTTTCGGATTTATCGCTAAGCGGAGGCGGAAGGTGGTTTTCAATGAATAGCATCGACGAACGCCGGATGTGGGAAGCGTTGGCTTTGGCCGAACAGGGAAGGGGGAAGGTTGCACCGAATCCCCTGGTCGGAGCGGTGGTCGTAAAAAATGGAAAGATTGTCGGCCAGGGCTTTCATGCGCGGTTCGGTGCTGCCCATGCCGAAGTCGTGGCTTTAGCCGATGCAAAAGAAAGGGCTCGCGGTGCAACATTGTATGTCACGCTCGAACCCTGTTCCCATTTCGGCAAGACCCCACCCTGCACGAACTGCATCATTCATTCCGGGGTCCGGCGGGTAGTAGTCGCCCAGAAAGACCCCAATCCTTTGGTCAACGGCAAAGGTTTGAAGGAGCTTACCCGGGCGGGAATTGCGGTCGAGGTCGGGGTGTTAGCTCAAGAAGCCCGGCGCCAGAACGAGTGGTATCGTAAATTCGTCACAACCAGAACTCCATTTGTCTTATTGAAACTTTCATCCACCCTCGACGGTAAGATTGCAACCAAAAGCGGCGAGTCGCGCTGGGTTAGTTCCTACGAGGGTCGGGTCTATGCTCACAAACTCCGCAGTGAAATGGATGCGATTCTGGTCGGCGCGGGCACCATTCTTATAGATAATCCGAAGTTAACGACCCGGCTGGTCAAAGGCCGTAATCCGGTCCGGGTGGTATTGGACTCCAACCTGCAAATTCCCTTAGCTGCAGCGGTGCTGAACGGTGCAGGCGAGGTCATCGTTTTTACCAATCGGCAAAAAGGTATCAAAGTCCGAAAACTGGAAAGGATGGGAGTAGAGGTGGTCAGAATCAACCGGGATTCAGCTAATAAAAATTACCTTTGCTGGTATGAAATTCTCAAAGAATTAGGAAGTCGTTCGATAACTTCCTTGATTGTCGAAGGAGGAGCAATAGTGGCATCTTCAGCGCTGAAGGCGAAAATTGTCGATAAAGTAGCCATCGTTTATGCCCCGAAGATCTTAGGTGTCGGAAAGGCTTTCTCGGACGGCCTTGCGGTTAAACATTTAAACCAGGCGCTCCTGGTCAAATCGTGCGAAATAAAGTGTTTAGGTCGGGATTTTCTGGTTGAGGGGTATCTATGTTCACGGGGATAATCGAGACAACCGGTGAGATTAAAACTATAACGACAACGGGAAAAAATCGAATCATCACTATCAAAAGCAGGCTCGAAGTCAAACCGGGCGACAGCATTGCGGTTGACGGTGCCTGCCTGACCGTTCTTGATTACCGGGCGCCGGCTTTTCGGGTCGAGGCGACCGGCGAGACGATCGATAACACCACCATACAGTTCTACCGTCCGGGACTGGTGGTAAATTTAGAGCGGGCGCTCGCGGTGCACGACCGGCTGGGCGGCCATCTGGTTTCGGGTCATATCGATGAAGTCGGTTCAATAGCCAGGATAAGACGGCAAGCAGGATTTTGGATTTTTGAAATAGAGGTTTCAAAGGCGAATGCAATCTATCTGATAGAAAAGGGGTCGGTTGCGGTTGATGGGATAAGTTTGACCGTTGCGGGACTGAAAGGGAATAGTTTTAAAGTAACCGTCATTCCCTATACCATTGAGCATACCAATTTTGGGAAAAAGTTACCGGCGAGCCGGGTCAATATCGAGTTTGATATGATCGGGAAGTATATTCAAAGATTTATTATAAAGAAGAATGATTAACTACAAAAATCATCACGAAATTTCGAAATGACGAAATCACGAAAAAACATGATCAGTATGGTCAATATTTTATTAGCTTCGAGCTCCTCGCGATCGCTCTATCATTCGGATTTCGTGTTTTCCTACTTTCGTGGGTTTCGTGATAAGAATATTTTTTCTGGGCATTGTTTAAATGCTTGACAGAGGTTTAAAAGAAGGTAGCTTTTTAAAAAGGAGGTAGTATGGGTGATCTGTTTAAGAAAACCTTGACGGTGCTGCTGGGCGGAGTGCTGGGGTTGGTGGCGGGTGGAATCCTGGGCAGCCTGGTGGCGATAGTCATTTATTTCGTGGGTGGAGGAATCCGGGGCCAGTTCGGTTCTGCCGGTCTCGGCACAACGGTCAGCCTCGGCATCGGTTTTGGCACTACGGTCGGAGCATTGATCGGAGCCTGCGGTGCCGGAGTTGCCATTTTTGCCAGGGCTAAAAAGGTTGTCTGATGGAGGTGGAAGATGAAAGTAACGATATTTCGACATATTGCTATCGCATCCTTCGTGGTGAGTGCAGTGATACTGATTGGCTGTACTTCAACCCCGGAGGGTCTCGGGATTCCAAAATTAGTCTCTCCACCGGATAAGACGACGGCAACCAATCCTCCCGCCTTTGTCTGGCAGAGCGTCGAAGGTGCGGGAGCCTATTGGCTACAGGTTGCGACTACGACCGGTTTTGTTAATCCTTCATTCTGGCCGTGCGAGGAAGAAACAACCTTTACCACAACGACCGTATTGAATCCCGGGACCTACTACTGGCGGGTTTGTGGCCTGGAAGGAGGCTGAGAGGGGGCAGTTGGGGATTGGTCCAATCCCTGGAGTTTTACCATCCCCGCAAGCCGATGGTAAGTAAATTAAACTCAATCGGTATACTTGTTATTGCTGTTGTTCTTTTAAGAGGTGACCCGCTCCTTGCCGACGAGATTTCCCGCGACTGGCTTCATCGGAGCGAAGCCCGATCCCATTCCCGGCTGCCATTGAAAATTGCTGCCGATACGCTTCATAACTTTGATGCCATCCATTATGAAATTAGAATCGATAGTATTGATTTTACGGCCCAGTCGATCAGAGGAGCAGCAATTGTGCACTGTGCGAGTGAAGAGGATAACCTTGCCGGTATTACCCTTCATCTTGCTCAACTGGAAATCGATAGCATTATCCGGGGAACCACATTATTGTCCTACAGCCGGTCCGGAGATTCGGTCAATATTATTTTAGGAAAGACTTTTAATAAGGAAGAGGAGTTTGAGATAAGAATAAAATACCACGGCCTACCGGCTAATGAAGGTCCGGGCGGTTTCGGCGGATTCTGGTTTATACGGGGAGTGGCATTCAGCATGGGGGTGGGACTGTTCACCGACCCGCCGTCAATGGCTCGTTACTGGTTTCCCTGTTATGACGAACCGACCGATAAGGCGACGTTTGACCTCTATATAACCGTACCGTTCGGAATGACAGCGGTTGCCAATGGTGAATTGGTAGAAATCGGGGCGGCGCATGATTTTCCCATCTACCACTGGCGGGTGAGTCAGCCGGTATCAACCTATTTGATTTCGGTTTCGGTTGGGACCTATCAAGAAATTACCGACTCTGATTACAGTTGGATACGCTACTATGTCTATCCCGAGGATTCGGCAAAGGCGATTGTGAGCTTTCAGAATGTTAATACAATGATGGATTGCTTCACCCGGGTATTCTCACCGTATCACTTTGACCGATTCTCGTATGTTGCGGCACCGAAAGGCGACATGGAGCACGTTACCTGCGTTACCCACTACGATGCGCTCGTAAACGGAAATAACAACTATGATTGGGTACTGGCGCACGAGTTAGCCCATCAGTGGTGGGGAGACTGGGTTACCATCGGGGACTGGCGGGATGTATGGCTGAGCGAGGGCTTCGCCACCTATTCTGAGGCACTGTATCAGGAGTATGTTGGGGGTGAGGAGGCATATCACAGCTATGTCGCCACCAGTTTTATGAATTACTACTTAAACAGTAAGGAACTTTTCCCGATCTATGATCCCGAGAATCTCTGGGGTGCCACCACCTATGAAAAAGGAGCATGCGTGCTCTATATGCTCAGGCACCTTGTGGGCGACAGTCTATTTTTTCAGATACTTAGGACCTATGGGGCGGAGTATGGTTTTGCCAATGCGGTAACCGAAGATTTTCAAAGGATATGCAATGATGTTTCCGGTCAAAACCTTGACTGGTTTTTTGAGGAATGGGTATATGATTGGGGTTATCCGGTTTATGAGTACGGCTGGGAAGGCAGGGGTGATACCGTCAAGGTAGTAATCCGGCAGACCCAGGAGACCGGTCCGGTTTTTATGATGCCGGTCGGCTTAAAGTTCAAAACCGCGAGTTTCGACACTATACTCGAGGTCTGGATAGATAAGCCGGTTCAGTATTTTCAATGTGTGCTATCCGGACCGCCGACCGATGTTGAGTTCGACCCGGAGAACTGGATATTGAAGAAGATGAAAGAAATCCCGTATGCCATTCTCGAAGGTAAAACCGACGCCCGAGTCTCCGGGTTCAAAATCTATCCCAATCCCTTCGGGCGAACCGTGAAAATCAGTAGTGAGAATCGAGTAGTGAATAGCGAGGGAATGACCTTAAAAATTTACGACCTAACAGGCAGGGTCGTCAAATCTTTCTCCCTCATTCCTCACTCCGCGCTACTCGCTACCGGCATTACCTGGGATGGAAGTGATGGTCAGGGCACTCTCCTGCCGGCCGGAGTCTACTTCTGCAAATTTGAGGCGGGCAGTTACTGTCGTATTGAACGGATAACGTTCCTTAAATGACGGGGAAAACTTCATCCGGTTTTCTTGAAACCAGACTATCCGACACCAGGAAGGCGATACAGAAAGCTCGCCGGATAAGAGATGAGCGGAATCATTTATTAAAGTTTATGCTGCTGCTGTCTGCCGTTAGTTTTATCGTCCATGCCGATGGTGCGACCGTTGAATTAGGGCCGGTCGGGTCTCTGCCCGGGATAATCTCGAGCATCGGTGCAGGTGGGGATGCGGCAACGACCATTCCTTTTTCCTTCGATACTCTTGGAATCACAACCCATCCTTCACCGCTTGCCGGCTATGTTTATTTGCAGGTCGAGGACTTAAAACCGAACGGCAAACCAGGAACGCCAGCAGTACCGGTCAAAACCTTTGTCCTGACCTTACCGGGAGAAAGCGAAGTAACCGGTATCCGACTGGTCGACGGCCGATTTCGTGAAATTAAAAATCCTTTGAGGATTACGCCCCATCCCCAACCGGTTCTACGGAACACCAACGGTGAAAGGTATTACCGGATTGATGAACGGGTCTATCGCCAGACAACGTTCTATCCCGGGCAGGTCGTTTCCTACCAGACCGGTCGAGATAACGAAAAAACCTACTGCTTCATTCGGCTGTATCCGGTGTACTATCTGCCCGATGAAAAGAGGACGGTTGTTCTGACCGAAGGCCGTCTCGAGATACAGTACCGAACGAAAGCGGTTCGGATTGCAACTGTCCAGGCGCCCAAAGGCGTGATAATCTGTCCGCCCGAGTTTATCGATTGTGCCCAGTCTTTGCAGACCTTTCACAGCACCGAATTGGGAATGGTGACGACGATTGTAACTACCGATTGGATTGGACACCAGTATCAACCGGCTTCCCTTCCCCCGTATTCCGGTTATTCAGAGTACCAATCGGCGATTATTAAAAACTATGATTTTACGCTGGCGCGCAAAATTATTAGTTACCTGCGCGATACTGATGCCCATCCCAATCTCGGCTCGGTAATTATTTTGGGAGATGCGGCGATCGTGCCGCCGAGCTATTACTTTTTGCTCAACCCGAACGGTATTAATCTACCGGATTACTGGGCGCCGTCGGATTTGCTCTACGCCTCGCCCGATTATGACTTTGTCCCCAATGTGCGCGTCGGCCGCTTATCGGTCAGCGATATCGCCGAGGCGAATAGTATCATCATGAAACTTGCGGACTGGTATCCGGCGGATTGGAGTTGGTTTCAGAAGGCGGCCGTGGCAGGCGGAGACCCGTTCCCGGTTTATTTCCCGTATTACGACGAAGCGCTCATCGACGAGGCGATTAATCAAGAATCATTTAACGGTCTCGCGGTTACCAAATTTTTCCGTTCCGACGAACAATTTACCAAAACGGCGGTCGAGGCGGATTTCGCCGCCGGTAATCTCGGGGTTTTGTTTGAAGCCGGGCATGGCTCGGGAGCTGCGATTCTTTTTGATGACGGCAGTGAACTGACCGCCGACGATGTGCTTGCGTATCCCAGCAGCAGTACCCTGCCCCTGGTCATGACGCCGGCGTGTAATGTCGGCGCCTTTGATACCGACCTCGTTCCAGTATTAAATTTTCCGACATCGTTTGGAGAAGCGGTGCTCAAATCGAAAGGGGGCGGCATCGGTTTCTTCGGGAACACCCGCATCGGTTTTACCGGTTTAGAATACTATCTTGACCAGGGCCGGCTCACGGCTACCCAGCATCAGTATGGGGATGCACTTTTTCTTAATAGTATTAAATCCTACCGCAACGGAGCCCAGGACCTGGGTGCAATTTATGAACAGTCGATTCTCGATTTTATCAGCGACAACGATATGACCGATACCCTCAACCAGTGGACGGTATTTTCGTTTGTGCTGTTAGGCGACCCGGCTCTGAAATTGCCCGCGGTCGTTTCCGGGACAAGCTACGAACTTCCCCAATCGAGCGTTGCGACGCCGACCTACTACAACGGCAACGGCTACCCGGTCTTCCAGGGAGCGGGATCGGATTCGATCGTCGTCAGTTCCACTTCTAACTCGCCAAGCATTCGCTATAAACTCTGCGATGCGACGAGCAGTCGTTTAGCCCTGGATACAAAGCACGATGGCAGCGCACCGTTCAGTTATAGTTTTAAGCCCGTTAAAAATCTACCCTGCTATCTCGTGCGGGCAGAATCCGAAGACGGGAAGGAGGGCTGGTTGTACACCTTCGTCACTGCCGGTTCGATTGTCGCGGATGGTGATATCAAGGACTGGGAGCGCGCCGGGCTTCAGCCGGTTGCGGTCGACCCTGCCGATTTTAATCCGCCCGACTTCGATATCCGCCGTCTTTATGTGACCGACGATGCCGAGTACTGGTATTTGGGTTTTGACCTGCTGGCATCCGATTCGACCGACATCACCTACGGCATAGCGATTGATTGCAAACCGGGCGGCTATACCGGCACCCAGGGAAAAACTCAGGATGCGTTCGATAACTGGTTGGCGTTTGGACCCAATCATCCGGTCGATTATGAGATTTTTATCATTGCCTCCGGCTTATCCTTGACGCAATATCTTTATTGCTGGGAAGATACCGGTTGGAGTCGGACGATCTATCCCCGGGATTCGGGAAGTTTTGCCGGCTTCGATTCGATTTTAAATTTTGCCGAGCTTGCGGTTCCTAAAAAATTATTGCTCGGTTCGGATACCTTCTTCTTTTCGTTGTTTTCGTGCGGCTATGATTACAAGAATAAAGAACGTTCGCCCGCACTCGATGCCGCGCCGTCGGATCCGGCAACCTATCACGACCTGTATTACGGGAAGGTCTACGCCAACACCATCACTCAGTTTGCTACGGTGAAGACAGGCGGGATCGAAGAGCGAGGGAAGAACCTTGCTCTCGGCTGGCAGGTGAGCCCCAATCCTTTCTCGGGCGGCGCGGTCATCAAGTACCAGGTGCCGGTCCCAGCGGTCGTCGCACTCAAAGTCTACGATAGAACCGGACGGCTGGTGCGGCGATTGGCGGAGGGGCTGAAACCCGCCGGAGTTTATGCCGTCCGCTGGGACGGCAGGGACGATGCGGGCAGCACGCTCGCCGCCGGCATCTATTTTTATCAC
>CAYHGV010000027.1:0-31919 GCA_964356135.1 uncultured bacterium
ATTCGTTGAGTCGGGGTCATGCAGTAACGGCGGACTTCTGCCTGGAAGAAGGATGCATCGATGCCGGTCTTTTCGACCATAAATCCCCAGGCATCATTATAGTTCATCTGGCCGGTATGCAGTTTCACATCGAGAATGATACGGACCGCGCGAAACAGGACGCCACCCAGCCAGCGCAGCGGCAAGAAACCGTCATCGGGATAGAGTCCCTGGTCAACAACCATCTGCTCGCAGTACAGCGCCCAGCCTTCGATCATGATAGTATTTCCCTGCAATTTGCGGATAAGCGACGGACGATGATTGGCAATCGATAATTGGAAATGGTGGCCGGGATAGCCTTCGTGGACAATGCCGCCTTTGAAATGGCCGCGCTGGATTGCTGTGTAGTAGTTCTGTTTGGCTTCGGCGTCGAGCGGGTCAGGGATCGGGGGGATATAAAGATAGGAAGTCTGAATCGAATCGAGCGGCGCGGGTGGTTCCATCGCCAAACCGGGGATAACACTTCTCAGGAATTGAGGTGTCTCAACGACTTTGAATTCGCCTAAGTAACCAGGAACGGTAGCGATGCTCTGCTTCGAAACCCAGGTTTTCATGCTGTCAATCATTGCCGACTCAGCGGCGAAAATATCTTTTTTTGAAAAACCCACAGGCGGGGACGAAACCGCTGGCTTGGGCGGAGGGTGGAGTTTCTGATAGAGTTCGCGGGCTTTACTGAGGGCTTTTATCAGGGAATCGGTTTGGTTATAGAGATTTTCACCCAGCTCGAGAAGTGAATCGGCATCGAACGGTAGGAAGTGGTCGGTCCGAAGCAGGTAATTGAAATTTTTCTTTCCAATCGCGAACGCCGGATTAAGGGTGGGCAGGGTCTTTTCCAGGTCGCGGCGATAGGCTTGCATCGCTTCGACCGCCTTTTGGGAATTGGCTGAGAGCTCGGGCTGCAATTCCGGAAACTGATTGGACAGCTCTTTTGCTACCTGAGTGAAGAGCTGTTCGCCGGTTTCGAGTCCGGCAATCGCCGCACCGGCATAAAATTGGGGTGGGTCTTTAATATTGCTGCGGGCTTCGTCGAGTACCCGCGGCACCTCGGCCATGCGCTGGGCGATACTTTTCGCCCGGACCGAAAGCGGGGCGAAATCTCTGAGCAAAAGGTAGTAAATGGACTGGACGCATTCATCGGCATAGAGCTTCGGATTTCGTTCCCAGAGCGGATAGCGTTCTAACCAGAATAACTGGATTTTCAGGTTTGACCGTAAGAGCTCATAATCGATCCGGTCATCAGCAGTGAGTGACGAAACCGTCAGTTTTTCGAGCTGTTCGAGTATGTTATTGAGAAATTGTATCTGGCTGGCAACGGTTTGGGGTGTGTAGGAAGCCAATCGGTTGTCATATTGATGGAAGCCCTGGTAGGTCGCAACCACCGGGTCGAATACCCAGATTTTTTCATAGGCAGCCCGGGCGATATTCTGGAGTGAATCGGCTGGGGTTTCAGCCGTCAACGCTGCCGTGCAGACAACGAAAGCGATAAGAAGCAATAAACTGGTTTTATTCATTTTCGTGTCTCCTGGTTAATGGCAGTGCAATTGATTTTGTGGGAGCGACTTCCCAGTCGCGATCATATTCAGTACTATAAAAAATCATCCTTTCGACTATATGTCTGGGGTGCTGACCTGTCAAGAGTGCGACTGCAATCGCAATTGATTTTGTGGGAGTGACTTCCAGTCGCGATAGATCGTAATAGGCTCTGTAAGGGTGACTCTCTGATTTTGTGTCATAATGTAGCAGCTGTTTAAATCCAAGTTTATTTGAGCAGTCGTCTCTAATCGTCGCTATCGTTCTCTTTATCGCTGTAATCAAGATTTCTGGTTTCTTTCAGAAATCTCTAAGATTGACAAAGCCGTCTTTAACCATACAATGCCTCATGCGTAGCTTAGGGAATATAATGGGTAGTATGCAAAGGATTGTCTCGCGGCGGAGGGTTATTTTTTTATCTCTAATTTTTGTTGCTTTCTCCTGTGCTCAAAACCAGGAGCGGTATGAGATTAATTTGCTGTGGACTTGTCAGGCTGACAATCTCGAGCCAATAGGAGATATTAATGGTGACGGTTATGAGGAATTTTTCAAAGAACGAAAAGGTGATTATACGCTCTTATCTTTTAATAATGCACCTGTCTGGCAGCGGTTGAGGCCTGAATCGTGTTTTTTTCGCGGTAAAAAGGACAATATTCTTTTCTTTAATCTCATAAAAGGTTCAACGGCTCATCTTGGTCTACTGGAAAATTTCACCTCTTTAAACGGATGGGGTTCAAATTTGCCGGTAAGAGATTTGGGGGAAATCATTTCAGGTAGGGATACGAGCAAAACATCAGTTGGCTGGGACGGTCGTTTCGGTTTAAAAAATTACTTTCAAACAGGGTCAAAAGAAATATCGCTGTTTTTCCTTAATATTGGCTTGGATGCAGGGCAAAAAGGATTGCTGGCACTCGATGGGAAGGTTTATCAGGAACTCTGGCGTTACCGGATGGGTCCAACGGTGGAAGATGTGTGTGTTGATGATTTGAATGGTGACCAAAAGAACGAAATAGTAGTCGGGACATATGCTATCAACAACAACCATCAGGATAATGGAACGACTGATACCCTGGCGTACGTGTTCGTTTTTAACCAGAACGGTGAATTGTTATGGAAAAAAGTAATTGGTCGAGGCTGGGAGACAGCGTTGGTGAGAGTGGGTGATTTAGACCGAGATGGCAACAACGAGGTGGTTGTTGTAGAGGAGAGTGGCGGGTTCACTAAAGAGGAACCCGATTCAGTTATGATTTTCGATGGAGACGGTAAAATCGAGCACAACATTCTTGTCGGTAAAAAATTTTGGGGTGTGACATTAGGAGATTTAAATCGTGACGGCCGGGATGAAATTATAACAGGTAATAGTGACGGTGTTATTCGAGCGTTCAACTCCACACTCGAAGTAGTGGCAGCCAGTGATATAAATTCTGAAGCGGTGAAGGTTCATCAGGCGGGTGATCTGAACGGAGACGGTTCGGTTGAGGTTGTTGCTTCATCTGTTGATGGAAACCATTTTTTTATTATGAACCGTAAACTTTCGAAGGTTGCCGATTACAAGTTTAGCTATGGCGGGGATTCGGACCTAGTGCTTAGTGTAGTTAAATCTGGAAATGGTAAAGGTATACTTGCCAGCCACCCTAATAGTGGCAACTATTCCTTATTTGGTTTTCGGTCCCGAGGTTTGCTGGGAACAGGATTGACTTTTTGGTGGTTTCTTTTCTTCGGAGGGATAATTTTAGTTTCCGCGGCTGGAGGGATTTATTTCTTTGTTCGTCGGACCATAATAAATCGAACGGAAGCGGTCTTGCATTCGGTATCTGCGAAGAAAAAGACCGGCGTGCTCTATCTTGACCGAAAAAGAAAAGTAAAGTTTGTTAATGATGCTTTATGCAATTTGCTGGGAGTCGAGCGGGAGTCAGTGCTCAATCAGCCTTTTGATACTGCACTGGCTAAGGTCGGGCTGGGTTTATATCCGGCTCCATCTTTTGAAAAAACCGTTATTAAAACTCCAACTGGTGAGAAAAATATTGCTGTTTACACCACCAGTTTGGGAAGAAATAGACTTTTAATTCAGCTTGAAGATGCATCAAGAGAAGATTATGCAAGAAAAATGGAAGCCTGGGCACCGGTCGCTCAAAAATTAGCTCACGGGATAAAAAATCCTTTGAGCCATATCCGATTGGCAGTGCAGCAGCTTACGAAATTAATCCCTGATAATCAGACCCCGAAGGCAGGGCAGTATTCGAGTATTGTGCTGGGAGAGATAAATCGTCTAATCAAGATTGTTGATGGGTTTATGAAATTCACCGATTTGAAACCACCTCATCCGAAACTAACCAATCTGCATGGAATTATTGAAGGACTTATAGAAAAGCTAAAGCCAGTACTCCCGAAAGGGGCCATGTTGGAGTTTCTGCCTGCTACGGAAACCCTGCCAATACATCTTGATGAACAGCAGATTAGGGACTCTGTGATGAATCTATTAGATAATGCTCTTTCGGCAGTGGGAAACAAAGGTGCGGTTACTATTAGAACTACTCTTTTGGAAAGGGTTGATAAACCGCCGGAGATTTTACCTTATGTGGAAATCCAGATCTCCGATACCGGACCGGGTATTCCCGAAGAGTACAAGGCGAAACTCTTCCAGCCCTATTTCTCTACCAAACCAGAAGGAACCGGTCTGGGTTTATGCATTACTAAAAAGATTATCGAAGACCACGGCGGCACGATAAAGATTGATTCCAAGCCCGGTTTAGGCACGGCAGTAACCATCCAACTACCGGTGGCTTAGTAATGCAAAAGTCAAAGCGAGGAGTTTCATCCTCAAACCTTCGGTCTACACCAATGTTTATGGAAAAAGTAGCGGTGCGATTTATCGCACTCCGCGTAAATCTGCGTCGATCGGCATCTCCGATGCCGCATCCGCGGCTATCCGTGTTATGACTAAGATATTAGTCATTGACGACGAATTAAACGCCCGGATGCTCTTAAAGGATATCCTCGAAGGAGAGGGCTATGAGGTTTTATTAGCTGAAAATGGCAAGGCTGCTCTTGAAACCATTGCCAAAAATGACCCTGTTCTTGTCCTTTTGGACTTAATGTTACCAGACATTGACGGTCTTGAGGTTCTTAAAGGGATAAAGAAGCTAAAACCTAAACTTGAGGTGGTGATGGTCTCAGCCTTTGGCACAGTAGACTTCGCAGTCAAAGCTATAAAACTCGGCGCTTATGAATTCTTACAAAAGCCTTTGGATGCCGACCGGGTGCTGCTGACGGTCAAGAACACCTTGAAGAAAGCCAGGCTTGAGCAGGAGCTTGGAGCACTAAAAGCCGATGTTTTAAAAAAATATCGTCAGATTGGTAATTCTCCAGCAATAAAATCGGTCTTTGCTTTAATTGAGAGAGCGGCTAAGACAAAAGCTTCGGTGTTCATCACCGGTGAATCCGGTGTGGGAAAAGAGTTGGTTGCACGCGCCATTCACTTTAAGAGCGATCGTGGGAGTAAACCGTTTATTCCATTAAACTGCGCCGCCATACCCACTACCCTGATTGAATCGGAGTTGTTTGGCTTTGAGAAAGGTTCTTTTACCGGAGCATCAAAACAGAAAAAAGGGAAATTGGAATTGTCTGACGGAGGCAGTTTATTTCTGGATGAAATTGGAGATATGGGAATGGAAACTCAAGCAAAGTTTTTACGATTTCTTGAGGAGGGCGAATTTGAGCGGGTAGGAGGAGTTGAGTTGATAAAGGTTGATGCCCGTATAATAGCGGCTACCAACAAAGATTTGAAAAAAGAGATTGCGAATAATAACTTCCGGGAAGATCTCTTCTATCGGCTGAATGTGGTTCCTATTGAGATACCGCCTTTAAGGGAGAGGAAGGAAGATATTCCACTTTTGGTTAATTATTTTCTCGATTGCTTTGCCGCTGACAATGGACTTTCCAAAAAAGAGATTGCCGATGATGCAATGGCGTTTCTCGCAGTCCAACACTGGTCGGGAAATGTCCGTGAATTAAGAAATGTTATCGAACGGATTGTTACGTTATCACCCTCAGAGGTTATAGCCCAGCCGGAAATTTCATTTCTCTTAAAAATGGGAGGTCAGTCCTTAAAACCCGAGGAACCGGGTTCATTGAAAGCTGCCCAGGAACGGTTTGAGCGGGATTATATTGTCAACGTTTTAACGATTACAAATTGGAAAATCGAAAAAACCGCTGAAATTTTAGGCATTGACCGGACCAACCTCTACCGGAAGATGAAGAGGTTCGGGATAGAAAAGGGTTAAAACTTATTGACTTACTATAAGAAGATAGTAAAATGTTAATATGAGTATAAGAGAAAAACTAAAGAGCTACTTCGCTAAAAGACCGGAGGTTATCTCCGTTTATATCTTTGGTTCCCAAGCCAAGAACGGCGGCAGGAGAGATAGCGATATTGATATTGCCGTATTAGTTCAGGAACCGGTATTAAAAAATTCCTTGGGTTATAGAATCGAATTAACCACCGATTTAATGAGTTTATTGAAAAAACGGGTTGATGTGGTGATTTTAAATTCAGCCAATTTGCTTCTAAGGTCTCAGGTTTTTCAAAAGGGAGCACTAATTTACGAGAAAAATTCTAAAGAGAGGGTTTTATTTCAGGCAAAGTCAATGGGACTTTACTATGATTATAAAAAATACTTTGAGTTCCACTCAAGAATTTTAAAAAAGAAGATAAAGAGTGCTGGCCTTGGATAAAAAAGTTATTGAAGCAAGGCTTAAAAGACTCGACTATTATATCTCCCGATTAAAAAGATATAGTGCGGTCTCGAAAGAAGAATATATTGAAAATCAGGATTATCAGGATACAGTAGAGAGAAATTTTCAGTTGGCCATTCAGACCTGTATTGATATTGCCAATTACATAATCGCTGGTAAAAATCTACAAGTGCCAGAAGAAGAGGAAAATGTTTTTATTGTGTTAGGCAAAGAAGGCATAATGCCCAGGGAGTTAAGCGAAAAGATAAAAGGAATGGTAGGTTTCAGGAATATTCTTGTGCATGAATATCTAACCATTGATCCCAACCAGGTCTATGCCGTGCTTCATACTCGATTGTCCGACTTTAACGATTTCGCAAGGGCAATTGTAGATTTCTTGGAAAGCATCTAATTCCCCCGGGGAACCAAACTCTTTCAGGTCTCCTCGCTAACTTTCTATCAACCGGTTCGTCTGGAGTTTACTCTTTTTTGCACCTCCTGCGTTTCCTGCGCCTTATGCGTATCCGTCTTTGTTGCAACTTTGCAAATCTATATGGCAATCCCGCCACAAATAAACCATTGATTTTTAAGGTCTCTTATCCTAACCTAAAATCCCGTTGCAATTTCGCAACCGATTCTCTTTGGGTTCATTTTTAAATATTTAACCCTTTAATCATTCCACCATTTAACTCCTTTATTCTCAATCACTTACCCATTAGCCCCTTGCTCTATGCTCTTTACCATAGTCTGGCACGCGGTTTGCTTTTTATTCGGGTATGAGACTAAACGAGAAGCAGAGTTGTAGATTTTGATAAAAGCGACACATGCCGACGGTCCGGGATTTAGAAAAACCGATAAAAAACCGCGAGGCCAAGTTGATAATTGAAAATGTTGACCGGGCTATAGAAGACTTTGCTGATCTAACTATCGAAAAAGAAATAATACATGAACCGCTTCAGAATTTTCAGGTTGTTGCTCTTGAGGGTGATACAATAAATATATCTTCTATTGCTAAACCATTATTAGTTGAATTTTGGGGGATAAGCTGCGGATACTGTGAGCGGGCTTTGGAAATTTTAAAAAAGGTCAAAACAAAATATCCGGAGCTCACAGTCGCTCTTATAAATGTGTGGCAGGATGATGTAAAAGAAGTAAAGAAGTATGTAAAACAAAACGGCTATAATGATTTTGTCTATTTCGTTGCTCCGAAAAACACAAAGGAGATATTGAAAATAACTGCCGTCCCTAATTTTTTTTTGGTGGATGTATCAGGGAATATAAGATGGAGAGGGCTGGGTTATTCTCCTTATTTGGAGCAATTAGTGGAAAAGGTCTATGAAAAAGTTAAGTGAAACTCAGATGGCCAGATCAAATAGAAATAACGGGGGCACCGAGCCGATGACGAGAAAAGATGCACCCAGGTGCGGGGCATTAAATAAGGAGAAAAAATGAGAAACTTATCCATCGTAGTACTCCTCGTCGGATGTGTCCTATGGTTTAGCTGTGAGATACCTTTCGGGACTGGCACTGCCTCGGGTTATGTTAAGAATAGCACTGACCAGTCTGCAATCAGTGGAGCCAACGTGAATATAGGTGGAGAAGGTGGAACGACGGACGGCAGTGGCTATTATACAATCAGCAACATTCCTACAGGGACACAGACAATAGCCGTTACCGCCTCGGGTTATAACTCTTATAGCAATACTGTTGCTATCCAAGCCGGAAGCAATCCCCTATCTGATATTTTTCTTACTCCTTCTCCAAATGGTGGTGAGTGGCAACTTATTTATTCGACTACTTTTTCGTCCAATCCGAATTGGACAACAAATAACTCTTCAAGATTTTATTGGGGTTCAAGCGATTATACCTACTATATGGAAAACTATGAAAACTCTGCAGAATATACTTATACGGCGACTTCTTGGAATTCAAATTCAATCAAACTTGAATTTGATCTTGAAATTACTCAAGAAGCTTGGGGTACACATCTTGGCATTGGTCTATACGATGCTAATACGAGTGTTAATGGTAACTTTCTTGAAGCTCACTTCGGCCATGATGATGGTGGCAAACTAGTAACTATATTTTACCGCGATCTAAACGGTTTACTCTATCGGCATTATTATGGTGACTTTTTACTTAATACATGGTATCACTTCGTGTTGATTTATGATAAATCAACAAACTCTGCAAGCCTAACCGTAATTGACAAAGCAACCGGCAATGAATTTTGCACTCTTACAGCAACCGGTTTAAGCACCTTTAGCGGTTTAAGCAAGCTTGGATTCACCAACGTCGGCACAACAGCTTATCAGACCACAATTAAAGGTAAAATTGATAATGTCAATTATTATAACTGGGTAGAATAAGAAGGAGGTGATTATCTTCAGGTTAATTTATTATAAATATCGTTAAGGACAGGGATGTTATAGATAACTTAGTAAAGAAAAAACGAACACAGATCCAAGGAGGAAATATGGTATCAAATATAAGCAGTAAACTGATTTTGCGGATAGGGCTAATAACCTTCCTTGCATTTATCGGCTGTGCATCCACCGGTATCTTTGAGACTGGCCGTACCGCTCCCTCTGGACAAATTCAAATTGGCGGCGGTATTTCACCTTTTCATATCTATGGAGGAGGAGGTGTCCCTGTTACCTTCTATACATTTCCGTTCCCAGAAATTGCGTTTAAATATGGAGTTAGTGAGAATTTCGATATAGGTGGACGCTGGGCTTTTGGTCCTGGTATTGCACTGAATACCAAGTATCAATTTTTGAAAGGCGCTTCCGATGGCGCTATTTTCTTGGAAGCATCATACTACGGTATGTCAACTGCTGGGGTAGGATTTGGCCTTTTGGGCCTGACACCAGCATTGATCTTCAGCCGTGAGAGTCCAGGTGTTTTCCCTTATAGTTTCTCAGTCGGACTGCAATATTATAGTATTACAGGTGGAGTAGCGGGAGTTACTGCTACCGGAAGTGTTACTTCTCTGATCGGAGGCATCGGATTGCCATTTAGAAGTGGTGGCCAAAGGGCTGTAAGAATCATGCCCCAATTATCCGCAATGATTCCAATGTTCGCTACTTTTTCAGCTGGCGGTTTGGGAGGATCAATGACGCTAATGAATGTCGTCTCCGTGAATTTCGGGATAGAAATTTCATATGTGGGTGCGGAGAGACAAGAATTATCCCCTGCGCCGTCTCGTTATTCAACGATTCCCCCTGTGGCACCGTCCCCAACAACTACAACGACTTCCCCTGCTAAGGAGAAAGTCTCTATAATATCCAATTGGACAAGTATTTTTGACAGCCCGTCCACTCAAAGCCAAATAATTGGTCGAGCAAACCAAGGGGGAATATATACTCTCCTGGGTAGTCAAGGGGAGTGGTACCAAATCCGTCTACCAGACGGGAAAGCCGGTTGGATACATGTTACTACAGCGGAAATAAAGTGATAACCTACTTCTAGGCGGCACCGAGCCGAGGACGTATGAAAGGTGCCTTGGTGCTTTGGCACTATTAACAAGGAGGAACTTATGAAACTCTGGTTATTAGTCGTACTCGCCGGTTTCACTACGGCAGCAATGCTAAACGCCGAAGATAGCATCAGAGCATATGATGCCTATCAGGATAACATGGTGGAATGTACCAATTCTGATTGGGTCGATATGCCGGATATGACTATCTCTGGCGTAGGAACAAGTAGTGGCGAAGCAGTCTTGGTATGGTTTTCTACTGGAGGGTTAGATGCTACTTCTCTTGGCAGCACTTTCGTTGAGTTTTGCATCTTGAGGGACGGTCAGCAGATTGCCAAGACTAATATTAACGTAGGTGAGCTTTCGGAAGACCTGTCACTTCAACTAGCCGTAAGTCTGCAGAGGGTTGACAGACCTGCATCAGGAAGTCACACTTACAAAGTGCAATGGAAGGTTGAGCCCGATCGGGGAGTGCAAGAATATGGTCACCGTTCATTGACTCTTCTCGTGATCAGCCCTACAGCAGGTATTTATGAAGTTGGGGCTCCGAAACTGATAGGCGAATCTGCACTTCTTCAGAATTCGCCGAACCCATTCAGCCGTACAACTTCAATCAGTTACACTCTCACTACTTCATCTAAAGTAATTCTTAAGATTTATGATTCAGCCGGGAGGACAGTTAGAACTCTGGTAAATCAGAGCCAAGATAAGGGTCGCCATACCGTAATCTGGGATGGCAGAGACGACAATAGTCGGGAACAACCAACTGGGACTTACTTTTACGCACTCGAGCTGAACGGGGCTGTATTTACAAAAAGAGCCGTACAACTAAAGTAATCGGAATGACTCAGGGGGAAGAGAGGGGGCGGGAGAAAACGTCCCCTCTCTTGGATAAAAAGGTAGTCCGAATGGAGAAATTCATAAAGAATACTTGGTTTCTAATACTGACGGCTCTTATTATTATTAGCACATTTGTATTTGTTGTTGTCATCATCCCTAAATTGCTTCCGTCCCCAGCACCAGAGCCAGTGTATCAAAACCCAAGTCCAGGTCGAGGTTGACATGTTCTACCTAAGGAGACCGGGCGTTTCTTTAAATCGGAACAAACGAGACTAAATCTGGGCTTAAAATAAATGCAATAAATCGCACCATTACATCCATCGGTAAATGAAAAAGGGAACTGGCTAATTCTAGTTCCACCGCTGATTTTGAACCGAAAACTTCGTCTTCTGAAATTCTGTAATGGTGAAGTCACAAAAAAACGAGGTCTTGACAGACTCGAAAGCGGAGATATGATAAACAAATGGTTCATTCGCTCGCCATTCGGAAACTAGCCCTTGTTGCCATTCTTACAACCTTTGCCTGCTCCCTGTTCATAAAACCGGTATCCGAAGAGACCAAGCAACAAAATGAAAAAGAAGCTTCGGCCCTGTATGACAGCGGGGTGAAGCTCTATAGAGCGGGGAATTACTCAAAGGCGTTAGAGAGTTTTAACTCGATTGCCAAACGGTACCCAAAAACCAGTGTCTTTGACCAGGCGCTATACATGTCCGGTCTCGTCTATTTTCGGCTGGGCGAGTATAAGAAGGCACTTGGATTGACCCGCAGTTTGTTGAGGCGCCCGGTCGACCCAAAACTCTGGGATGATATCGCCATGCTTGATGGTGAATCCCATCTGAAACTCAACGAGTTCTTTGCCGCCGCGCGCAGTCTTGTCTGGCTGTATCTGAAAACCGAAGACGGGGCGTTGCAAAGAAAAGCCGAGACTAAGGCGAAAGAGATTTTAGCCGACAAGCTTTCGATCGGTGAATTGGAAAAACTCCACCGCGAGTTTGGTTCGGAGTCGGTGGATTGCTGGATTGTATTTCAGCTCGGGAGCAGGAATCTCCAGACCGGTTCCTACGGTGCTGCCAATTCCTATTTGGAGACCGTGATCAAAAATTTTCCCCAGTGCGAGTATGCCCAGAATGCCGAAAAGCTTCTGGATGTTGCCCGGTTAGCCGGTCCGACCGGACGAATTGGACTGTTGTTAGCGCTATCCGGTCCGTTCAGTACCTTCGGTAAGGCGGTGAAGGAAGGGATTGACTATGCGGTCCGGGGGAATAACCGATTTAAAGTCGAGGTCTATGATACCGGTTCCACTCCCGAGGGTGCACTCGCCGGGGCAACTGAGCTCATTCGCAATCGGCGGGTTGACGCAATCATCGGGCCGGTGTCGAGCCGGGAGGCGTTAGCGGTTGCGCCGTTAGCGAACGCGAGCGGGGTCGTACTGGTTGTGCCAACCGCGACCGAACCGGAGATTGCCGAAACCGGACCGTTTATCTTCCAGCTTAATTCCTATCCTTATTTTGAAGCCAAGCGGATTGGCGAGTATGCGGTGAAGGTGCTCAATTTGAGACGATTTGGGGTTTTTTATCCCCAGGGCGCACGAGGTGAAGGGATGGCGAAGACGTTTGCCCAAGTAGTCGAAGGGAACGGTGGGAGGATAATTTCCAATCACAGTTTTGACCCGGAAGCTAAAACCTTTAAAGATGAGGTCTGGGAATTTCGTTCGTCACAGCCCGAGGCGATATTCATTCCGGCTTCTGCCTCGGAGATTGAGCTGATCGCTCCGTACATTGACTACGGGCGAATCAAAGCTAAGATTTTAGGGACGGACGAGTTCGGGAACGACCGAGTCGCCCGGTTGAGCGAGAAGTGCATGGCGGGTGCGGTATTTGTCGCGCCGCCCTCAAACCAGGAAGGGGATGGTCGCAAGCTCGACGATTTTTTTAATGGGTTTAAAAAGGTTTATGCCCGGGAGCCTTCCGACCTGACCGCCCTGGGGTACGACGCTGCAACCCTGCTGCTTTCGGTTCTGGTGAATCCCTATACCCGCAGCGGATTGAAAGATCGTCTCGGGGGTTTGGTTTCTTTCCAGGGCGTGGCAGGAAAACTTTCGTTCCTGGGAGCGGAAAAGGTTTATAAGATTTTCACTATCCAAGACGGTAAAATTGAGGAGGTACGGTAATGAAAGCTAAAGAGAAAGAGAAACCGAAAGCGGTCAAACGGCTTCAACTGAAAATGATGTTAGCCTTTAAGCCGAAGAACTATATTATCCTGGGGGCGGGGATTGTGTCGATTGTAGTAGGTTTTATCAGTCTTGCCCAGGGTTCGATTACATTGGCACCGATTCTTTTAGTGCTAGGGTTTTGTGTTTTAATACCGGTCGGAATACTGATTAAATGAAATGGTATGAAAACCGGTAGAGAATTCCGTTTACCTCAGTTACATCAGTTTACATCAAGGCTCGTTTCCTCATTGTTTCATTTTAAATCAATGCTGACTAACGCGGCGCAGAAGCGATGAAACAGAAACACCAGATAATGGATGGCGAGGAGATGGGGCGAGTCCTTAAAGGACTCGCTTTGGAGATAGTCGAGCGGAATAAAGGCTCACGGAATCTGGCGCTGATCGGAATAAAGCGGCGGGGGATATCGCTTGCCGTGCGGCTGGCAGGCACAATCGAAGCTCTCGAGCGGCGAAAAATTCCCGTCGGTGCCATCGACATAACCCTGTATCGAGACGACCTCCAGCTGGTTAGTGACATACCGATCGTGCGCGGCTCTGAAATCAATTTTGATTTAAACGGTACGATCATAATTCTCGTTGATGATGTCCTGTTCACCGGCCGGACAATCCGCGCTGCCCTGACCGAGCTTTTGGATTACGGCCGGCCCCGTTCGATCCAGCTCGCGGTGCTCATCGACCGTGGTCACCGAGAACTGCCGATCTGTGCGGATTACTGCGGAAGAAAGATCACAACCGAGCGGGATGATATTGTCGATATTTTTGTGAAAGAAGAAGATGGCGCAGATGGCGTCTGGGTGGGCTCGCCCCGTTAGAAATGGGTGGACGATGAAGTGGCAGCGTAAAGACCTCTTAGGCTTGGAAGAGCTTTCCCGGGACGAGGTGCTCTTGATTCTGGAAACGGCTAAGGGCTTCAAAGAAGTGTTGGAACGGCCGATACCGGTTGTGCCAACTTTGCGCGGCAGGACGATCGCCAATCTGTTTTTTGAACCTTCGACCCGCACCGCCACTTCATTCGCCCTGGCGGCAAAACGACTCTCAGCCGACAGTGTCAATTTTTCATCGGGCGGGTCGAGTATCCTTAAAGGCGAGACCATCTTAGATACCGCAAAAAATATTGAGGCGATGAGGATCGATGGTGTGGTGGTTCGCCATTCAATGGCGGGAGCGCCGCATTTTTTAGCTCGGCGGCTTCGGGCGTTCGTCGTCAACGCCGGCGATGGCTGCCATGAGCATCCGACACAGGGGTTGCTGGACTTGTTTACGATTCAAGAAAAATTAGGGCGGTTTGAGGGGCTCGAGATTCTAATCGTCGGCGATATCGTTCACTCGCGGGTTGCCCGGTCGAATATTTTCGGTTTGAAAAAATTGGGTTCAAAGGTCCGGGTGTGCGGTCCGGCAACCCTGCTGCCGCCCTGGATCAAAGACCTGGGAGTTGAGGTTTACTATGACCTGGCATCGGCTTTGGAAGGGGTTGATTGCATCAATGTTTTAAGAATTCAATTAGAGCGGCAGAAGAAAGGGCTCTTCCCATCGATTCGTGAGTACCGGGCGCTCTACGGTATAACCAAGGAACGTTTGGCGCCGGCAAAAAAAGAACTTTTGATTATGCATCCCGGACCGATCAATCGGGGTGTCGAATTAGACCCGGAGGTGGCGGATGGCCCCCATTCGGTCATCTTAGACCAGGTGCTGAATGGTGTTGCCGTGCGCATGGCAGTGCTCTACCTGTTAGCCGGAGGCGAAACTGAACCGGATTGAAAAATTGCTTTTGAGAGGCGGTACGTTACTCGACCCGCAACAAAAACAGGAACAGACAATCGACATCTATATTGAGGCGGGGAAAATAAAGCTACTGTCCGCCGGATTAAAAATTGAAGGAGCCCGGGAGTTGCCGTTGCACGGTAAATATATCGCACCCGGATTTTTAGACCTTCATAGCCATCTGCGGGAGCCGGGCCGGGAAGACGAAGAAACGATTGCCACCGGCTGCTCGGCAGCACTCCGGGGTGGTTTTACCGGCGTCCTGTGCATGCCCAATACCGAGCCACCGATCGACAACGAAGGAGTGGTAAAATATATCCTGCGTCAGGCTGCTGCGGCTGGTTTGGCGAAGGTATTTCCGGTCGGGGCGGTCACCAAAGGCCGGAAGGGCGAGGAGATTTCAGAGATCGGAGCGCTGGTTTCGGCCGGGGTTGTAGCATTATCCGATGATGGCGACCCGGTTTGGAGTTCGATGGTGATGCGGCGGGCACTGGAGTACTCAAAGATGTTCACTATTCCGATTATTGACCACTGTGCGGACCGAGACTTGTGTCAGGACGGAGTAATGCATGAAGGTTCGGTCTCAACGAAATTAGGATTGCAGGGAATGCCGGCTATCGCCGAGACGATTATCGTCTATCGGGATATTTTTTTAGCGCAATTCACCGGCGGCCGGCTCCATATCGCCCATATCTCAACCCGCGATTCGGTCGAAGCGGTGCGCTGGGCAAAGAAGCAGTCGATCGCGGTTACGGCTGAGACCTGTCCGCACTACTTCACTCTCACCGACGAAGCGTGCGAGACATTCGATACCAACTTCAAAGTCAATCCTCCGCTGCGGACGAAAGACGACGTCCGGGCAATACAGGAGGGTTTAGCCGACGGCACAATCGACTGTATTGCTACTGACCACGCGCCTCACAGCCTGGCAGAAAAAGAGGTTGAATTTGAACTGGCACCATCGGGCATGATTGGTCTGGAAACCGCTTTTGCCCTGGGTTGGGACGAGTTGGTGAATAAGAAGATTTTAAGCCCGATCGGCTACATCCGGAAACTGACCACCAATCCGGCAAAGGTCGTGGGTTTAGACTGGGGAGTGGTCGAAGAGGGGAAAGAAGCGAACCTCGTTGTCTTCGATCCGACCGCGGCCTGGGTTTACAAACCGGAAACGATTTGTTCGAAATCGAAGAATTCGCCTTTTGTCAACCGTGAGTTCAAAGGAAAGATCACCCGGGTAATCATGGAGGATCGGGTTTTTGAGTTTTGAGAAGCGAAATAGGAAAACAGAAAATAGCATTGATGGAGACTGATAAAGGCAGTTGGAAAGAAAGAGAGCGGCATTGATTGAGACTGATCGAAACAGAGGAAGACTGAGGACAGTTATTTTAAAAAATGGCAAAAAAATTATTGTTACTCAATTACATCAGTCTACCTCAATGCTAATTTCATCTTCACCTCAGTTTAAATCAATGCTTATTGTTATCCCGGTTTAAATCTATGCTAAAAAGGGGGCGCTAATGTTAGGAAGGGACCGGATGGCATCGATTATCAGTTATGTTCTGAGTCGTTCGAAGGCAGACCAGACCGAGGTGATTTTAAATGCTTACGAATCCTATCTTACCCGGTTTGCCAATTCCCAAATCCATCAGAATGTTGCCGAGCATAATACTACCCTGTCAGTCCGGGCAGTGATCGGGAAAAAGATCGGTGTTGCTTCAACCAACCTCTTAAGCACCCGGGCACTCACCGAGACAGTAAATGTTGCATTGGAGATTTCCCGCCACCAGGCAGATAATCCAGATTTTCAATCTCTACCCAAGACTAACCGTAGGGATTATGAGCGGCTCAAAACTTATTTTCCAAAGACTCAAAACTGCAGTGCTCTTGACCGGGCAGCAGCGGTTAAGATTATCTGCGAAGAGGCTAAAGCCAAGGGGCTGCGGGCGTTCGGTTCGTTTACGAACGGTGTCACCGAAATGGCGGTTGCCAATTCTCTGGGGACATTCGCTTACAATATTGCCACCGATGCCTACTGTAATGTGGCGGCATTAGGTGACCCTTCAGGCTCCGGCTATGCCGAGGGGGCAGACCGGAATGTTGATAATGTCGATATAGCCGGAGTTGCCTCCCGGGCAATAACGAAGGCTGTCAAAAGCCGTGAGCCCCAGGATATTGAGCCTGGAGTTTATGAAGTTGTTTTAGAACCGTTAGCGGTAGCAACCTTTCTTGAGTTCTTAGGCTGGCTCGGGCTGGGAGCCAAGACCTATCAGGAGGGAAGGTCGTTCATGTGCGGTAAGCTCGGCGAGAAGATTACCGGTGATAACATCAATTTATCCGACGATTTTTCGCAAGGATTTGCCTTTCCTTTTGATTTTGAAGGGGTTGCCAAGGAGAAAGTGATGTTTATCGATAAGGGTGTGGCGAAGGGGTTGGCCTATGATTCAATGACCGCCCGGAAGGAAGGGAAAAATTCGACCGGCCATGGCCTGCCCGCTCCGAATGCCTATGGTCCTGTTCCCTGGCATCTCGTTTTAGGAAAAGGCGATACCAACCTCGAGGAGATGATCGGTTCAACGAAACGGGGAATCCTCGTCTCCCGGTTCCATTACGTGAATGTCGTCGAGCCGAAAAAGACGATCATCACCGGCATGACCAGAGACGGTACTTTTCTGATCGAAAACGGCGAAGTGACCCGACCCCTTAAAAACCTCCGTTTCACTGAGAGTATCCTGGGTGCGCTCTCCTTTGTGTCCGGTATATCGAAGGAATCGACTCTGGTTGGGGGCGGTGCCGGCTATAGCGGCAGATTTGCAACCGGCAGTTTAGTACCAGCACTCAAGACGACAAAGTTCACCTTTACGAGTGCGACTGAATTTTGAACCACTGATGAATACGGATGCAAAGAGATTAAACCACGGAAGACACAGAAGACACGGAATGTATGTAACCACAGATGAACACGGATGCACACAGATATAAACGGGTTAAATCTCGGAAGACACAGATACAAAGAATCAATCATGGATGAACACAGATGAAAAGTATCCCCAGAACTCAAATTGTCGAGGCAGACCTCAGTGTTTGCCCTTCATCGGGTAATGATTAACCTCACGGTTTTAATTCTCATAGCCCAAAGCGTTGCCCCGCCGACCGATGTAAAAGTTTTTGATACTCCGAACGACGCGGGTGGAAGTATTACGATTACCTGGAATCTTTCAACCGCCGACACGGGCAATGCAGTAGCGTTCAAGGGCTACGAAATTCACCGCTCGGAAAATCCCGGGGGTCCGTTTGAGAATATCGGCTTTGAACTGCTCGGCAAATCCACCTACGAGGATAAGCAGGTCAAGGACAAAAAAAGTTACTACTATTTTCTTCGGGCTGCCGGTGCAGAGGGTGGTAGCGATTCTCAAATAATCGGTCCGGTGCGTTCCCGGCCCCAATGGTTCAATACCGGTCGCATCAATGCCCTGGTGATTCTCGGACTGTTTTCCGGTTTGGTCCTTTTCTACATCGAGCGGGCGAAGAAAAACAAAAACATTTTCATCCGTAAGATTGCCGGGCTGGATGCGATCGAAGAGGCGGTCGGCCGATCGACCGAAATGGGCCGGCCGATGCTGTTTTCATTCGGCCTGGGATACATTACCGATGTTGTCACCATCGCAGCGCTTTCGATCTTGGGTCGGATCGCGAAAAAGGCCGCCCAGTATGAGACGCCGATCTTGATTCCGAACAATGACCCGATCGTGATGGCGGCAGCTCAGGAGACCGTCAAGCAGGCGTATACCGAAGCGGGTCGTCCTGACCTCTACAACCCGGACTATATCACTTTTTTAACAACCGACCAGTTCGGCTATGCAGCCGGGGTGGATGGAATCTTATTGCGGGAAAAGCCGGGTGCGGTTTTCTGGCAGGGATACTTCTATGCCGAATCGCTCATTTTAGCCGAGACCGGCAATTCGATCGGCGCTATCCAGATTGCCGGGACAACTGCCATCATGCAGCTTCCTTTTTTTATTGCTGCCTGCGACTACACCTTAATCGGCGAAGAGATGTATGCGGCGTCTTCTTATTTGACCCGGGAGCCGATCATGCTTGGCAGTTTAAAGGGTGAAGATATGGCAAAGGTGTTGATTATTGCGGTGCTGGCATTTGCGGCGGTGTTCGGCACGGTCAGTCTCTTTATTCCGAAGCTCGGCACAATCTTCAGCGGTTTCGCCCGCTGGTTCAACATGTGATGAAACGGGTAGCGTCGTCCATATTTTTTTGCAATAGCAGGCACTACCCGAGCTATTTAACTATTGCGACTCGTTTAGAGCCTAATCCAAGACGAGCCGAACCATTTAACCAATTTTTCTTCTGATAGTGCGCCGTCAGGTTCCCTTAGCGATAACGTTTATTACCGGCCTTTTGATCGTCGTGGCATTCTTCATTCCCCATAAACCGATGGGTGACCTTGAGCAGCGTTTTTTGGTCTGGTATTCGATAATTTTGGGATTCACTTTGGCGATCGGCCTCGACAGTCTGATTCGCCATCACCTCTTGAAAATCCAGCACCGGCGTGAGGGCTGGATATACTCCTGTGTCCTGCTCGCAGGATTAGTCGCAAGTCTTATTCTTGGTTTTTACTCCTGGGCAAAATTTAAAACCCCGTTGGAGCTGCAGAGTCCGTTTATGTATTTCTATCGCTTTTTTATTATCCCGCTGCAGTCAACGATGTTTGCGATCCTCGCATTCTTTATTGCTTCGGCGGCGTATCGGGCGTTCCGGGCTCGAACTTTTGAAGCCACTCTTCTGCTCATCGCCGCAATCCTCGTGATGTTCGGTCGAGTGCGGTTGGGGCAGTGGGTGTGGGATTATTCTCTGGGTTGGGTCTGGAATAAATTGACCGTCCTGGTCGGACTTCAGCAGCTCTATCTCTCGAACGATATCTTTGCCCGAATCTGTGACTGGATTATGGAAATTCCTCAGTTGGCAGCCAAGCGGGGAATCGCGATCGGTGTCGCCTTGGGCGGGATTGCGATGTCAATCCGGGTGATTCTGGGTATTGAACGGAGCTACCTGGCATGACACAAAACAATATTAACCACAGATGCACACAGATAAACGCAGATTATTTACAAGTAAACACAGATATTTATTTTTTTAATCATCAGCATCCATCCGCATCGCCTCATTTCGAAGTGAGGCGAATCCTTGCCGATTCATGTTCTGGTGCGGGTGGGTACTATTTAACTTATTACCATTTAACCAATTATCATCTTCTATGAAGTTTTTTCGGCTGCTCGCGAATATTGACCGGCGGATCATCTATCTTCTGATCACCATCGCCGTCATCGTTCCGCTGGTCTTAAAACTCACAAGTCCGGTGCGGGTGAGTGAGCCGGTGAAACAGGCTTACGATGCAGTCGACCGGCTGCCACCGGGTTCGGTCGTCATGGTTTCGGTTGATTTCGAGCCCTCGTCCGCGCCTGAAGTCTATCCGATGCTCTTGGCTCTCCTGCGCCATGCCTTTAAAAAGGATTTGAAAGTCATCCTGATGGGGCATTTGGTTTTAGGCCAGCCTCTGGGGGCGGAAGCATTGGAGAGTACATCAAAAGAGTTTAATAAACAATACGGTGTTGACTATGTCAATTTGGGTTACCGCCCGGGCTATATCGCTTTGATGCTCGGCATCGGCAAGGAGATTCGGGACTTCTTTTCGTATGATTATAAGGCGGTGCCCTTTGACCGGTTGCCGTTAATGGCGGGTATCCATAATTACTCTAATATCGACCTCCTGGTCGTGCTCACCCACGGCGATTCCGGTGATTGGTGGGTGCGCACCGCCGGCGCTCGTTACGGGGTGAAGATTATTGTCGGTTCGACCGGAGTCACCGCACCTGACCTCTACCCGTATCTTCAGTCCCACCAGATTGAAGGACTGATCGGCGGACTCCAGGGCGCAGCCGAGTATGAGTATTTGATAAAACAGTTCGGCAGCGCGGTCCTGGGAATGCCTGCCCAATCGATTGCCCACGGACTGATTATTCTATTTATCATTCTCGGCAACATCGGCTACTTCGTTATGAGGAAAAGGCGGGAGCATTGATGCAGACTGATGTGGGTATTAAAAGAAACATAGAATGTCCACTGATGGAAACTGAGATAGACAGAGTAGGATCGAGGAAGGCATTGATGAAAATTGATAAAGTGTTTTGTTTAAATCAATTATCTCATTGTAAATCAATATCGATTATATCAATCTTTTCTCAGTTTACATCAATGCTCGATTCTGGGGTTAGATTCTAATGGCGGAAATCATCGGCACCTGGATTGCGGCAACCCTAACGATCGCGATCTTATCGTTTCTCTACAAGGATAATCCATTATACCGCTTTGCCGAACATCTCTATGTCGGTGCGTCGGCCGGATTCATGGTCGTCTATTTCTGGGCGTCGGATGTAAAGCCGATGCTCGTCGACCGGTTTTTGACTTCGACCGGCTGGGAGAAGTGGATTCTCGTGGTGCCGGCGTTCTTAGGAATAATTATGTTCACCCGCTGGTTTCCCAAAATCAGCTGGGTATCGCGCTGGTCGATTGCATTTACCGTCGGCATCGGTGCGGGGATCGGAATTACCTCCAGTGTCCAGGGGTTTCTCCTGCCCCAGATGCAGGCGACGCTTTTACCGCTAAACACGGCGAATAACATTATTTTAGTCGTGGGCACCATCACCACGATCTTCTATTTCTATTTTTCGCGTGCCCACACAGGGGTATTGGGAGTGGGTTCACGAATCGGCATTGTCTTCATTATGGTTGCCTTTGGTGCTTCGTTCGGCTATACGGTCATGGCACGGATTTCTCTATTGATCGGCAGGATGTATTTTTTGCTCCACAACTGGCTCGGGATTGTGAGGTAGTTCACAAATTAACGGGGGTAAACGGTGAAACGTTCGGTCGTTGATTTTTTCAAAATCATCAAACGGCGGCGAAGCATACACTCGTTCACCGCCGGGGGTGTCACCGATAAAGAAATACAGATCTTGCTTGAATCGGCACGGTGGGCGCCGACTGCCGGCAATAAACAGCCGTGGCGGTTTGTCGTTGTCCGGAGGCCAGAAATAATAGCAAAATTGGTTGAGTCGGCGGAAATAGGATATTCGATGAATTTTGTTAGGAAAGCTCCGGTCGTGGTCGTCGTTTGCGCTGACCTCGGCATCTATAAAAAGAAAAGCAAGCGCTGGCAAACGTTAGGACCGGCTCTGTTCTGCGTCCAGGACACTGCCGCTGCAATCGAAAATCTTCTCCTCACCGCCTGTGCTCTGGGTTTGGGTGCGTGCTGGGTCGGTGCATTCTACGAAGACCGGGTGAGGGATACATTGAGATTGCCTAAAGGTATGAAGCCGATTGCGCTCATCCCGGTCGGCCACACCAAATCGAAAGCGAAACCTCCGCCGAAAAAATCCTTGAAAGAAATCGTCCAGTATGAAACTTATTAGGAGGAATGGTGATGATTACTCCCCTTAATCTCGCCCAGAAACCGACGCCGGTAACGGTGCTCGATGGGCTCGTGCCCGGAATAAAAATCCACATCAAGCGCGACGATATGACCGGGCTTTTGACTTCCGGTAATAAAATCAGGAAATTGGAGTTTTTGCTTGCCGACGCCCTGGCAAAAGGTTGCAATCTTGTGATCACCTGCGGCCCGGTTCAGTCGAACCATGTCCGGTCGACGATTGCCGCCTGCACGATGGTCGGCTTGAAACCGGTTGGAGTTTTGCGCGGTGAAGAGAAAAAAATCCCGGACGGCAACTATCTGATCGATGCGCTGCTGGGCGGGGATTACCGATTTATCACTGCCGACGAGTATCATACGGTTGATGCGATTATGGAGAGTGTCGCCCTCGATTATAAGGTGAAAGGGTTCAGACCGTATATTATTCCGGAAGGCGGTTCGAACGGGGTTGGGGCATTGGGGTATGCTCAAGTTGTTGTCGAACTGGTCGATTATATTTTAAGGAATAAAATCGATGCCATTTTTACTGCGGTCGGGTCGGGTGGGACCTATTCCGGGTTGTTAGTGGGAAAGCACCTCCAGGGATTGGAGATCCCTCTCTACGGGATTTTAGTCGCCCACGACATACCGACATTTCAAATGAGAATCGGCAAGATCATCGGCGAGATGGAAGTCGTGCTCGAGAAAAAATTTTTTATTTCGCTCGATGAATTTATGCTGCACGATGAGTATCTGGGACCGGGCTATGCCCAAATCTATCCTGAAGTTGTTGAAACTATTAAAAAGATAGCGAAATTCGGGATTCTTTTGGACCCGGTCTATACCGCCAAGACATTTTACGGCATGCTCTGTGAACTCAAAGACCTCCCCTGTAAAAACCCCCTGTTCATCCACACCGGCGGCATCTTCAGTCTGTTTCCGTTCAAAGACGAACTTTTCAAAGGAGGTTAATTATGGAGAAAAGTATGAAAAGGATATCTGTTAGAAAAGGTATTAAATATCTTCCCAGTCAATATAGAGAAGAAGATGAACTGAAATCTATATTTAAAGAGCATGTTGGTATTATTTTTGGTAATAATTCCATATTTTTTGAAGGAGCTAAAATTAAAAGTAATTCGGGTATAGGCTCAATACCAGATGGTTTTGTTTTGTTATTAGAAGATGAGAAATGGTTTCTTATTGAAGTAGAATTGGTAGCACATCCATTATACGACCACATAGTCTCTCAAATAAGTAAATTCAATATTGCAATTAAGAACCACGAAAATAAGAATAAATTAATTGATGCGTTTTATGAAGAACTTAATAGTAGTCCGCTGAAAGATAGAATTGGGTCTTTAGGAATTAAGAAAGAATTATACAAGGTTCTAACGGATATTATAAATAAAAATCCAAAAGTTGTGATAATTATAGATAAAAAAACAGGTGAGGTTGTAGAAGCATGTGATAGCTTACCCTTTCCATCTGAAATTTTAGAATTCAAAACATATTATGGTGAGGGTGAAGCTTATGGTGATTCTATTTATTCTTTTGACACTCTCGATGTTGAAAAGCCTCAAGTTCGAGAGGAAACCACTAAGAGACATTTATATGGTGCTGCACGATTTGAGCAAGTTTTAGAGGTTGTGGAATTGGTATTACTTAAGGGGAAAAGTTACAATGAAGCTGCAAAAGACGTAGCAAATCGTAAAAAGATTACTGTAAACGCAGTTTACGATAAATGTATTCGCCAATTAAACATGACAACGAAGCAGTTTAAAGAGTTGCTTCGAAATAGGGACAGGATAATAAAGTTTCTTTACGAACGATTTCCTGATGAAAAAGATAAAATTGATAACCTACTGAAAAAATAAAAAGGTGTTCAAATTAAATAAAACAGAGGAATGTATCGTGTCCATTTTAGTTCTAGTGATGCATCTACATACTGAGAAAATGGTTACTATTTTGTTAAAAAGGGAAGCAATATGAGTGGTGCCCCCAGTTCGGTCGACTGTTATGTTACAATTATTGTTGTCCTGCCAGTTTGTCTTCATTTAGACGGTAGGACATTTTGTCTACCCTATAAAAATGGGACTCAAATTGAGATCCAAACTGAGAATTTCTTCAGCGAGCGTGAAACAAGTCTGGGGTCTGCAAGTGGTTTTGAAATAGATTCAGATGATTTCAGCCATTTCAGATTTACCCGTATTAAGATGAAGATACCCGATTTTGCAAAAGAACCTATTGACCAGAATGCCATATTAGAGCAGTACAGAGACGTTTTCTTCCGTTCATTAAACATTTTTATAGATTCAGTTAGAATAGCATTAAAAAGGTATGGGCTAAGAAATTTCCATCATTATGATGATTTTAGTGAACAGGTAATAGCTAAACCATCTGAGAAATTAAATCCTTCTGGGACTGTTAGTTGTTTTATTTCATTTGAGAAGGGTCATCTTGTAACAGCTAAGCCTCTGAGGTCTGAAGTAGAACATACAAAAATACAGGAGATGTTAAGTCAAACAGTTACTTTGCCTGAGGCTTTTATTTCTGATGCCAAGAGAGAATTCTATTACAATAACGATCTGCATGCTCTTCTTAATGCAGTCATAGCTTTGGAAATAATGTTGTCTGATACTATAAGAAGTATCGCTATTAAAAAAGGAGTTGGTAAAGGATCTATCGATATATTCTTAGTTGAAGTGGGCTTGTCAGGCAATTTAAAAACGACTTTGAGATTACTTGTTCCGGAAAGTGTTGAGTTACCATCTAATGAAACTTTTCAGAAGTGTCAAGCAGCTATCACTATTCGCAATGCGATAGCTCATGAGGGGCGAAGAGAAATATCTCATGAAGAGGTAAGTGATCTAATAGATAATATAGAATCGATGCTTAGATTTTTAGAAGATCTTAGTTGATGTCAAATGAGAAAATCAAGTCCTAAAGAAATAGGATCATCATTTGAGATCTGGAACTGGGTGTTGGATATTTTGGCAGAAGTTTCAGATGAAATCGGAGTTACGAAGAAGGGTGAATTTTTACTTGCCTACGAAGGGTGGGGTGGATTCTGTGTGAGTGGTGTGTTTGATCCCAAGAAAAACGAAGAGGAGAATGAAGAGGCGTATTACCAGTATGCCGAAGAACAATCGGGTGAAGTAATAGAAGAATGGATTGAAGCCTATAAAAGAACCCATCGGTTGATTGATAGCGGGTATCAGCCAACAGGATTGTATGGAGTTACCTGGGCTTTGTTTAAAAAATCGATAGTGTGTAGTCCTAATACATCACCGAGAGCACGGTAAGAATATTAACATTGTTTCGTCGTTTTTCTTCAGTGAATTCCGTGCCTTCCGTGGTTAAAAAAATTTACTCGGAGCCTGCAGGAGACTATTGACAGGGGATATGAGCGGCGTTAAGTTATAGCAGAGAAGAAGTAATACCAACAAGGAGGGAGCTATGAACGAAGAACGGAAAAACCTGTTTTCAGAGAAGGTGTCGGCCGGTGGGCGGACCTACTTCTTTGATGTCAAGGAATCGGTAAAAGGGACGAAATATCTGGTTGTTACCGAGTCAAAAAAAGTAAAAGAACGTTACGAGCAAAGCAGGGTTTTTGTCTTTGAGGAGGATCTCGGCGCGTTCACTGATGGGTTGAAGAAAGCGCTGGGTTTCATCCAGGGCACGCCGACCGATTGACCGATGGGGTTAAAACGCCAATAGGAGGGGATAGCGAGCACTTCTGTAAATAAAGGATTTCTTTAGATAACGATAGCCTACTATGCCGATTTTAGCAGGAAATATCGAAATTTTCTCCCATTGACAAATTCAGGTTTACCATTACCTTGCTGAGATAGCTACCGGTAAGGAACTGAACGGATCGCTTTTGCCGGGCAGAAAATTTACTCAAAACAAGGAGGTGCTGTATGATATTATGGTTAATCGCAATCGGGGCGGTGGTTGTTATTTGGCTCCTCAGCGGTATTAGAATCGTTCGGCCGACACGCCGCGGCTTGACCGAGCGGCTGGGGCGCTACAATCGATTCGCGATGCCGGGATTTCACTGGATCATTCCTGCGATCGAGAAGATGTACCGGGTAGACATCACCGAGCGGTTGGTCGATGCCCAGCCGCAGGAGATCATTACCAACGACAATCTGAATGCGAGGGTTGATGCCCAGGTCTATTTCAAGGTCCGGGAAGATGAGGAATCGGTCAAGAATTCGCAGTACCGGGTCAGCAATTACTCCTACCAGATTGTCAACCTGGCGCGGACGACACTCCGGAATATCATCGGCACGCTGACCTTGAAATCGGCAAACAGCGAACGGGGTAAAATCAATGACGAACTCCACAAAACCCTGAAGGATGAGACCGCCCACTGGGGGATTGAGATCGTTCGGACCGAGCTCAAGGAGATCGACCCACCCAAAGACGTCCAGGAGACGATGAATAAAGTCGTCAAAGCGGAAAACGAAAAAATTGCCGCGATCGACTTTGCCACCGCCACCGAGACGACCGCGGACGGTGAACGGCGTGCCCAGATCAAACGGGCGGAAGGACTCAAGCGGGGGAAGATTCTCGCCGCCGAAGGCGAAGCAGAGGCGATTCGGCTCGTCAACGAAGCGGCAGAAAAATACTTTATCGGCAATGCGCAAATACTCAGGAAATTACAGGCGATGGAGAAGGCGCTGGAACAGAACTCGAAGATTGTCGTGCCCGCCGGCGCCGACCTCGTCAATGTGATGAGCGAAATGGCGGGCATCACGCCGATACTGAAAGAGAGCGGAAAGAAATAGAGCATGGCTTCAAAATATATCCACGAATGGACACGAAAGTATACGAATTGACACGAAAAAATAATTTATTTCGAAGCGAGGTTTTTCTCGAAACAAGCCATTCGCGTCCCTTGGCTTCGCTTACTCTTACGAGTTTCGTAGTTGTATCCGGAATCAGGAAGGGAACTCGTTTTTATTGACCAAATAACAGGAGGAGACATGAAGACTGCCATCGTTTTTTACACTCGTTTCGGACATACGACCACCGTCGCCCGGACGCTGCAGGAAAAGTTGGGTGGTGACCTCTACCGGATTGAGGAGAAGAAGCAGCGTGGTTATCCCGGGATGGGCTGGGGTGCAATTCACAACCAACGGTTCGATATCAAACCGATGGATCTCGATTTTTCGGGATACGACCTGGTTGTACTCTGCACGCCGATCTGGGCCGGACGTCCGGCGTGTCCGACGAGAACTTTCCTGCGCGATGCCAAGCTGGATGGGCGAAAGCTGGCGGTTGTGTTTTCGAACAGCGGCAGTCCGTTAGACAAAGCGCTTGAGACAGTAAAGGAAGACCTTGCCGGCCGGAATATCGAGATTGTTGATTTCGGCGGGGTTGTAACCAAGGAAACGACCGAAGCCGAGCTCACGCAAGCTGCCCACGAGTTTGCCGAACGATTGGAAAAGGTTCTATGAGAAAACGGGGGCAGGGAAGGGGTATCGTATGAAAAAAGGTAACGTGCTGACCTTAGCAGTTGCAACCTGTTTTGTGATAGTAAAGGTCGCAGTTGTATCATCTCTGCTTTTGGCCGCTTGCACGACTAACCCGCCGAGTGGAGCTATCTATTATGTAGCTCAGAGTGGCAGTGATACTAATCCAGGAACCGAAGCCCAACCCTGGCTTACCATCCAGAAAGCAGCGAATACTTTAATGGCCGGTGACTCGGTTTTAATCAAAACCGGCACCTATCAGGAAAGGGTTGTGCCGGCGAATTCGGGAACTGAGGGGGATTATATTACCTATGCTGACTATCCTGGTAATACGGTCACAATCGATGGTTCGGGAATAACGCTGCCCCCGTGGGGTGGGTTAGTCGACCTTACTGGCAGAAGCTACATTACGGTTTCCGGGTTGAGGGTAATCAATGCCGGACCGGACAGCAATAACACCGGTATTCTGGCGGATGGCTCAAGCCATATCATCATTGAAAAAAACTTTACCAGTAATACCATGTCTTCAGGCATTGGTGTCTGGGGGAGCGATAACGTAATCATTGACGGCAATGAAGTTGAGCTCGCCTGCAAAGATGGGATACAGGAGTTTATCTCGGTGGGCGGCACCAGTAACTTCGAGGTCAAGAACAATCATGTTCACAACGGAACCCCCGAATATGTGAAAGAAGGGATATGCGTCAAAGACGGCTCCAACAATGGAACGGTGTACGGGAATCATGTGCACGATGTCGTGAGGGTCGGTGTCTATGTTGATGCCTGGGATAAGCACACCTATAATATTGATGTTTTTAAGAATGTCATCCACGACATCGCTGACAACAATGGTATTTCCCTGGCTTCGGAGATGGGTGGCCTGCTCGAAAATATAAAAATATATAACAATGTTGCCTACCACAACCGATACTGCGGCGTTTCGATCAGTACCAATGGACCGGGCGGCGCGCAAGGACAGCATCCGATGAAGAATATCAGGGTGGTCAACAATACCTTTTATAATAATGGCTGGACAGTATGGGGTGGAGGAATCAATATCGAAAATCCGTACGCAGAGGATGTCGTCGTCCGAAACAACATCTGCAGCCAGAACCTCTACTTCCAGCTCGCCGTAGATGCAATTGTACCATTACAGAATTTCACGGTCGACCACAATCTTATTGATGGTTTTCGGGGAACCGAAGGTGAGATTTACGGAAGCGATAGTGTCATCGGCGACCCTGATTTTGTAAATCCGGTCGCGACAAATTTTCGACTCCAGGCGGCTTCACCGGCGATCGATACCGGTTCTTCAATTGAGGCTCCGGCGGATGACTTTGATGGTAATCCGCGACCCCACGGTTCGGGTTTCGATATCGGAGCGTTTGAATATGTGGGAACCGGCAATGTTGAGTCTTCAAAAAAGTGAACGATTGGTTTTGGACCCGTGGCTACCCAGAATATAAAAAGTGTGTTGTTTTGAAATGAGCCCTCTCGAAAGAAATTGGATGTACCTATTGGGAGACAATATTGAGCAAAGTAGACCGTTATCGAGAAGAACTTAGCCAACTTAAAGATTGGGACTCTTTTTTATTGAAAGAATCCGGGCTGCCCGGCCCGCGGGGAAATATCGAACTTGCCCAAGCGGTGGCCGAAGAAGGAGACGAAAAGTTGTTCCGGCGGTATCTCGCTTATACTGCAGACAAAGCCCCGATCAATTCCCCCTATGAATTTTTAGCGTTTTGCGGAGTAGTGGGTTTGGGTAGACTTGCAGCAGAAGGGAAAACAGAATTATTGAAGATAGTGCGGCGGTGTGCGTCGGATGAACGCTGGCGGATGCGGGAAGGGGTGGCGATGGCACTTCAGCGATTGGGAGAAAATAATATGGATATGCTCGTAGAAGAAATGGAGCAGTGGTGCAAGGGCAATTTACTGGAAAAACGGGCAGCAGCCGCTGCTTTATGTGAGCCAAAGCTTTTAAAGAATAAGAAGCAGGTAAAAAATGTTCTCGATATTCTCGATGGGATAACCGATTCTTTGAAGATCGTTGAAAATCGAAAAAGTGCGGAATTCCAGGTTTTGAAAAAAGGGTTAGGGTACTGCTGGAGTGTTGCGGTTGCGGCTGAATCGCAAACTGGCAAGAAAAGGATGGAAAAATGGTTTTTAAACAGCGACAAAGATATTCTTTGGATTATGAAGGAGAACCTGAAAAAGAACCGGTTGAAGCGGATCGATTTGAAATGGGTGAAAAAATGGCAGGCACGATTTTCTCGCAACGGGTAATAGCTATCATTAAAAGAATCCCAGCCGGGAAAGTAGCAACCTATGGGCAGATTGCGGAGTATGCCGGCAACTACCGGGCGGCACGCCAGGTCGCCTATCTATTGCACTCGTCGTCGGACAAAGAGAATCTTCCCTGGCACCGGGTTATCAACAGCCGGGGCGGTATTTCCTTACAACCCGGACACGGCTATGAACTTCAACGACGGCTGCTCAGGGCAGAAGGGGTGAGTTTCAAAAAAGACGGCACGGTTGATTTGAAACGTTTCCTCTGGATTTGTCATCCGACGGCGATGCGGCGGGGAGAATTCCGAAGCTCAAGAAACGGCGCGAAAAACGGCTGTGCTTGACATCGGCAGTGAGGTGAATATAGTGTTATAATGGAGGCGTTGAAAAAAGACGATGGTTTGGTTAGTAAACTTAAAAAGTATTTTTCTACGAGGAACGACGTAGCCTTTGCCTTTTTATATGGCTCTCAGGCAAAGGCGAATGCAATTAAATTGTCGGATGTAGATGTTGCCGTGTATTTCTATCCCAAAGCGAGACATCCGATAGAATACGAAGAAGAAGTATTCTATGACAGCGAAGATGAGATATGGGGCGAATTAGAAAAAATAGTAACAAGAGAAGTTGAATTGCTTGTGTTAAATCGAGCCCCGGCTCATATTGCAGCCACTGCGATACGGGGTACCCCGCTCGTCATTCACGACCGCGGGTTTTATATTGATTTCCAGGAAGTGATAACCCATGTCGCAGAAGACTTCAGGGAGTTTGTTATTCGTGACTACAAAGAGAGAATTGAATATGGAAAGAGAAGATAAATTAAGGCTCATCAACCATATAACTTTTCTCGAAAACGAGTTAGAGGATTTCGAAAATTTTAAACCCCTGTCGTGGGAAGCATATAATAAAAATAGAGATGCGAGGAGAAACGTAGAGCGGTGGATTGAAAATATCATAAATTCAACCGTCGATATTGCCAAAATAATTCTCATAGCCGAAGGTTTAACCCGGCCGGAGACTTACAAAGAGATGGTGAATTCCCTTGCACTTGTGTCCATTTTTGACAAGGAGAATATAACACGCATTGCCGAGTGGGTCAAATTGAGAAATATCATTGTTCACGAATATCTGGATGTACGGTGGGCAGCTATTAAGAGATTTATTCAGGAGACCGAACTCTTGTATGCGGTCTTTGTGGAGAAGGTAAAAGAATATCTTAAAATTAATCTTGGCGACTGATGCTCGTCATCGGCTTAGTCGGCAGCCCGCGTAAAGGGAAGAACACCGATACCCTCGTTGACCGAGTATTAGCTGGGGCAGCAAGCAAGAGTGCCACTACTGAAAAAATTTATCTCGGCGACCAGGCAATCCGACCCTGCCAGGCATGTCCGCGTGAGTCGGAGAACCGGTTTTGCAATCTCAAAGACGACATGGAGATTATTTTTGAAAAACTCGAGCAGGCGGACGGAATCGTCCTCGGCTCGCCGGTCTATTATGAATCGGTTACTGCCCAGACAAAATTAATGATTGACCGCTGCGGCTGCCTGGCGGATATGATCCGGGTCGATATGAGCCGGTTGGAGGACGGCAGGGCGGTTTTCCGTCCCCGGCTTGAAAAGCTTAAAAAAGGCGTGTTTATCGGCGTTGCCGATATGTCGAGCGATTTCAATCCGACCCGGGCAGTGGTGCGGATGTTTTTTAAAGCAGCCAATATCCAAATGGTCGAAGAGATTTTTATCAACCGTTCCGAATCACAACCGGCAGCCGAGCAGCCCGAACTGCTCAAACGGGCATTCGATATCGGCGCCCGGCTGGTTGAGTTCGCATAATCAAGATTATCCGAAGTGGATAGGATGCTATCGACACCGGCCACTCATGCCTGATATGGTATTTTTGATTCATAGAATACCCATCAATTTTTCCGAGTGAATTTAAATGGAGAGAGACTCAATTACCCGGGGTAAACCCTTGCTAACCAAGGAAATAGAGAATTTCAGCCTATTAGAAGAAAATGCTTGCGTGGTTATAATTTTTAGTATGAGTATTAGATCTGATGATTTAGAGATGG
>CAYHGV010000028.1:0-31766 GCA_964356135.1 uncultured bacterium
AACCAGTCTGGTACCGGTTGACTGAAAACGAACGGGTCGCCCGAACCGGGCGACCCGTTTTTCAATTTACGTATCCGCTGTACTACTTCGTGATGAGAATCAGTTTCTGGGTGGCGGTGTAGTGTGCGCTCTCGAACCGGATGAAGTAGAGACCAGCGCCTGCCCGTTTGCCGGTATTATCGACGCCGTTCCAGATAATCCTATGGTAGCCGGGATTCTCCGTGGAGTTGATCAGGGTCTTTACCAGTTTGCCGGTAATGTCGTAGATGGCAAGATTTACGTTGCTCGTCATCGGTAGTCCGTAGCGGATTTCGGTCGTGTTATAGAACGGATTCGGTTTGCTCGACTGCAGGCTGTAGACGGTCGGCACCGGCTGTTTCGATTCGGCAATGCCGGTCACGGACAACCGCAATGTCGCGGTATCGTTTTCCGGATGTCCGTCGCCGGGTAATGTGGTCTGAATCTTCAAAAGATAGTTGCCGGCGTCTCCAACCGTCCAGTCGGCGAAGTTCAATTGCCGGGTAGAATCGGGCGGAAGGTTTTCGATCTTGGCGCTGTCCGAATAATCAGCCCGCAGGAAACCGGTCTGGTTGATAGTGCAGTGAGTCCAGAAAGTTGCGGGATTGGCGCCGATGTTTTGAACCGTTGCCTGGGGTTGATAGGTGTCGCCTGGCAGAGCTGTACCGGGTGAATCGATCGATTTGGCAAGGACATCGGCTCCTGGTTTTGCGATGGTGACGGCTTCCCACTCGGTCATATCATTGGAAGGATCATCATCGCCGGGGAGGAGAGTGAATGCCCGGATGATAAAATGTTTACCAACCTCGTTGGGTGTATGCCAGGCAGTGGCGGCATAGAATTCCCGGTCCTGGTTCGGTGTCAGGCCTTCAACCGGCGATACATCTTCATAGACGATATGCGACCCATCATCCTCGACCTGGGTGGAGACATTAAATACATCGGTCGTGCCGCCGGTATAATTTCTCAAGATAACCCCCGGGAAGATGTCAGTATCAACATAGACCGAGTCCAATGGCGGAGTGGGATAGTGAGGTTCGAGGACGCCGACATCACCGTAGGCATTGCAGGTCTTGGTCAGTGTATTATTCGCAGTATTGACATCGCCGGTCGTCTGACAGGTGACGGTCACGGTATAGACGGCTTCGGCGGATAGACCGGTCGTCCAGTTGTCGAATATGACCTGGGTTTGGCTTCCAAATCCCAGATTGGTGGCGGTTCTCGTGCTTGAATACGCACCCGGAGTGATGGTGCAGGTAATGGTAAAGGTCGCTGTGCCGGCTGCGCTGTTATTTCTGACCGTTGCGGTCGGCGTGTAGGTATAACTGGTCCAGACCTGGTCCGGCGGCTGGTCGATACTGACCGCCTGGCCGTCATAGACTGCGGTGTAATTTGCCGTAACCAGGTTGTTGGCTACATTAGGGTCAGATGGTGATGCGGCATAGGTGGTATCCCGGCGGGCGTGCACCGTGCCCGGGGTCGTGCTTGCAGCCCAGGCGGTAAAATTGTTCCGCGCCTTGGTGCCGGATGCCAGGCTGCCGATATTCTGAGAGTTGTTCCATGCGTCAATGTACACCCTGGACGTAATGGTGCTGGCGGTGCCCGGACCGTTGTTGATGACGGTATCATAGGGTGTGTAGGATGCGCCGCACCAGACCTGGTTTACCGCGGGCAGGGTGCCGGCGAGAAACAGATTCAGCATCTGCATGTCGGCACCGGAAACGACCTGCTGGTTATACTTGATGGTCGTATAGTCGTAGCTGTATGAGTCCGCGTTGTTGTTGTAGCCGTAGCCGCAGGTGTAGACATTATTCGATGGGTCGACCGCGACCCAGTATCCGTAATCATAATAATACGGAGAGCCTCCCAGACCGTTGTCGTAGCGCATTTCCCACTGGTAGGCTCCGGCTGAGTTGTATTTCACAGTAACAATGTCGTAATAGGTGGTTGCGCTGCCCATGCTGGCATAGCCGCAGATGTAAGCGTTGCCGGCAGCGTCAAGTGCCAACATGCCGCCCGGACTGGTCATCTGGTCGGTACTATTACCCGGACCGTTATAATGGTTGGACCAGAGTTGGGTGCCGGCGGTGTTATACTTTACGATTTCCAAATCGGGCGAGATGGTGCCGCCGTTATTATCATAGCCGTAGCCGGCGACATAGACGTCGCCCGCTCCGGTGCACTTTAAATAGTAACCGTAGTTGTAATAGCTGGTTCCGGCATTGCCGACAAACGGTTGAGCCCACTGGAAAGCGCCGCCTGAATTCCATTTGACGGTAACGATAGCGTAATAGGAAATGCTGTAGTAATTGCTGTAACCGGCCATATAGACATTGCCGGCAGCGTCGACACCAATGTCCCGGCCATAATCATACCGGTTCTGGGGTCCGTTGTAATTTGCTACCCACTGCTGGGCGCCGGCAGCGTTATACTTGACGACAATGTAGTTATAGTAGTCGGCGCTCGACCAGTAGCCGTAGCCTCCCATATAGACATTGCCCGAGCCGTCAACTGCTACCGAGTAGGCGTAATCGGAGCTGTTGTAGGGTGCATTATAGATGCCCGTCCATTGCAGAGTTCCGGCTGAATTGTACTTAAGCACACACATGTCGGCATTGCCGCTTGACCCGTAAACATAACCGGCGGTGTAGACATTGCCCGCAGCGTCAATCGCGATATCATAGCCGTAATCGGAACTGCCGTACGGTCCGTTGTAGGTTCGAGCCCACTGCAGGGTGCCGCTGGTGTTGTATTTTAATGTAACTATATCGTTAGAGTTTATTCCGCCGTTATTGGTGTAGGAGTAACCGGCTACATGAACATTACCCGAACCATCTACCGCTATCGCATATGCGTAATCCGAGCTGTTGCCGGTTCCGTTGTAGTTTCGAACCCACTGCTGGACACCGGCTGAATTATATTTGACAGTGACGATGTCGTACGTGGTGAACCCGCTGCTCGGGTCAAAGGTATAGCTGTAGCCGGTGGTATAGACATTGCCGGCAGCGTCGTAGCCGACTGCCCGACCATAGTCGGTGCCGTTAGCCGTGCCGTTGTAGCGGGCGACCCATTCCTGGTTGACCTGAGCAAGGGCAATGCCGGTCAAAGCCAGTAACACAAATACACCTGCACATATTTTTTTCATCATTTCCTCCTTCTTGGTTTGCCGTTCGTTTGCCTTTTTATGCACTCTACCCCCTTTTGACCAAATAAAACACAAATTAAAACATTTGAGGGGACTTGTCAAGATGGAGGGGGCTGTATTTTTTTGCCGAAAAAAGCGGGTCGCCCGAATCGGGCGACCCGCTTTGTACAGTTCAACTTCTTTACCTCGTGATGAGAATGAGTTTTTGAGTTGCAGTGTAGGATGAACTTTCGAACCGAATGAAGTAGAGACCAGTTCCGACCCTCCGGCCAGCGTTATCCAAACCGTTCCAGATGACTTTGTGGAAGCCGAGATTCTCGGTGCCGTTGACGAGTGTCTTCACTAATTTGCCGGTGATGTCGTAGATGGCTAAGCTGATGCGGCTCGTTACCGGTAGACCGTAGCGGATTTCGGTTGTGTTATAGAACGGATTCGGCTTGCTCAATTGCAGAATGTAGGTCGTCGGCATCGCTTCTTTCGATTCGGCAATGCCAGTTGAGGTTAACCGCAGCGTAGCGGTGTCGTTTTCCGGATGTTCGTCGCCGGTTAATGCGGTGTAGACCCGTAACACAAACGAACCGGCTTCAGCGGTCCAGTCTGCGAAAGAGAGACCGATGGTATCGCCGGGCGCGAGGTTATTAACCAGGACGCTGTCAAGGTAAGCGGTGGTAAAGAAACTCGCATCGATCGTGCAGTAGGTCCAGAAAGTACCGGGATTGGTTCCGGGATTTTCAACTGTCGCTTTCGGCGTATACGGGTCGCCGGCGATGAGGTTGGCGGGCGAATTGATCGATTTGGGTCGGACGTCCGAGCCCGCTTTAGCGACAGTCACGACCTCCCAGTCGACCTGGTCATTCATCGGTTGGCAGTCACCCGGCAACTGGGTGAATGCATGGAGGAGGAAATGTTTGCCGACTTCATTCGGCGTATGCCAGGCAGTGGCCGCGTAGCATTCTCTGTCCTGGTTCGGGGTCATGGTCTCAGTTGGCGTAACGTCTTCGTAGGCGATACCGCCGCCTTCATCTTCCGCCTGGATCGTAACATTGAATCCTTCGGTCGTACCTCCGGTAAAGTTACGTAACATCACCACCGGGAAGATGTCGGTGTCGACATAAACCTCGTCGAGCGGATAGTGTGGTTCAAACGCACCGACATCACCCCAGGCTAAAATCGATTTGGTCACGATGTTGTTGGCAGGATTGACGTCAGGCGGATTGGTGTTGGGCGTCACGGTGACGGTCATCGTATAGGTGACGCCGGCAGCGAGCGGGCTGGTCCAGCCGGCAAAGACCGCCTGGGAGGATACACCAAATCCGAGGTTGGTGATATTGATCGTGCTCGAATAGCCGCTTGGGTCAATCGTGCAGGTGGCTGAAAAATCGGCTGTACCTGCTCCGCTGTTGTTTCTGACCGTTGCCTCGGGAGTGTAGAGGGTACCGGTCATTACCGTGTCGGGTGGTGCGTCGATGTCAATCGCTTGGCCGTCGTAGACGGTGGCGATGTTTCTGGTGCCGGTATTGTTGGCGGTGTTATTGTCGCCGGTTGTCTGGCAGGTGACGGTAACGGTGTACGGAGTTCCAGGAACGCGCGACGCAGTCCAGGGGTCGAAGGTTACGGTGGTGTTGGTGAGGGCGTTAAGTGCGGTAACGGTCTTTGTGCTCGTATAACCGCCGGTGATGGTGCAGGTGACGGTGAAAGTGGCTGAGCCCAGAGCGCTGTTGTTGCGTACTGTTGCTGACGGACTGTAGGTTGCACCGCACCAGGGGTTCGTCGGTGGGTTGTCGACCGATACGGTCTGGCCGTCGTAGACCGTGGTAACGGTTGTGCTCACCGTGTTATTGGCAGTATTGACATCGCCGGTCGTATTGCAGGTGACGGTGACCGTGTAGGCGGTGTTGGGTGTCTGGCTCGCTGTCCAGTTGGCAAAGTTGACGGTTGTATTTGTCGCGGCGGCAAGATTGGTGACGGTCTGGGTGTTGGAATAGCCGCCGGGGTTGATGGTACAGGTGACGGTGAACGTGGCTGACCCAGCGGAGCTGTTGTTTCGCACCGTTGCCGCCGGAGCATAGGTTGCGCCGCACCAGGGATTCGCCGGTGGATTGGTGATGCTCACCGCCTGGCCGTCGTAGACCGCAGTATAGGTTGCTGTTCTTTTGTTGTTGGTAAGGTCAGGGTCGGTTGGTGAAGCAAGATAGGTCGTATCCCTCCGGTTGTGAACTGTGTTAGGAATGAGACTTGCGGTCCAGGCAGCAAAACTCACCTGTTGCTGGGCGCCTGATGCCAGGGATGCGATCGAAGGTGCGGTGTTATTCCAGGCATCGATATAGGAAATTGTCGTTATTGTATTTGCTGTCGCCGGGCCGTTGTTGAATACGGTATCCCGGGGCGAATAGGCGGCACCGCACCAGACCTGACCAGCGCCAAGGCCGGTGAATGTGCCGGAAAGAAACAGACTGTTTAGTTTCATCTGCAGGTCGGCTGTGGTTGGTGTGCCGACGCTGCAGGTTATGGACTTGGCATTGTTGCCGAGATTGATGTCGCCAATCGCATTACAGACAACCGTTACCGTCCAGCTTGTACCGGCAGGGACGGTCCAGTTGTTGAAATTGACCGTGGTATTGGTCCCAAAAGCAAGGTTGGTAACCGTCCGGGTGTCGGTATAACCGCCGGGCAGGATGGTGCAGATGACGGTAAAGGTGGCTGCACCGGCAAGACTGCTGTTGCGCACCGTTGCCTGAGGCGTGTAGGTGTTGCCGACCACGACCGTAAGCGGCGGGCTGTTGATTGAGACGGTTTCACCGTCATACACATCGGTAATGGTCGCAGCCTGCTTATTGTTTGCGAGATTAGGGTCAGAAGGTGAAGCGGCATAAGTCGTGTCTCTGCGGTTGTGAGTGGTTCCCGGAATAAGAGTGGCGGTCCAGTTGCTGAAGCTCACCCCAGCAACTGCACCGGATGCGAGTGACGGAATCGAAGAACCAAAGGCACTCCAGGCGTCGATAAATGCTTGAGTTGTAATGCTTGTTGCCGTACCCGGACCGTTATTGCCAACCGTGTCTCGGGGCGTGTAAGCCGCACCGCACCAGACCTGGTTTACGGCAAGTCCGGTAGTCGGTTGACCGGTGAACACGAGACTGCCCGATTTCATGTAGACATCGGCGTTGGTTGCACCGCCACTACCCCAGACCCATACCCTATCAATTTCGTACCACCAGCCCCATACCGAAGATACCTCCCAATAACTGAAGCGGACCATCACATTTGGCTGGCTGCCAACCAAAGCAGAGATATTTACCGAATCGCGGATACCCGGACCATAAGCGCTGCGGTCTGAACTCCAGGGCGGAGTCGGACCGGGCGGAGAAGTCGAGCCGGGAATGGTTGTCCAGCTTACACCGCCGTTGGTTGAAACTTCAACTGAAGCTCTGTCCGAGCCACCATTATTGTAGGCGATATTGTACGCGAGCCAGACTGTCGGATAGGTTGAGCAGTTAATGGTTGGAGTGCGAAGCCATGCCGGATTAGTTGAAGGTGGGAAAATGTTATAGGAATCATCACAACGGATAGCACAGTAACCACCGCCGCCACTATAATTAGAATACCCTGCTGTACTATTACGCATCCAGCCGGTAGGCCAGGATGGGTTAGTAGTCCAGCCGGTCGGTGGAAAGGTGCCCTCGAAGTTTTCAAGTAGAAGTGAGGTTTGGGCTTCAGCCACACCCATACAGAATAATAGCCCCACCCCCACGAGTAATATTAAGCCTTTACTCTTCATTTTACCTCCTAAAGTTAGTTTTTTTGATTGTTAGTTTTCCTTTAAACCCCACCATCCCCAAAAGCAATAATAAGCCTTTAGTTTTCATTTTACCTCTCTTTTTTTCGCGAGTTCAATAATGAAGTATAACACCTTGGACATCTATTTATTATTTTACACCTCCTGTTTATAATTAAACCATAAAAGATTTTTAGGACGCTGTCAAGAGAGTTTTTGTGTGGGAATGAAGGATTTACCGTTTTATTCTGAAAGCCGTTTTTTTTCAGTTCCTCCCGCAGATGGGCAAAGGTGTGAATGGCGATACCGATAACATAGCCGAAGGCGAGGCCGGTAGCGAGGTGTGAGTAGCGAGCATTGAGGAAAAAATGTGAAATCAAGGATGAAACCAGCGAGCATGACCGACAGAGAAAACCAGATGACGACCCAGGATTTTTGTTTGACAAACCGTCCCCGGGTAATACCTAAGAGAAATACGATTACGAGCATGGCGAGCGTGCCGACAATAAAGGGAATCATCGTTTCTTAAAAAAATTTAAAAACCGTTTTTTGGCGAGATAGCGAACGCCGGCGATATTTTTTATCGCCGGAAGATTTTTTATGACCGCTTCTTCACCCGAGCGAATCGATTGGTCCAACTGCTCGAAATCGAGCCAGTGCTGGTCACAGACCGGAGGATGGATGACATAGTCGGCTTGGCGCAAAAGCAGCATCTGGAGTTTATGCCGTGCAAGGTCGTCGCTGCGCAAGAGAATTTTGTAGCCCTTGGTCAGGTCAGCCGGCGGCGACGGTTGTTTACGACCTAAAAAGACCGCCAGGACGACATCGGTACCCAGGGTCATGGCTTCGGCAATGGGAATGTTTTCGCTCACCCCGCCGTCAACCAGAATTTTTTCTTGGTAAATATATGGAGGAAAAATTGCGGGCAGCGCGCAGCTCGCATAGACCGCATCGCGCACCGGAAACGTCGGACCGGATTGTTCAAGGGAAAAAGTTACATCGGCGCCGGTGACCAGGTCCAACGCCACTGCCGCGAACGGAAGCTTCAAATCGCGAAAGGTCGTATCGCCCAATAACGACAAAAACGCCGCTTTCATTTTTTTATCATCGACGACCGATTTTTTAAAGAGCGAGCGGCTGAGCGTCTGGTATTCAAACAGACTATCCCAGAAGCGGTGAAGTTTTGAACCCGGTTTTTTTGGCTGGAAGAGTTCCAAGCCGATCGACTTGAGGTCGGCAGTTTCGATGAGCTGGGTGAATCGGGATCTGAGATTTTGGGCATTGGGGTCGAGGGCGTAGAGCGCACCGACGACCGAGCCGATGCTGGCGCCGGCGATGGCGGAGATTTTTATTTCTGTTTGCTCGAGTGCCTTCAATACTCCGATGTGGGCTAACCCCCGAGCACCGCCGCCGGCTAATGCCAGGCCGAGCTTCGGTTTCAATCGCATTGCCGAAGCATAGTCATATTGAGTGAAAAGTCAACCACTAAGAAATCCAAGTAAATACAGAAGCTGAATCAAGATATAACCACGAATTGACACGAATTCGCCTCGGAACGAGGCGCACACGAAGAAAATCGAAGAAACACGAAAGGGAATGTTGGTATTGCGCAAAATTTAATTTCCTCCAAATGGGTGGAAAAGAAAGAATAGATTGGTCTCGTTTCACTCCACCTACTCTTCGAGTTTGGTGTCGCTTAGTCTCGTTACACTCAACCGATGCTACGCATAACGCTTCCACCTACTCTCCGAGTTTGGTGTCGCTGTGCTCCACCTACTCTTCGAGTTTCATGTCAATTCGAAATCATTCGTGTAATCCGCCACACTCTATGGCGGACGTGGTTTCTTATCGCAGGGTTTGGAATAAAAATTCCGTGCCTTCTGTGTCTTCCGTGGTTTGATTTACTCCGTCGGTCCATCTTCCTCTTGACAGATTTTTTATTTTCGATACTATCTTGACCACAAGGAGGGGAACTATGGTGATGGTGATCATGAGTATTCTCAGTCTGATGGCGAATCCGGCCGAAGTGCAGGTCGTCATCAATGAAGTCATGGCAAATCCCAAAGGGTCGGAGAGCGGCGGCGGCTCGCCCGGCGACCGGAATGAATTCATCGAACTCTACAATGTTACCGACGATACCATTGACCTTGCCAACTGGATTATCACCGACCTCGATGACGACGATGTTGTCAGCCGCTGGACCGATGGGCTCTTGTTGGTCAAATACCCGTCGGTGCGGATACGGTCGACGCTCCTCGTGCCCCACAGTTTTGCCCTGATTCTCGACCAGGAGTATACTTCAACCGACACGGTCGGCGGGTTTGCACAACCGTATGAATTGCCGGAAGGCACATTGATTCTCACGGTCAAAAATACGACCATCGGCAACGGATTGGCAAACAACGACCCGGTAGTGCTCAAGGATAAGTCGGGGATAACGATTTCGACCTTCGGCACGCCGGATAATGAGGACGACTTTCCTGATGACGCCGGTGACGGAAAGTCGTGGGAGCGAATTTCGCCGCCGTTGCCGGACAGTAAAACCAACTGGCGGGTTTCGTTCGATCCCTCGGGTTCGACCCCGGGTCGGGAAAGCAGCGCCGGCATCGAGGAGAAAAAGCGACGGGATAGTGGTTACGGTTTCATGCTGCCTGCTCCCAATCCCTGGCCGGATAATGGTAAATTTCGGTTCTTTCTGTCAGAAGCGGGCAAGGTTTCGGTATCGGTCTATACTTCGGCGGGGAGACTCGCGCTGCCGATTTTTTCCGGTTCGAAAAACGCGGGCTATCACGAGCTCGGCTTGCCTGCCGCGCAATTAGGAGCAGGCTGCTATTTTTTATGCTTGAAGACCCAGAAGGGGGTTGCAGTCGCGAAAATTGTTATTGTAAAATAGTCGGTGTGGTTAAGACCTTTATTTAACCGGCGATAACCGGGCTGAGTTTTTCGATTTTTTTGCGAAAAGGTCATTGTTCATATTCTGTCCTTTTAGGGTTTAAAACCCCACCCAGTCTTACCGATTTTGGCCCCGGTTTTTTCCTATTGACAGACTAATGTAGATGTTTATAATATCCATAGAATAGAAAAATAAACGATATCTGATTTACGAGCTTACTTTGGCCTAATGGATGAATCGATGAACTTGGGGGTAAAAAGTTTCGTAAAATAAACGTAAGGAGGTGTAAAATACTGAAAATAGCAAAGAATGCTTTTTGTGTCAGCTTTTACCCTTCAGAGCGATAAAATAATTTCGAGAAGGGACGACGAATTGCCTATCCGTGTAAGTATAACTGCTAACAACAAACAACCCAAAAAGGAGTTGTTAATATGAAAACGAAGCTCTTTTTAGTAAGTCTTCTGGTCGTGGGATTGGTCGGTGCGGTGCAAGTGACCAAGCTAACCCAGGACTTTGAGGCTGCCACCTGGCCGCCGTCGGACTGGTCGATCTTGAATTATGCAGGGGCGGCAACCTGGACCCGCGCCAGCAGCTTAACGTGGCATTCAGGCAACGGAACCTATCAGGCGTATCTTCTGGTTTTTGGCGGGCCTGACAGCTGGTATGACGAATATCTGGTGAGTCCGGCAATCAACCTCGCGAGCGCAGGGCTGACAAGCGCCAAGGTGTCGTTTTACAATTATCTCTATTACTTTTCCTATCCTACGGAATATGGCGAGTTGATGTATGGTCCCGGCTCGAGCGGGCCTTGGAATCAAATTATCCGGTGGACCGGTTCCAGGCAAGGTTTAACGGAGAATATCGACCTCACCCCTCTGCTTGGCCAGACCGTCTATCTTGCCTGGCATTACTACACCGCCACCTCTGGTGCTTGCTGGGACTGGTCGTTCGATAATGTCCTGGTCACCGCCGAATCAACCGGCGGCGGCGCTGGTGGAGAAGACTATGACCCGGCTATAGTGGACTGGCGGTTTGACCCGCAGAATGATAAAATACCGCATAACGGAGTGGACAATCTGCCGGTCTGCGTGGTTAAAAATGTTTCGGATGGAAAGACGCCGGGACCGGTCGGGGTTAACTGCTGGATTTATGATGAGTCCGGCAATGAGGTCTATGGTTCGGTCAGTGAGGTTCCCCAGCTTGCCGCCCGGGCGTTTGATTATGCCAAATTCCAGGATGCCTGGGTTCCGGGCAGTGGCTACCGGATCGTCTTCGAGCTCAAAACCGACGATGTTCCCGACGACCAGAATTTGAATAATAACCGGTGGGAAGAGTATCTCCAAACCGATGTGGCTGAGGCAAAACCGGGCATACCTGCGGCCTTTGGTCTTTACTCTATTTCGCCCAATCCATTCTCTACCTCTGCCCGTATCAAGTTCCAGCTTCCGGTCAATACCGCAGTTACTTTAAGCGCGTTCGACGTTTCCGGCAATCTCGTTAGAACCCTGGTCAATGGTTATACTGAAGCCGGGATACGGACCGCCACCTGGGATGGCAAAGACAACTCCGGGAACGAGGTTCCCAAAGGTGTCTATTTGGTCCGGATGGCAACACGCGAATATTCGGCAACGCAAAAACTCATCTTTTTACGCTAACGGTTGGATAACAAACAACCCAAAAAGGAGTTGTTAATATGAAAACGAAGCTCTTTTTAGTAAGTCTTCTGGTCGTGGGATTGGTCGGTGCGGTGCAAGTGACCAAGCTGACCCAGGACTTTGAGGCTGCCACCTGGCCGCCGTCGGGCTGGTCGATCATCAACGGCGCCGGTTCCTATACTTGGGAGCGTAATAATAGCCCCTGGTATCATACGGGCAACGGAACCTATCAGGCATATCTCCCAGTTTTCTTAGCGTATGATTACTGGTATGACGAATATATGGTGAGCCCGGCTCTGAACTTCGCCAGCCCCGGGCTGACAAGCCCCAAGCTGACGTTTTATAACTTTCTCTACTACTATTCCAGCTCGGTGGAAGACGGCGAGTTGAGATGGGGGACGAGTCCGACCGGTCCCTGGACGACGATTGTTAACTGGGCAAGCTCGCGTAATGGTATAACGGAAAATATCGACCTCTCTCCGCTTCTCGGGCAGTCTACCGTCCACCTTGCCTGGCATTACTATACGCCTGATTACTGGTATTGCTATGACTGGTCGTTTGACAATGTTCTCGTCACCGCTGAGTCAACCGGCGGCGGCGGCGGCAAAGGATACGATGTGGGCATAACCGACTGGTTCTTCGACCCCCAGAGCGATAAAATACCGCGGCATGGCGTGGATAACTTCCCGGTCGCCCTGCTCGAAAATTATTCGGAAGGCGCGACCCCGGGTCCGGTCGGAGTAAACTGCTGGATTTATGACGAGTCCAACAATGAGGTCTATAGTTCGGTCAGCGAGGTTCCTGTGCTCGCCAGTCGTGCTATGGATTATGCCAAGTTCTGGGATGCCTGGGTGCCGGGCAGCCTCTACTTGATCGTTTTCGAACTCGATGCCGCCACTATTCCTGATGACCAAAACCCGACTAATAACCGCTGGGAAGAATATATTGGGACCGTCATTACCCTTGATGCGGCAGTAAACAACCGGACACTCGAACCGAACGAAGGTGATACCCTCGTTGCCGGCCAGGCAATTACACCCAAGGTCGGTGTCCAGAACAACGGGGCTGCAGGTATCAAAGACCTCTATGTCTTTTTCAAACCCGGCTCCGGCTCGTATTCTGCAGAAAGCGTTCTGGTCGCCTCATTGCTCCCTAGTTCTAATGACGTAGTGACATTCCCAGACTGGACGCCGAATAATGAAGGTGCTCTCCCCTTGCTGTTCTACACCGCACTTGCCGGCGACGAGGTTCCGTCAAACGACTCTCTCGTAGTCAATGTGACGGTTGCGTTAGGTGTGGCGGAAAACAAACCGACGAAACCGGCGACCTTCGGTCTCACCGCCATCTCGCCCAATCCGTTCTCGACAATCACCACCATCCGGTATCAGCTACCGGTCAATACGACCGTTGCGTTAAGGGCCTACGATGTTTCCGGAAACTTGGTTAAGACCCTGGTTAACGGTTATACCGATGCCGGAATGCGAACCGTGGTCTGGGATGGTCGGGATAATTCCGGCAGTCTCGTTCCAAAAGGTATCTACTTCGTGAGAATGGATGCACCTGAATATTCTGCCACCCAAAAACTGATCTTCGTTCGCTAACGATGTAGCATTAAAACCCCCCGCTTAATGCGGGGGGTTTTTTTTGGAAAAAAGACTCGAATTTTTAAAAGTCGACCTGGAGCTTGTCTAAAAACCCAGATTTACCACGAAAGCACGAAATATTAAAAACACGAAATTTCTTATAGTCCTCACTATAAAAGAATTTAGGATTTTCGTGGTTTGAGTTCCTTGCAGTCACTCTATTCTTCGAATTTCGTCCATTCGTGTTTTCCTGATAATTTTTTGACTTTTAGAACATTCTCCCGTCTTCTGCACTGTTTATTCAATATCTGTTAAATTAGGGTGATATTAAGATGCTGGAGTAAAACACCTGAGAGGTTGTCTAAAATATAACTCAGTGTCGTTGCGAGCACCCCTTCACTTTCGCCTCGTTTCGTCGAAGACCCGACCCTTCGGGAGGCGCTGTCATTCTGATGCCGCCAAGGAGTGTGGCGGACGGAGAATCTCATTTTGTCACTCAGGGTAAACTCCGGGTGCGTGGCAATCCCGTCCTTTTCTGAAGTGAATGAGATTGCTTGATATCGCTCCGCTCCATCTACGCTACGCGTTTCACCCGCCAAGAATCGTGGCGATCCCGCAATGACTTTACGTGGCAAGCCTTTTTCATTCCAGTTTATTAACCCAAAAATAGTTTTCGCTATAGATAGCTCCTCGCAGGCATGAAAAAATGGAGAGGACTCAGAAAGCCGGTATCTTGACAAAATTCAATCTCCCTCTTAAGCTTCAAAAAATTAATTCTATGATTATCAGATAATTATTAAAATCAAGGAGGTTAAATTGAAAAAAATACACCGTTTGTCCTTTTTGATGTTGATTCTGCCAGTCGTCGTTGCTCATTCCCAGGAGTGGGTCGTTTCCTACAACGGACCCGGAGACAGCGTCGATGTGGGACGCTCGATAGCGGTGGACAATTCGGGGAATGTTTATGTCACCGGTTTGAGCTGTGGACCGGGCAGCGGTTCCGACTATGCGACCGTCAAGTATAATTCTGCCGGAGTCGAGGAGTGGGTTAGTCGCTACAACGGTCCCGGAAATGGTGGTGATAGTGCCAATGCGATAGCGGTTGATGGTTCAGGCAATGTCTATGTGACCGGTGCGAGTTCCGGTCAGGGCAGCGGTTCCGACTATGCGACCGTCAAATATAATTCCGTAGGTGTAGAACAGTGGGTCAGTCGCTACAACGGCCCGGGAAACGAAGGCGATTGTGCACATTCAATAATGGTGGACAATTCAGGCAATGTCTATGTTACCGGCTTGAGTTCGGGCGGGGCAACCGAAGACGACTTTGCGACGATAAAATATGATTCGACCGGAGAGGAACAGTGGGTTATGCGCTACAACGGTCCGCCGGAAAACGGCTGGGATGGTGCCTATGCGATGACGATGGACGATTCGGGCAATATCTATGTCACCGGCTACAGCTGTTCCGGAACCTACTATGATTATGCGACCCTTAAGTATAATTCAGCCGGAGACGAACAGTGGCTTGCCCGCTACAACGGCCCGGGTAACTACAACGACGAGGCACGGGCAATCGCTGTGGACAAAGCGGGCAATGTCTACATCACCGGCTACGGCGAGGGTTCGGGCACGAGTTCTGACTTTGGGACAGTCAAGTATAATTCGTCAGGGGAGAGACAGTGGGTCGTCCGTTACAACGGCCCGGGAAACGGCTGGGATGGCGGCTTTGACCTTGTGCTGGACGATTCAGCCAATGTCTATGTCACCGGCTACAGCTTCAATTCCGGCACCTATGCCGACTATACGACCATCAAGTATGATTCGGCTGGAACGGAAAAGTGGGTCGCCCGCTACAGCGGTCCGGGAAACGCCGGGGATTATGCTTTTGCTATGGCAAAAGATAACTTAGATAATATTTATATTACCGGTGAAAGCCGGGGTGCTGGAACCTGGGATGACTATGCGACGGTCAAGTATAATTCGGCGGGCGAAGAGCAGTGGGTCAGTCGCTACGACGGTCCCACCGACAGTTTGGATATTGCATGGTCGATAGCGGTTGACAATTCAGGCTATGTCTATGTTACCGGTGGGAGCTGTTCCAGCACTTTTGGCGATTATACGACAATAAAATACGGTCAGGCAGGCGGCAGCGCCGAAGTTGCCAAACCTCTGCCGGCTGCTTGTTTTATGGAAACGCCAAGACCGAACCCGGCTTCTGGTCCGGTCGAAATTCGATATTCACTGTCTGCAAATACTCACGCCGTCTTGAGTATCTACGATGTATCAGGTAAGCTGGTTAAGTCTTTTCCCCTCGCTCCTCATTCCTCGCTACTCGCTAAAATCATCATCTGGGACGGGAGAGATGATTCAGGTGCGTCAGTTCCGACGGGTCTCTACTTTGTCCTGTTGGTTACTCCCGAATATTCAGCCACCCAAAAGCTCATTCTCGTCCGCTAACGAATTCTAAATTAGAGCCCCCCGCTTCTGGCGGGGGGGGGGGCTTTTTTGATGGTCGGGGAGAGCTTGTCGGTTGAAACGGTTAGATTCGGGCTAATATCAAGAGATTCTTTTATGCAATAAATAAAGGAGTATTTAGAGTATAACAAGATTCTCTCTTGACAATTTACTGAAAAAGTCTATATTTTAATCAGGGAACTAAATATGGTGATGAATTTAATGGCTGACTCGAGTCTATTTGTAATAAACAACGATAGACTGGGTGCTGGAACTTTAGGAGGGAAAACTGAAACCTTAACTAAGGAGGTGAAGTAAGAAATGTTGTCGCCGGCCTTTGGGAGTAGAGATGGTCAAAGACGGCAAATCTTAAATGCCCGATCAGGGCAAAACGGTAAGATAACTTTTAAGGAGGTAATGATGAAAAAATTAGTAGGAATAGGATTACTTCTCGTCCTTGGGGGTATGATTCCCTTATTTGCCGGGTCAAATTCTTTTCTTCCTTCAACAACGGTCAGTGAAATCTTAGGACCGGGCGAGTATCTGATTGCTCCAGGCGGTAAGGTCCTTGCCGGGCCAGGTGATAATATGGCATACCTCAATACCCTGGCGGACCAAGAACTCTTCTATGATGCCGACAATATGAATAATGGTTGCCGGTGGGTCGGTACTCCTCCCGGTGACTATACCATGGCCAAAGGCGTTGCATTCACCATGCCCGCTGGTCAGACTCATATCAAAAAAATCAAGATGATCCAGATTAACTGGAACGGAGCCAATGTCGGGGCTTCGATATGGGAGATGGCAGGTCTGGCAGGACCGGTCGGCGCAAGGATCTGGGGAGCCCAAAATTTGCTATTTCCACATTGGTACTCCTGGGCTGGAGGGGGGAGTGCCACCAATTACTGGGATACCTTTGACGTTACCCCGCCAGTGCAGCCTGCGACCACAACCTTCATGGTTGCCTGGAATGAGTTCGTAGTCCTCGCGGGCTTTGTCGCGATGAATACTACTCTGCCAAATAACTATTACTGGGGGATATCTGCTCCGGATGGTTATCCAAATTGGCAAAAGAGCGCTGATGCTGCTGGCCCATTCTTTTGTGGTTATTTGATCCGCGCCATCGTCGGCACAACCTCGATTCCTTGTAACCCGATTATGGGTCCGGAAGCGTTTGGCACCTGGCCACCGGCAGGCTGGACAATCAAATCTGATGCGTCCGGTCCCTGGAATCAACTTGCCGATCCTTCCACTCCGGCTCAAGGAATGTGCGCACATGTCTATTGGAGTCCAAATCCAAGCCCTTATGGCGACACCTTGTTGACCCCGGTGACCGACCTGAGCACCTGGGGCAGCACGCGGGTGCGCTACTGGTATCACATTGACTACTACGGAACCAGCGGCACCCACGACAATATGGTCGAGGTGAAGGGTTCGATTGACGGCGGAGCCACGTTCCCGTATACCATCAAGCAGTATCCCTGGGGACCAGACCCCGGCACCGGCAATGCCAAAGGTAACGAGGACATCGACATCTCTTCCTGGGCCGACGGTAAACCCAATGTCCGAATCGCCTTCATCAGCCGGGGTTCGAGTTATATGTACTTTGACAACCACTGGATTGATGATGTCCAGATCTGCGGCATCACAGGTGGTGGTGGAGCGTATGACCCGGCGGCAATGGATGCACCCGAGCCGCCCACGCAGGTTAATCCCGGCCAGACCTATAACCCGACCTGTCTGGTTAGAAACATCGGAACGCTCATAACTCCAGGTCCGGTTGGTGTGTGGTGCTTCATCGATGACGATAACACCGGAACGAGGGTCTTTGACGACGCGACCGAAATTCTTCAGCTTGGTCCGGGCAGCGAAGAATATGCGATGTTCGGAAACTGGGTCCCCGAAGCCGGACATAGCTATCTGATTACCTTCCAGATCGACCACACGACGGTTCCGGATGAGGCGACGGAAGCGAACAACGAATATATTTATAATGTGAGTTCAACACTGAACCACGATTTCGCGGCTGTTAATTGCTATCCGCCGCCGTTGCTTGTGCCCGATACCCTTGCCGGTAATACTGAGATCACGCCCAGAATGAAGGTGAAAAACCAGGGTACCGAAGACGAGACCGGAGTGCCGGTGAACTGCATAATTGACGGCACGCCTCATGACACGAAGACGGTTGACCTTGTCGTGGGTGATACTGCCTGGGTGGACTTCAACACCTGGAATACCGGTTCGGCGGAAAAGGATTATGAGATTATGTTTGTGACCGTCCTCGGAACTGACCAGGATCCAAAGAACGATACGATGAAAACCACGGTGCATGTTACCGCGGTGGGTATTAGCGAGGGTGCAAGAGTGGCAAGAACTGCGCTCACCTCGATTAAGCCCAATCCCTTCTTTGGCAGCACCCAGATCTTTTATCAGCTTTCGAGTCGGAGCGAGGTCGGATTAAGGATTTACGACCGGACCGGACGGCTCGTAAAGACTCTGGTTGCGGGGACTCAAGGCGCCGGTTATTTGTCCGTGACCTGGGATGGTCGGGACGACCTGGGCCGCGAGATTCCCAAGGGCATCTACTTCGTCCGGATGGAGACTTCCAACTACACCGCTACGGAAAAAATCATTCTCATACGCTAACCGATTCTAATCTTTGAGGGCCCTCCTGGTGATAACCAGGAGGGCCCTTTCTTTATTAAAGTTCTCAGGCAGTAAGAAATTAAAAAATATTATTTTCAAACCCGGAGCGATAGTAATTAGAATAATAATTACAAAAGACATTGGTAGAAATTCGCTCAATGGCTGCTGTTGGTATTGACTAATTTTAAAAATAAGGTATTTTTTTCTATGGTAAACGTAAATTTTCAAAGCAGTTTAAACGGCAATGGTGCGTAATAAAATTCTCAAAATCATTTCACTTGTTTTTTTGTTTTTCACTCCGCAATTTTCTCAAAGCTCAGCATTAACCCATCTCGGAACTATTTTTGTCACCGATTATTACGAAAGTGTCACGGTCAAGAATAATTTAATATTTACCGCGACCGGAAAAGGGTTAGAGATTTTTAAAGTTAAAGGCGGGATTGTCGGCAGGTGGGACTCGCCCGGTGAAGCCCAGGCGGTCGTGGTTGAAAATAAATATGCCTACCTTGCTGCTGGAGATAAAGGACTCCGAATTCTCGATGTATCAAAACCCAACCAGCCGGTGGAAATTGGATTCTATGATACACCCGGCACTGCCGGTGACCTCGCAATCATGAACGGGCGCTACATCGTAATTGCCGATGGAGAAAAAGGCATTCGGATAATAGACATCCACGATCCATTTAAACCCCAGGAAAAAAGTTGTCTTGAAATGACGTATGATGCGCACGCAATTGCCGTAAAAGGGAACTATGCGTATGTTGCCGCCCTTTTTAATGGACTAAGAATCATCGACCTCACGAATCCCGCCCAACCCGCCGAAGTTGCTTTTTATGATTCCCCGGGGAACGCATTGGATGTGGCGTTAGATGGTGATTACGCCTACCTGGCTGATGGACCTGCCGGTCTTCGAATCATCAATGTAGCCAATCCACTTCAACCGGTCGAAGCGGGTAATTTTCTACCGGCTCAAGGCTTGACCCGAGCAGTCATCGTAAAAAACAGCCGCGCCTTTTTGGCAGAAGGATATGGAGGAATGTGCGTGGTGGATGTTTCCGCGCCAACCGCACCAAAGGTAGAGGGCTTTGCAGAAATTTCCGGCGGACGGGCACTCAGCCTCGATATAGCCGGCAGGTATTGCTATGTTGCCGCGGGCGAGGGGGGAATCCGGATTCTCGACATTTCAAAATTTCCTTATCAAGAAATTGAAACCTTCGGAGAAACTGAAGAGATAACTGATATTGACCGAGCCGGTGATTACTGTGCAGTAGCATTAGGTAAGGGCGGACTGAGGATACTGAATATTGCAAAACCTGATCAGCCGGTTTTATCGGGAACATACAAAGAATCTCCTCAGGCTCAGGCGGTAACGATGTCGGGTCCGACGGTAATCATGGGTGATTTTAATTCCGGGATAGCGGTGCTGGATATTAAAAACCCATTTCAACCTAAACTCAGGTATACCTATACCGGCTTGAAGGGTATTGTGTCCCTGGACGTGAACCGTGAATTCATCTTTGCAGCTGCCGGGGTACTGGGTTTCCAGATATTTACCCGCTGTCCGACCTGCACTACGACGAGTTTGACTAACAAAGGTTTTTATCGAACCCCCAGTGAGGCAGTGGCGGTCGTCGTGGATAGCAATTATGCGTATGTCGCAGATAGAGACTCGGGGGTTTTCGTCATCGATTGGCATAACCCCGGATTCGTAAAAGAACTTAGCCGCATAACCGATATTAAACAGGCGGGAGCCCTGACATTGAACGACAACCTTCTCTTTGTTGCAGACGAAGGCTGGGGGTTAAAGATCTTTGATGTCTCCAAGCCCGACCAATGTAAAAGAATAGGCAGTGTTAGCATTTCGGCTGATATCCATGACATTGCCATTGATGGCAATCGTGCAATCCTCGCTTCGGGTGACAAAGGCATTACCATCATCGACCTGTCGGAAATATCCCAACCCCAACCGGTCGAAACTTTTAATACCTCAGGGAAGATATTACGGGTCATTGCTCAGGACGGCATTCTGTTAGCAGCAACCCCTTACTCAATAGAGATTTTCAGTTATTGAACGCAGTTATCGTTAATAAGTCACCAGGCGGCATACTTCATCCGGTTGGATGCTCCCGAATATTCAGCCACTTAAAAAGCTCATTTTAGTCCGCTGACGAATTCTGAATTCCGGGGCTCTCCTGGACCCTTCCCGGAGAGCCCTTTTTAGCGGTAATCATTCTCCGAACTCTTGACAAAAATTTAATATTTTTTATAATGAAAAAGACCTAAATAAAAAAAGGAGGTGGAGTTAAGGAGTAAAAAAGGTCGAAAAGTCAAGCAAAAGAAGGGAAATTACGCTGGCGGGATGATATACTCGAAAATATAGAGGTAAAACTTAAAACTATCTAAGGGGGATAAAAATGAAAAAAATAGGTTTACTGCTGATGCTTTTAGCCGTCGGTTTGATGGCGGCGCCTCGTATCGAGGATGAAATGCCGCCCGGAACGGTTATTAAAACTTCTTCATCCGAAGAAGGAATCCAGCAGGCAAACAACCCGGAAATCAATATTATGCCTGATGCTGGAAATTACATCTTTGCGGCGATGGGTTATTCGGGCGGGACGAATTATAACACCCATATGCGGGGTGACTACTCCGGCGTCCTTGCCTGGTCAATACAAACTGCGCTTCCCTATACCAATTATTCCGGTGCCGGCGCACACGACGGCACTAACTTTTTTGTAATGGGTGGTAATTCTCCGGCAACAAATGTCTGCTGGCGTTGGGATGGTGCTTCCTGGTCTCAGATGGCAAATATGCCATTGTCTATAGGTAATATACAAGCCGCTTACTACAACGGCAAAATCTATATCCCGGGTGGGTACACTCCGTATAGACCTGACCTATCAATTTACGATGTTGCAACCAACACCTGGAGTTATGGTCCGGCAATGCCTTTCGGTGCCTGCGGCCAGGGCGTAGCGGTTTGCGGCAATTACCTCTACTCAATCGGAGGTAACACCAACCTCGGTGCGCCTTACGCTGCTGTGATTCGTATCGATTTGACTAACCTGGGTGCAGGCTGGCAGACGATGGCTCCTCTGCCGGTTGCGACCGCTTACGGCCGTGCGACTTCGGATGGAAACAAGGTCTACTTCGTCGGCGGCTGGACGAATCTTAACACCGCCCGCAGTTATGACCCGGCTACTAACACCTGGTCATCGATTGCCAACCTTAACACTGGCCGGCAGCGTGAAGGTCTGGTCTGTGCCGGGGGAAAAATTTATGCGTTCGGCGGTGGTAACGGCTGGTCTGCCGGTTATACTTCGACCGAGGTTTACGACCCGGCAAATTCCGGTTTAGGCTGGCAGAATACGACGGCAATGCCTTCGGGTTTATTAGGTCAAGCCGAGGCTGCGCCTCCTGTGGGTGGTTCTAGTGCTCCCACGGTCGACATTCCTTTCTCAGAGCAATTTGCCGCCGGAACGAGCTTATGGTTCATCTATCCTCAGCGAGGCTGGTATGTGCATGCCACAGCCGGCGTTCCTCCACCCTGTATGCGCTGCGACGGCTGGAATCTGGAGACAATACCTCAAGGAATATATCTGGTCAGCCCGGGAATCAAACTTGCCAATGCACTCGCCTGCACCCTCAAGTTCTTTGATGATTTTGAGGGAAACGAAGGCCCGGTGAGTTTGAACTCGGCGATGCCCCAGATCTTCACGGTCGAAGTGGCGACTCAAGGCGGTCCTGACCCGCTATTGGCAAACTTCACACCGGTCTGGACCTATGACCCGGGCATCGACGGCGACCGCAATTGGGGAGAGGAGATAGTAATCGACCTGAGCGCCTATATCGGCGGAACCATCTGGGTCGCCTGGGTTCACAGCGGAGCTCCGGAGAGCTGGATGGTTGACAGCGTCTACATCTATGAAGGCCAGGCTGGCATCCACGATGTCGGCGTCTCCGACATTCTCAAACCCGAGTATATTACACCGACCGGCACACCGGTAGGACCAAAGGCGATATTCAAAAATTTCGGCGGCTTCAACGAAACCTTCGGTATCTGGTGCGAAATTAGAGACGGCAATGGCAACATCGTTTTCAACGACGACGACCAGCTTTCGCTGCCTCCGGGTGATGAGCAGGAGTATGAGTTCGACGCTTACGATTTCCCGGAAGGAAACATGGACTACGAAGTGAGTTTCTTTACGACGCTCGAACCGGTTGACCAGCGGCCGGAAAACGACCTGTTGACGAGAACCGTTCACACGATGCTCGCGAACGATGTCGCCTGCGCTTCGATTACCGCACCCGACCCGAACCAGCCCCAGGACTACGAGTACGGCGATGATGTTTCGTTAAAGGCGATCTATGGTAACGTCGGCGGCAACAATCAGACTTCATTCCCGACGAGCTGCGTTATCAAAGGACCGAACGGCAATGAGGTTTTCAACCAGACGGCGAACTGCCCTGACCTCGCCGCGGGCGACCAGTCTGAAGTTACCTATCCGGCATGGAAGATCGGCACCGGCGATACCGATGGCAAATACACCATTACCTTTACTGCCCAGCTCGCCGGTGACGAGAATGCGACCAACGACGCCCAGACGGTTGAAGTCAATGTCACCGGAATTCCGGGCGTGGCGGATGCGAAAGACAAACTGCCGAAGTGGTTCGACTTAAGCGTTGCCAAACCGAACCCGATGGCAGGCTCTTCGGTCATCAACTATGCGCTGCCCCATGCTTCATCAATAACTATTACCCTCTATGACATCTCGGGTAAGCTGGTGAAGACGCTTGTAACCGGCGCCAGGGATGCAGGTTACTTCTCGGCTGGTTGGAATGGCAAGGATGACTTTGGTCGACCCGCACCCAAAGGTATCTACTTCGTGCGGATGGACACGCCTGAATACTCAGCGACCAACAAACTGATTCTCGTTCGGTAACGAATTGAACTCAGAGCCCCCTGCTCATACCAGGGGGCTCTTTTTTATATTGGTAAAACAATGGATAGTTACTGGTTTTTTATCAGTCAGGCAGTCGGCTTATCCGACATCAGTGCAAAAAAGTCTTGACAAGGAAAATATTCTTCGGTATTGTTACTATTAGGTAAATTAAACAGGAGGCGGAATAAAAATATTATGTAAGGTGTAATTTCTCCCCGTGAAATCAACGATTCTTTCAACGGGAGTAAGAAATAAACGAGTGAGGGTAAAAGGATGTGTGTAAAAAACTAAACCCAAGGAGGAAAGAATGAAAAAAGCAGGTTTAGTGTTGCTGCTCTTGGCAGTCAGCGTAATAGCGGCACCCGTCCAGGAAGGACGTCCGGATGGAACGGTAACCGGGACGATGCCGTTAAAAGATGATAACCGGAATATGGTTAATACACCGATGGCAGAACCGTCGCTTGCAGCCGGCAACTATATCTTTTGCGCCATGGGTTCTGGTACTACCGGCGCCTACCTCAAAACCGCCGAGCGCGGTGATTATTCCGGTGTTCTTGCCTGGGCTTACATATCTGATGTTCCTTATGCTGTAGCTCGGCGAAGCTTAGCCGGCGCCCACGATGGCACGAACTTCTATGTTATGGGCGGTCAAAATCCAGGCACCGATACTGTTTTTCGCTGGGATGGCACCACCTGGACACTGATGGCAAGCATGCCCGAAAAGCTGATGAATCTCCAGGCGGCTTATTACAACGGAAAAATCTATATCCCCGGCGGGCAGGGTGGGGGCGGCAATACTTTGAAGATTTACGACATTGCTACTAACACCTGGAGCTTTGGTCCGACTATGCCAACTGCGAAAGCCGGTAACGGAGTAACGGTATGCAATAACTATCTCTACTCTATTGGCGGTACTCCCAGCTACACTCCGGTATACCGAATCGACCTGAATAATCTTGCCTCAGGCTGGCAGACTATGGCTCCTCATCCCTCCCCCGGCATATATTATGGCGCGGCAACTTCTCTCGGCGGTTATATCTACACTCACGGTTTCATGACCCCCGTCCCCCCAACCCCTCTCGCCAGCCGCTATGACCCGGCAACCGATACCTGGACATCGATTGCAAATCCTAATGTCTCCCGCCATCGACCTGGTATGGTCGGTGCCAACGGTAAGGTCTATCTCTTCGGCGGTGGCCAGGGCAGCAGCTGGACGGCCGCCTTAAACTCGGTCGAAGTATACGACCCGGCAAACCCGGGCTTAGGCTGGCAGTATACTACTCCGATGGCTGAAGGCAGGATTGGCCCGGCTGCAGCCGCTCCGCCCGTTGGTTCTGGTGCGCCCACGGTTGACATTCCGTTCTCAGAGCAGTTTGGCGCTGGGACCGCTTTTTGGTTCATGTATCCTCAGCGGGCCTGGTATGTTTACAATGGAGCCGGCGTACCAGCACCTTCGATGCGCTGCGACGGCTGGAACCTGAAGACGATGCCGCAAGGGCTCTATCTCGTCAGCCCGGGAATCAAGCTTCAGGATGCACTCTCCTGCACCCTTAAATTTTTTGACGATTACGAGGGAACCGGAGGCCCGGTGAGTTTGAACTCTGCGATGCCCCAGGGCTTCACGGTCGAAGTTGCGACTCAAGGCGGTCCTAACCCGCTCACTGCAAACTTCACGCCGGTCTGGACCTATAACCCGGACATCGACGGCGACCGCAATTGGAAAAAGGAGATAGTAATCGACTTGAGTGCGTATATCGGTCAAACTATCTGGGTCGCCTGGGTTCACCCTGGAGCTCCGGAGAGCTGGATGGTGGACAGTGTCTACATCTATGAAGGCCAGGCTGGTATCCACGATGTCGGCGTCTCCGACATTCTCAAACCCGAGTATATTACGCCGACCGGAACTCCGGTCGGTCCGAAGGCAATCTTCAAGAACTTCGGCGGTTTCAACGAAACCTTCGGCATCTGGTGCGAAATCAGAGACGGCGACGGCAACATCGTTTTCAACGATGACGACCAGCTTTCTCTGCCTCCGGGTGATGAGCAGGAGTACGAGTTCGACGCTTACGATTTTCCGGAAGGAAACATGGACTACGAAGTGAGTTTCTTTACGACGCTCGAACCCGTTGACCAGCGGCCGGAGAACGACCTGTTGACGAGAACCACCCATACGATGCTGGCAAACGACGTCGCTTGCATTCAAATTACCGCACCCGATCCTGGGAATCCGGAGGATTACCAGTACGGCGATGATGTTTCGTTGAAGGCGATCTATGGCAACGTCGGCGGGGACGACCAGAACGCATTCCCGACGAGCTGCGTTATCAAGGGTCCGAACGGCAACGAGGTCTATAACCAGACGGCGAACTGCCCTGACCTTGCTGCCGGCGACCAGACAGAAGTTACCTATCCGAACTGGACGATCGGCACCGGCGACACCGACGGCAAATACACCATTACCTTTACCGCCCAGCTCACGGGCGATGGCAATGCTGCCAACGACGCCCAGACGGTTGAAGTCAATGTCACCGGGATTCCGGGCGTGGCGGATGCGAAGGGCAAACTGCCGAAGTGGTTCGACTTAAGCGTTGCCAAACCGAACCCGATGGTTGGCTCTTCGGTCATCAACTACGCGCTGCCCCATACCTCGAGGATAACGATTACCCTCTATGACATCTCGGGTAAGTTCGTGAAGACGCTTGTAACCGGCACCAAGGATGCAGGTTACTTCTCGGCTGGTTGGAATGGCAAGGATGACTTTGGTCGACCCGCACCCAAAGGTATCTACTTCGTGCGGATGGACACGCCTGAATACTCAGCGACCAACAAACTGATTCTCGTCCGCTAACCGATTCAGAATTTGAGAGCCCTCTGGGTTAACACCCGGAGGGCTTTTTTTATATTGGAAAAAATAAACGGTTACTGCCTTTTATCAGTGGGACAGTGGCTTTATCCAATATCTTGTACAAAAACACTTGACAAAAGTTAATTGTTTAATATATTAAAAACAGGTGAAGGAATGTAGGAAAAAAAGGACGCGAACGGGTAGGTAAAACTGGCTGATTCAGCGATCCGGGATAAGATGATAAATCAAACAAGGAGGTAAGATATCGAAGTTAATCGGGGCACCGTTTTCCTCTCAGGTGCACGTCCGAATGTAGAGAGGTATTGTAACCCAATTAGAAGACACAATGTCCGATTAAGGGGAGACAAACAACAGGATCAATTTTTTGAAGGAGGTTAGTGTGTCAAAAAAGCTTATTGGAATAACTTTACTACTGACCACGGGTATAGCCGCTCTGGGATGGGGAAGCGTATGGATTTCGCCTGCCCAGCCTTACGATGCTGAGCAATCCGTAAAATTGGCGCCGCCGTTCTGGATTTCATACTATACCGCCGGTTCTTATGTTATGATATCTGGACCGCTCTATTGCGCGACCCGATTTGTTCCAACTGACTTTGCAATTACCTACCCTTTTAAAATCGTAGCGGTACGGAGCTATTTCTCTTCCGGTAGAAGTTTTCAGTTCCTTATCCTCAATGGCGCTGACCATTCTACGATTCTTCACGCCTCACCCACTCAAACCGGATTAGGCACCGCTACCCCGGTGCAATATGATCTTCCAACCCCGCTGACGATCGCCAGCGGTAGCTTTGATGTGGTGACGGCAATACCGTCAGCGAGTTTGTATGGTCAATATCGTAACTCGCCGTGGGTTGGCCGTAGTTATTATAGCACCAGCACTCTGATGAACTGGACTGCCGATTTTCGCGAAAATTACCTGTTGGCCTGTGTCGATACAACGCAAACGGGACCCGGACCAGGCGGAGACTACGACGTAGCGATTGTAGACTGGTTTTTTGACCCGCAGGCGACCAAACAGCCCTATCCGGGTGTTGATAACCTTCCGGTCTGTGAAATCATGAATCAAGTCGAAGACGGTGATACGCCTGGCCCGGTAACTGTCAATTGCTGGATCTACGACTCGACCGATGTGAATTTAGTTTATAGCGGAACAGCAGAAGTCCCGCAGCTCGCCAGTCGGGCTGTTGATTATGCCAAGTTCTGGGATCCGTTTGTGCCAGGAAGTACCTACCGAATCGTCTTCGAGATTGATTCGGCCAGTGTCCCTGAAGACGCCAATTTTGACAATAACCGCTGGGAAGAATATATCGAGACCGTGATGACCAAAGATATCGTAGTCATCAAAGACCCGGTCAAACCGGCTGACGACGAAACCCTCTACACCAACGCGGCGATAACTCCTAAGATCGGGATTGCAAACAATGCGGTAGCAGAAGCAACCAACTTCATGGTCTATTTCAAAGCCGGCGCCTACCTGGACAGCGTGCTCGTTCCGTCGTTGGCAGCGGGAGCGTTTGATTCGGTCGAATTCAATCCCTGGACGCCGGCGGATGCCGGACCGGTTGCCTGTCAATTCATTGCCGCGTTAGTCGGTGACGAAGACCCGAAGAACGATACCGCGGTTGTCAATGTGACCGTGATGTTAGGCGTGGGCGAGACCAAGCCTGCGCTTCCCAATCACTTCGGTATCACGGCGGTCACACCCAACCCGTTCTCTACCACCACCAGTATCGAATTCCAGCTGCCGGTCAATACGGCGGTTTCTTTAAAGACCTATGATGTGTCCGGAAACCTCGTGAAGACTTTAGTCAATGGTCGGACCGAAGCGGGAGTAAAGACCGCAGTATGGGATGGCAAGGATAATTCAGGACGTCCGGTCCCCAAGGGTGTATATTTTGTCCGGATGGACACGCCTGAATACTCAGCCACGAATAAACTGATTCTCGTTCGCTAACGAATTTTGAATTAAAGCCCCTCCGCTCAAGGCGGGGGGCTTTTTTTATAAAAGAATGACAGGTCATTTTTCGAAGTAAAAAGTCACATCCGGAAATTTTGGGTTTTCGTTTCCCTTTAAAACTTTCTCTTCATTCAGGGTGCAGTATGGTTTCATGTAGCGGTTTGATTTATCAAACCTTAGATTGCTACGGTCATTCCGCACAGCGGAACTCCCTCGCAATGACGTTTTTGACAGGGGCAGTGTCGGATAAAGCCGACTACCTGACTAATAAAAGGCAGTCGGTGAATCCGACCGCTACAGCCGTAGACCCGAGGTTAGTCCTCGGCTGAGTCGGGGATAAATTGTGGGAGTGACTTCAAGTCGCGATTGCGAGAACATTGTCGGGGTTAGGAAACCCCTCCCACAGATTTTCTTTGTGGGAGAGGCCTCCAGCCTCGATTCGGGATAGGAAAGGAAACCCCTTCCCTGCCTTTTTTTTGTGGGAGAGACTTCCCAGTCTCGATGCGACAGAATTAAAAAACTTACCACGAAAGTCGACGAATGAACACGAAACATGGTATCGCACCGGGACGGTTGTTGGATACAGCCGACCACAACAAAAAAGGGCAGTTGTAGTGGTGCGATTTATCGCACTGAAACAGTGCGCATATCGCACTGAAACCTTGTCTCCGTCGCATAAATGCGACCACTACAAACAAGCGCAGTGGGGGTGGGGTGTCGGATTAATCCGACCGCTCGACCAAATCGCTGTCAGCCACTGTGCTGACTGGACCACAAACCTGACTCTTGACAAAAAAAGTGATTATATTAATTTTAAGATAGCAATGGTTTAATGGCAAGCCCAGTGGGTTACTATCGGTGAGTGCGGGACTGGGGAAAGCGTCATAAGGGGTGTAAAAGTTCTAAAACTAAAACAAGGAGGTGGAGGATCAATAATTTGTCTCTGCCCTCGAGACGTGCCGAACGAAAAGAGGGAATTGTAAATAGCTGTATAAACACCCGAAGACGGGCAGCAACTAATGTAGGTAAATTGCCTTAAGGAGGTAACGATGTCAAAAAAGCTTGTTGGAGTAGGGTTACTGTTAACCCTGGGAATAGCCGTCCTGGGGTGGGGTGGTGAGTGGATTTCGCCGGCACAGCTTCGAGATGCGGGGCAATCCGTAAGTTTGGCACCACCGTTCTGGATTAAATACTGGCAAGTATACAATTCGAGTTTGGGTGGTCCAACTTACTTTGAAACCCGGTTTGTTCCCGCTGATTTCAGCCTCACCTATCCCTTTAAAATCTTGGCACTGCGGGGGACAATGTTTAGCGGTACTGGTTTCGAGTTTATCATCTATGGAAGTGACCATACGACCCCGCTTCATACTTCCCCAACTCAAACCGGGACAGGTTCTGACCAGGACTATACCCTTCCAACACCGATAACGATTTCGTCTGCCACTTTCGATGTGGCGTTCCACAATCTTACCAGCACCAGCTATCCGTTGAATTATCGGACCGATGGCCTTGGCCATAGTTATTATAGCTGGGATGCGGTAAGTTGGAACTACTGGAATATTTTAGAGGCACTTATTGCGGTCCAAGTCGATACGACAACCGGCGGTGGTCCTGGACCGGGTGGTGACTATGATGCTGCGATTACCGACTGGTTCTTTGACCCGCAGTCGTCCAAGCTGCCATTCCCCGGAGTGGACAATCTTCCGGTCTGCCAGGTAACCAACCAGGGCGGAAGGGAACAGGGGTCGACACCTGGACCGGTCACGGTCAACTGCTGGATTTACAAAGTGGAAGACGGGAATGAGACCGAGGTCTATAGCTCGGTTGCTGAAGCCCCGCAGCTCGCAGCCCGGGCAACCGATTTTGCCAAGTTCTGGGACCCGTTTGTACCGGGAAGCACTTACCATATCATCTTCGAAATCGATTCGACTTCCGTTCCTAAGGATGGTAACTACGCCAACAACCGCTGGGAAGAGTATATCGAAACGGTGTTGACCAAGGATATTGCGGTTATGCAGTCGATCAAACCGGTCGAGAATGACACTCTTTCTACCGACACCCCGATAACCCCGGAAGTCATGATCGTCAACACTGCGATTCAGGATGCTGCAAACTTCTATGTCTATTTCAAAGCCGGCGCTTTTACCGACAGCGTGCTCGTTCCATCGTTAGCGGCTGGCGCTGGCGACACGGTGCAGTTCAATTCCTTTACGCCCGCTTCTGCGGGACCGCTCACCTGCCAGTTTATTTCTGCTTTAGCCGGTGACGAAAAGCCAGCGAACGATACCGCAGTTGTCAACGTTGTGGTGATGCTGGGCGTGGGTGAGACCAAGCCGGCGCTTCCCAATCACTTCGGTATCACGGCGGTTACACCCAACCCGTTCTCTACTACCACCAGTATCGAATTCCAGCTGCCGGTCACTTCGGTGGTTTCGTTAAGGACCTACGATGTATCCGGAAATCTGGTTAAGACCCTTGTCAACGGTCGGACCGAAGCCGGAGTAAAGACCGCGGTCTGGGACGGCCGGGACAACTCAGGACGTCCGGTTCCCAAGGGTGTTTATTTTGTGAGAATGGATACACCCGAATACTCCGCCACCCAGAAACTCATATTGATCCGCTAACGGATTATAAATCTTTGAGCCCTCCGGTTATGTAACCGGAGGGCTCTTTTTTACTTAGGGAGAATGAATGTTCATCTTTTTCAGAGTGCAGCCTGGTTGCAGGGAGCGGTAAATCGATCGTCGGGGTTCGTGATAATCCCTCTTCTGTGGCGGAAACAAAAAGTCTTCCCTCCGCTGTCATAATATTTTAACCATTTAACCAATTTCTATTTTAACCTTTTTTTGTGGGAGCGACTTCCAGTCGCGAAAGACCCGTAATGAAAGCTACCGTAACTTCACTATTTTTTTGGTGATGGCGGAACCTGCGGTCTCGGCACGGCAGAAGTATATGCCGGCAGGGAGTTTTGTGTCAGCATCGTCTTTGCCATCCCAGTTTAGACTCTGGTCTCTGGACTCTGGGCTCTGGCTAAAAAGAAAAGTCTTAACGCAGCGGCCGGAAATATCATAGATCTTTAAGTCTATTTTTTCAGAGGCTGATAGTTGGAGCCTGATGCCTAATGTCTGACTGAATGGATTAGGGGAGACCTGCAAGGCGTTTCCTGCCTCCTGCGTTCTGCGTTCTGCGTCTTCAACTATTCCCATAAACGGAGACAATCTGCCCCAGATGCGTTGTGTGTTGGCAGGATAATTACCGATCGAATCGACCCAGCCCGAATAAGTAACGAGTATTTGATTGCCGGGTCCTTTTGCTATCGCCGGATACAATTGATTTCCCGATTGGAGAGATACCGGAAACGAATTTACGATAGTTCCTGAAGGCGAAAGGCGGCAACCGTAGATATCATTAAAATAACCGTTGCGGGTATCCACCCAGACAATGAGATAGTCGGAGCCATCAAAGCTGACAGCAGAAGAGGATTGTTTTTGTTCGGCAGCGGTGATGGCGAGAGCGGATGAATCGAGCAGGACACCGGCCGGCGAGACCCGGGCACCGTAAATATTGAAATCGGAATTATTATACACCTCCCATACCACAAGATAATTGATTCCATCGAAAGCGACCGCAGGAAAGTTTGTTCTCGATTCTCCAATTGAGATAACGATTGGTGAAGGGTCGAGCACGGTGCCGGCGGGCGAGACGCGCACGCCGCGAAGCCCCAAGGGGTCGTTCCAGACGACGAGGAAATTAGAGCCGTCGAATGCAAGCGCCGGAAAACCCTGGTCGTTGGCGCCCGTGGCGACAGCAATGCCGGTTGGGTCGAGCACGGTT
>CAYHGV010000029.1:0-30533 GCA_964356135.1 uncultured bacterium
ACACCACTAGAAGTCGCTTCTCTTTATGTTGCACTTCGAGGTTGAATGTGGCATTGACACAGATTAAGTTTACACCACAAAGCTCTCCATTAAATGTCCGAATTTTTTTAATATAAAGGTATCTACTGGGGCGAACAAAGGACACAAAGAAACAGATTCGAAACTTGGAAATAAGGTCTCTGTCTCCTAAATTATTTTTCGACCAAATGTAAAAAAATCAAACCTTGCCCGGCTGTGACTAACGACGGCCCAATCCGCCGAAAATGCCTCCGAGCACGCCGCGCAGAATCTGCCTGCCGACCTGGGCGCCGACGGTACGAGCCGCCTGCTTCGCCATGGTCTCCAGCATGCCCTGCCGGCGCTTAGTGCCCAACAACACATCGCGGAATCCTCCTCCCCGTTCGGACGGCTTCGGTGCTTCGGCTTGTTGCGGCACCGGCTCGGCTGCTTGCCGCTCCAGGCTCCGCCGGCTTAAAATCTCGTATGCCGACTCGCGGTTCACGGGCGAGTCGTACTTGCCGATTATCGGACTGCGTGCCCGCACGGTTTCACGCTCTTCGGGCGTTACCGCTCCAATCCGGCAGCGCGGGGGACAAATCAGCGTTCGCTCCACCGGCATCGGCACACCCTTATCCTGGAGCGTAGAAACCAGAGCCTCGCCAACCTGGAGCTGGGATATGACTTTGGCGACGTCAAGTTTCGGGTTCGCAACGAAGGTTTCCGCAGCGGTTTTTACTGCCTCCAGGTCACGCGGTGTGTAAGCCCTCAGTGCATGCTGGATGCGGTTTCCAAGCTGACCTAAAATCTCATTTGGCACATCATCAGGAAATTGCGAACAGAAATACACTCCAACGCCCTTGGAACGGATAATCCGAACGACCTGCTCCACCCGCTGGCGCAGTGCCGGCGGTGCGTCATTGAAAAGCAGGTGGGCTTCATCAAAGAAGAAAGCCAGCTTGGGCTTGTCGAGGTCGCCTACCTCGGGCAGGTTTTCGAACAGCTCGGACAAGAGCCAGAGCAGAAAGCTCGAATACAATCGTGGCTTCAAGATAATTTGGTCTGCGGTAAGGATGCTAATGATACCGCGCCCGCTCAGGTCGGTGCGCATCAAATCACCGAGTTCCAGGGCCGGCTCGCCGAACAGAGCTTCTCCGCCTTCCCGCTCCAGTGTCAACAGAGCACGCTGAATGGCAGCTACGGATTCTATGCTGATTAGGCCGTATTGGGTCGTTATTTCCTTGCGATTGTCCGCGACGAATCCGAGCAGAGCGCGCAGGTCGTCGATGTCGAGCAATAACAAGCCATTATCGTCTGCCAATTTGAACGCGATCTCGAGGGTGCCTTCCTGGACGTCGCTCAGCTCAAGAATCCGACCCATCAGGCTCGGGCCAATTTCGCTGATCGTGGTGCGGACCGGGTGACCCGCCTTGCCGTACACATCCCAGAACAACACCGGGTTCGCCTCATTAACGTAGTCCTTGATACCGATTTTGGCAACGCGTTCTTTGATCTTTTCGTTGGTGGTACCCGCCAGCGCCAAGCCGGCGACATCGCCTTTTACATCAGCCATGAAGACCGGCACGCCCAAACGTGAGAAACCCTCTGCCAGCACCATGAGAGAAACTGTCTTACCCGTGCCGGTGGCTCCCGCAACCATGCCATGGCGGTTACCATACCTGGCGAGTAAATAAACCGGCTGTTTGCCCTTGCCAACAAGTATCTCGTTCACGCACAACCTCCTTTTTTTAAATTGTTTCTAACCGAAAATAAAAACTACATATCATTTCAACACAATCATCATCTTTGTTCTGCTGTCTTCCCCGGCTTGTAATTTATAAAAATAAATTCCGTTTGCAACTTTCATGCCTTTTGAGTCTCTGCCATCCCACCATACCCGCTTGCTGCCGGCGGTCTGGTGTTCATCAACGGGAACGATTAATTTCTCTCCCAGCATGTTATAAATTGCGAGGTTCACATGACTACCTTTGGTTAAAAAGTATTCTATCCCGGTGACTGTATTAAAAGGATTCGGGTAGTTCTGTCCAAGCGAGACAAAACCAACTGACGAAGAACTGCCCCCATCGTCTTTTATGACGGCAGGACCAGGAGTATACACAACCTTGAATTTATAGCCCCCTAAATCTCTGAGCAGGTCGACTGCGGTCGTGATGGTCGAATCGGGCGGCTTAATCTCCCCATCCGAACCATCCGGTGAGCCATATCCGCAATAACCCAGGACCAGAGCGCTGTCCGCGAAATCCCCTACTACAATTTTCAAATTCCAGACCACTGACGGTTGCCCCCGATAAAAAGAGTAATTATGGAACTGATTAAAATTGAAAGACTTACCTGCTTCGATCCAACAGTTATATTCACCATCGGGCAGGTCGGTGAAATCGTAGGTCTTCGTCTGGATACCCTGATGAGGAGTAGCCCCTGAGACCGCATCAATATCGGCAGGATAGGATGGTTTAGTTTCCGCCGGAGGGTAATAATTATCGATACCAAACGTGGAGTCGATCACGCCGCGCTTGTATGCCCAGATAGGCAGAGCGCTCAACCGGTTACCGTTCGATAAATCGATGTCGGTTTCACTGGTCCGGTTGCCGCCTCCCCTCCGACCGATGAAATCGGTTACGTAGACAGTTCCAACATAGTCCCCGTTCCCATCCTCTATCCAGAGCGAAAACTGGGTCCAGTCGTTTTCTGGGCTGAAGATGAAATCTAAAGTTCCATTGCTCCCCTCGGCAAAGGCAGTGGTGCCGAGCATTAAAACAACAAAGAGTACCCGGGCAGCCGAAGAGGTTTTCTTCAATCGGTTGGTTCTCTCTTTTTTCATAGCAACCATCCTTTCGGTTCGATTTTAATTAAACCTCCACCAAATACATTTGAAAACATCCTACTAATACTCGCTTTGCCATTGCACGTGCCGCATAAACCGTTTCCCGGTTTTCGGCATAATTAGCACAAATGCCTTTCCATTATGCTCTCTAATGCTATACTAAACTGTTAAGTACCCTTGTCAAGAAAAATCGGTAGGGAAGCGAATCCGGATGGGAAAAATTAAGTCCAACCCCTATCGTTTCATCGCCGTCAAAACATTTCGATGAAACAATGAATAAGGAATACCAGTTTTAAGACGACCGAGTGCTTTTCGATACTCCCTTGGTGTGATTTTGACGAGTCGAGAAAGCGTGAAAAAATCCTCCCACGACGAAATCTCGCTTTGAAAGGACCTGGTCATCGCGGTGGCTAAGGGGAGCTTAATGTGTTTGGCGTTCCACGGGCATACGTCCTGACAAATCTCACAATCCATCACTCGGTTTTCCATAACGGCTTTGGCTTCTTCCGGGAAATTTTCATTCTGCAGAAAATATGACAGACACCTGGTTTTATTCAATACGTAAGCCTGCTCAAGCACCCCGAAAGGGCACGCCGGTTGACATAGCGTGCAGCTTTTACATCGATCGATAACCTCTTCGGTGTTATGCTCAAGCATGGCATTGGTCACAATCCCGCCCAAAGCCAGGAAGGTTCCATATTTTTTGGTCAAAAGCAGGGAATTTTTCCCTTGCCATCCGAAGCCGGCTCGCACTGCCGCCAGTTTTAACGACAGAATGGAGCCGTTGTTTTTAGAGTCGTCGCAGATCCGGGCAGTATATCCTGCTGTTCGCAACAACCGGGCGATCGGTTCGAGCGGTTTCGTCACATCCAAAAAAAATCCGGAAAGGAACAGCCTGCTTGTTCTCCCGGTTGAGAGTTGCCCCCACGATGGCAGGACGACACCGCCAATGTAAATACCGGCAACAATAATCGTCTTCGCGTCCGGCACCGAGAGTTTCGGGTCGCGGCGCGGCGAGTGTATTACACGATACCCTTTAAATTCAGATGCCTCGGCAAATCCCAGGACATCAATACCTGCGGAATCTGCCAGCTTTTTAATCTTTTGGGAAAGAATCGTTTGTTTCATCAAACCTCCGGCTAACAACCCGTTCACGGTTCGAGCCGGTAGAGGTCGAGATGCTCGAGCGTAAGCTTCTCGACTGCCCGGAATCCCGCCTCCCGTGAGAAACGGTCAATCTCTTCGGATGGTAGCCTGTCCGCCAGCGGCGGGCCATGCTCCTCCTCTTGGTACGGCCATTCGAGCACCGCCGCCCTCCTCCATACGACGCGCCTCGCCTCGACCAGGGCTTGCCCGGGATCGTCGGTCTCATGCAGGACAAGTCCGAGGAACACGAGGTCGAACGACTTCGCTGGAAATGGGATCGCTTCGGCGGCTGCCTTGATGAAATCGCCGGTCGCCACGTACCGGCGCGCGATTTCCAGCAACTGCCGGTTGGTATCGATACCTGCGACCGCACGTTCCACCTTGGCAAATGCTTCCGCAAAAACGCCGGTGCCGGTTCCGACATCGAGGATGCTGCGAATCGAAAGGTTTTCCAGGCAGAGCCCGACCACGCGCTCGACTTCCAGCCGGGAAAGCCTATCGTCCGACCGTAATCGCTCGGCGTCGCCTTGAAAACGGCGCTCATGAATACCGGATACTGTTTTCATTGCTCCATAGTGGGCTAATGCCTCCTCGCTGTCAAGAACTCCCATCAAGAGAACTGAAAAACTATATTTTACCACTGAAATCACGGAATTCACTGAATAATTATTATAATGAAATACAAATAATAACCTTCTAGCTATGGTTAAATAAATTTGTTTCTCGGATGCGCCTCGCTTCGGCGTCGCTTCGCTTCGAAGCGCCCTCTGCGTCTATATTTTATTCGTGTCTATTCGTGTAAATTCGTGGTAAAAAATTTTTCCTTTGTGGACTTTGTGTGCTTTGTGGTAAAATCTTATTTTCCAGTGTTTTCTGTATTTATATTCGTGTCTATTCGTGTGCATTGATGTCACTCCGTTCCATCTATGCTTCGCATAAGCGTGGTTACATATATTAATTTTCTTTGTGTTCTTTGTGGTTCAAATGTAACGACGGATTCTCAACAGTTGTAATAAAGCTGGTATTCTACCGGGTGGGGAGCACGGTTAACGCGGGCTGCTTCCTCCTTTTTCAATGCAATCCAGATTTTTATAAACTCATCGTCAAAGATGCCGCCAACTTTCAAAAAATCATTATCCGCCGCCAGTGCCGCAAGCGCTTCGTCAAGCGAAGCCGGTAGTTTCGGCAGCCGCTTCTGTTCTTGTGCCGGCAGTTTCCGCACGTCGGTCTCGACCGGTGAAGACGGCAGAAGACGCTTTTTCACGCCGTCCAGGCCGGCTAACGCCAAACCGGCAAGCATCAAATAGGGATTGGCGGTCGCATCCGACGGCCGGTACTCGATTCGCAAGTCTTTGGCATCGCTCAAATAGCCCGGAATCCGAATCGCCGCGGTCCGGTTACCCCGGGCATAGAAGGCGAAGTTCGGCGCCTCCAGTCCCTGTCCGAGCCGCTTGTAGGAATTGGTGCTCGGGTTGGCAAGCGCACAGAGTGCGCGCGCATGGGCTAAGAGTCCACCGATATAATAACGGCCGGCAGTTGATACCAGGTCTTTTGCTTTTTCATCGCCGAAGAACGACCTCCCCTGTTTAATAAAATACTCGTGGATGTGGAGACCGTTGCCCGGCATTCCCGGAACCGGCATCGGAATAAAGGTTGCGGTCTTACCGATCTTCGAAGCCCAGTTCTTGACCAGGTACTTAACGAGCATTATCGCGTCCGCGGTTTTCAAGAGCGGCGCCAGTTCGAGCTCGAGCTCCTGCTGCGCCTGGCCAACCTCATGGTGGTGATATTTGACCTTAATCCCGCAGCCCTGAATCAGGGTCAATAAATCGGACCGGAAATCACCAGCCTGGTCCTGGGGTGGAGCGGTGTGATAGTTGCTGCCCGTGGTGCGCTCGCCCAGTCCGAGTCGATACATGCTGGTTGATCCATTGTTGACATATTCGCAGGAATCAAAGAGATAAAATTCGAACTCGGAGAGAAAGAGCGCGTCCGAGAGCTTCAGCTCCTTGATAAGATTCTTCTCGGCTTTCTCCCCAATCGAACGAGGATCGCGGCTGAAACGTCCGCCGGTCTTGGGATCGTGAATCCCGGCAAAAAACGAGAGGGTCGGTCGGCAAAAAACCGGGTCGATGAAGCCCGATCGAAGGTCGGGCTCTAAAACCATATCGCCCACCTCAACCCCTTTGAATCCGGGCAGGGTCGAACTATCAAACCCAACCCCTTTTTCCACACTGACCGGAAAACGGTCGACCGGAAATGTAATATGGTGAAGCCCGCCGATGAGATCTATGTATTTAATATCGACATATTCAATCTTTTTATCCTGAATGAATTTAAGCCAGTCTTTTAAAACCATACATTCGCTAAAATTAAAACCATTGCAGGTAGCCGATTTTGACGACCCGGTTGAATTGATTGTCCGGAGTCGAAGAATTGCCCAGCAGGTCGCGCAAACCGAACTCGAGGATTAACGCCTGGGCAAACACCCAGCGCAGTCCGCAGTTAAGAAAACCGCGCTTGTGGCTGTCCGGGTCGTTCAAGCCCAGATCATAATCGGCAAGCAGTGAAAAATTCGACAGAAAGTGTTGTTCGATGCCGGCGAACCCGGAGACGCCTTTCGGTTGTTCAAAACAATAGTTGATGCCGACCGCACCGCTGGTCTGGTAGCCTTCGGTCCCGACGGTCTTGCCCAGCGCCAGAAAAACTCCTTTCGAGCGCGTTCCAAAGTGACCCGCCGCATAGGCCTCATATCCCTGGGAATCAAAGCCCAATAGCACTGCCGGCACTACCTCCGCCTCCTTCAGGACCAGCGCTCGCGCCTGGAATTGCACCATCGGATAGAATCCCGGTTTTCCCGTGCCGATCAGATGAAGCCCGCCGTAGGACATCCCGAGGGTAAATTGGCCAAAAAAACCGACCCCGAGGTTGAGCACCACTCCCCCCTCGTTCTGCAATCGCAGACCGACCAGGTATTGACCGTGCTCCAACGAACTTGCGTTCGGCTGGTCAATAAAACCTAACTGGGAAGTTACGATCAACCAGAGGAGCGCGGTCATCTCAGAACCAGCAGTTTGGCAATCTTGGTAAATTCCTGAGCTTCGAAATGGAGGAAATAGACACCACTCGGCACGGCAAGCTTGAATTCCTCGCTATAAGCGCCAGGCTTCATCGGCCGGTCAAACAGGCAAGCAACCTTTTGCCCGGACGCGTCATACATCGACAGGCGCACCGGACAACTCTTCGGTATCTTGAATTTTAAAAAGAATCGGCCGGAGGTTATCCTGGGTTGGAGGTTAACCTCGAATTCAGAAATCTTTTCGCGATTATTTTCTGCAACACTAATTTCGCTCACCACAACCCGCTTTAAGGGGCTGTAATCACCGAAACCACGGCTGTTAAAACCTTTCACCCGATAATAATAGGTTCCTTTCGCCTGAGGGGTAAGAGTGCAGGTCGGCCCGGAGAGGTTCGAAGCTACGGTGGTAATCCGGTCGTAGCGGGCTACGGGATAGATATCATCAACAAAGAAACCTCCACCGGTCTGTTCTTCATCGATTGTGTAACGGAAGCGGATAAAAATCGAGCTTCCCTCATAGGACTCTAACGAATAGGCTTTGCTGAGCCAGCCTCCTGAATTCCCGGTAAACCCCTCAAGAATCGTCCAGTCCCGGCCGTCGGTCGAAACCTCGACCGAGGCATAATCGAAATTCTCCTCGATGTCATAAAAACACCAGAACCGAAGCGAATCCCCGGGCATAATATAAATCGGGTCTCTGGTTGTCAGTGAACCGGTGGTGTTTCTACCGTTCTCAAATGAATGGAAACTATAAATGCCTGAGTGCTTTTGCAGGGTAGAGAGGGTAAATCGGTGACGAATCCAGGCATCACCGGTCTCCGCACTATCGGTCGTCGTATTCCCCTCGAGTTCATCCAGTGCGAAATACTGGGGCTGGGATTTTTGATTTTTTATTGTCCAGTCGAGGGTGAAATTTCCACCCGCCGTATCCGGACCGGTCGGCTGCACGCAGACCACCGGTGGTGTAAGAAGATTCTCGATACTGTCGGCAACTGTGCACAGATAGAAGGCTCCATCGAAATTTTCCCGGACAAGCTGGTCGAGTTGCGACTCCGGGGGTATAAACTCGGAACCGGCTTCAACCGTATACGACAGAAGATTCTTGCTCAGACTGTAAAACGAAAATCCGTAGAGCCAGCCATCGACATCGCCAGTCGTGGGATATAAAAATGCAGTTTGCTCCGGGGTATAATGATCCGTCCCGTCTTGGGTGGTAATGAGTGACGCCATGGTCTGTCCGACACTCGCCGCGACGGAATTGTCGGGAATGGTGTCCGAGACACTGTATCCCCAGGGCCACATCAACAATTCCGAATAGGTGTGGTAGGAAACCCCAATGATGAAATTGCGGCTTAGCACCAGGTCGCGTATCGCTTTCGTCTCGGCTTCGGAAAAAGGTTCGGGACCGCAGTAGACGCTGTACTCGGGAAAGTGGGTGGTACTTGAACCGTTGATCGAACCCCACTCGCCTTCGTCGACTCCGTTGCCCGAAGTATTATAGTTCCGATTCAAGTCAACCCCGTAGGTTCCGAACTCAGGGAAGTATCGCCGGTTCTGACGCCAGTCATTCCCCAGGTCGTGGCAGTAGTGATAGCCGTCAGGATTAACGCAGGGCACAATCCAGATCTCCCGGTTATTGACGATGTCCGTTATCGCGCTATCGCTGCCATAACCTTTGGTCAAGCTGTCGGCTAAGAACAGGCAAATCTCGACGCTCGGCCATTCCCGGGCGTGGTGGAGTCCCATGAACAAGAGTTCGGGTTCGGCTTCATCGGTCTCGACATTATCCGAGATCTTTACTGCCCAGATCGTTCTTCCTTCATAGGTTGTGCCCAAAGCAAACTTTTTAGCGAGCGCGGAAAAATTTTCCTCGAGGTTGTCAATGAAAGTTTCGATTGCCGCTAACGACCGGTACGAACCCGCCATCGACGCAAGATAGCGATCGACATCCTGAATGATGATTTCGGTCGCTAACCCGTGAGCGATGAGCGTGGAAAGCTCTTGTTCACTGACAACGACCTCGACGCCTTTGCCCGGCCGGAGCCCGACAATCTCGAGATTCGCCGGCAGCTTATCCGGCGGCGCCGAAACACGGACGAGCATTGATCCCCACATCCAACCCACAAGTCCTGAAACAAGAATCAATATACGCTTCATATAGGTCTAACTGTAAGAAAGAAACGGCTTTCCGTCAAGGTCTTCGGGAGGGAAATGAAATAAATTTTACTCGCTTAAGAGCTAAAAAATCACATATCGGCAGGATTGTTGTCTTATCTTAACCGCACCACTTTCTTGGTCGATTTATAGTCCTTGGTCTCTAACCGATAGAAATAGACACCGGTTGCCGCTTTTTGACCGTCGTCCGCCTTACCGTCCCAGGTGAGCGTGTAATAACCGGGTTTTTGTTGGTTACCAACAAGCTTTTTGACCATCCTGCCGGTTACATCATAGACCTTGAGGTTAACCATGGCCTCGACCGGCAGTTGGTATTTGATAGTTGTCGTCTGCCTGAACGGATTCGGAAAATTTTGATAGAGGGCAAAGCGACCGGGTAAACCACGGGATTGTTCTTCGGTTCCAGCGGTTGTCTTCTGGACAGGCTTTAGTCCCGCCTGATAGACGAGGATACGAGAGCAGGCAACCGGTTGACCGGAGAGTTTTTTCAGTTTGATGTGCAGCTCGTCCCGGCGCATTGCAAGACGGTGGGGCGGGATATGGTATTTTAAGATTCCTTTGCCGCGAAGCGTGAGGGTGTCTTCAAGTTCGGCTGTTTTTAAGATAATAGTATTATCGGTAAGATAGGGAAGTTCCACCATCACACCGTAATTATAATTCTGCTCAAAAAATGGGAGATAGTAGACGAGAGAATCAAAACCGATATCAGCAGCGGCGAACGATTCAACTGTTACAAAGGTATCGCGATAAGCGGTGAATGGTGTTGATGGTTCTTTACCAAGCTCAAGATAGTAGTAGGGCAGGACGAAGGTGTCTTTTTGTGCTAATAAAAACGATTGTCCTCGGTAGACGCTCGAGAGTTTACTGTCAATCCAATGAGGGCCATTGCCTTCAGTCCAGATAGTGAGGGCATCGATATAAGAGACGCTTTCGCTGGAGAGAGTATCATCAAAGCTATAGACCATCGTGTGGGGATAGCATGAGGAGAGGGTAGCTGAGCCACTCAGGTTCTGACGTTCGGTCCAGGTGCTATCCCAGGGCTTATAAATACGCAGGAAGACATCGTTCGAATCGAGGTTCTGATAAGTGACCGCCAGACCACGACTGATATGAGGATACGAGGGCAGTCCTACGTTCGACTCCAAAGTCGTGACCGTGCTCAACCATCCGAAGTACTGCTGAGGGCTTGTCATATTCACATAGCCAAATCCCCAGCGAATCCTTGCTTTGTTTCTGCCTAAATCCTCTCCCCCGGTCCCATAGCAATTCCCACCCATGACATCGGCCGAGATGCTGGTAACCGGATATGGCGAATTGTAGACCCGTACCGAATCTGACCAGTATGGATGGGAAGAGGGAATGCGAATTCTGCCCCAAATGTCGCCGTCCCGCACATACAAAACACCCGGAATGTTGTAGATGGTATTCTGTAATGTATCCCGGACAAACCCTATTACTATTACCGGTGGGGGAGGAAGTTCATCAACATAAGTCCATTCTTCGATAATCGTATCCCGAGTAGAAGGTTGATTGATGATAAAGTTTCTCTAATGGATTTCGTAATGACGATCGGTAGGGTAATACAGTCCGTAGCAAATATGAACCGAATCAGAGGTACCTTCGTAGTTTCTGCCTATCACCATTGAGGGTGAAGAGATGGCATAAGCAGAGCTGGTGGAATGAATTTTGGTAGGTTGAGCCCAGCTCTGTCCGGTTTTATATGCATACCAGAGCGATTCGCTGTCACAAGAAACCCAGCACGCCGCCATCTGCCAGTCTAAGGTTAGGGTATTACCACGACCGGTAACCAGAGCAGGATAAATCCCTGCGCCTATCGCTTTCGGGTCAGTCCAGTAATAGAGCCAGGGATGCTTGGTCGTGTAATAGACGCTGTCGCCATCCGAATAGAGCTCGTGCACATAGAGATAACCGGCCAAATCGGTCCAGCCGTCCCTTCTCGGCACCGAGAGCAACCGCCGTCCATTGTTTAAGGCGGTCATCCGGGCGAAGTTTGAGTTCCATGGTGGTATTTCAGCAATTTTAAACAACCGACCATCGCCCGGTGCAATCCTTATCAAAACATTGCCGGTTCCGGTCTCGCATTCGATTATCTCTTTCGTGAGCTGGTCAACCAGCCAGACTTTTTCTGTATATTCACCGCCAATTCTAACCGAGAGCATGACCGTATCGGTAGGTAAGCAGCGCCGATTGACGATGAGGAAATAATCCACGCTGTCGTTATCGTAATAAAGGGCAAGCTCGCAATATAATGAATCGGGATTGCCCGTTCCCCCATCTTCGATAGCCGTAATGTATTTTAACCCGTTAAAGGGATGGTCGGGTGTAACCGATGTCGCGGTATCCCATTTTATCGCCCGAAAGACCGGACCGAGAATCTGCAAATCTTCGTTGAGGTGTTTGACTGCATCAAATGTGGTGTCCGGGTAATGATGAGCATAGTCATAAGGATACCGGTCCAAAGCGATCAATCCAGCGTTTCTTAAGACATAATATGGAAACCAAAACGAATCAGCCGGTGTTGGCAGAGGATCAGTATTGGGCGGTAGAGTATCGGAACTGTAGGTATAGTAGATGGTAACTATATACTTGGCACACAAAGCCCTTGACAAAGAGTTAGATTAAGGTAGGATTAGGGTAAAAGGAGGAAGTATGACAAATGGCGAAATAAAACAAATCTTCCCTTATCCCAAAGAAATTAACAAACTCTTAGAGGAAAGAACGGAACTAAAGTCCCTCCTCGAATACATTACCGCTCAACTCGATGCATTAGATAATCGAATTAGAAAATTGGAGAGGAAATAAACTATATCTTAAACACTTTCTAACGAATATTAAACAACTTCCCAGTCGCCTTTTCCCACGCTATCTTCCTTCGTGCCTCTTTAAGTTCTATATCTCTGGGGGTTAGTTTGGGCTCTGTTTTAATGTATCGTTTTAGAGCGGTTTTGAAACAGGGATGACTTTTAGGCAAGGATAAGGCTCGCCCTAATTCAATGGTAGCATCTTCCTGTTCATTGTAAGATACTGGTTGCTTTGTTTTTTTCATCATAACCTCCTCAAGTTATAGATTACAGTATAACTAAAATTTGGTGAATGTCAAGGGTCGGAAAAATGTTATAATAGAGTATGAGACACTTAAACGACCCCGGACATATAAGCCTTCAGGACTTGGCTGAACGATTCCCTACCGAGCAGTCTTGTCGAAACTACCTTGAGGCTATCCGATGGAACGGTCATATTACTTGCCCTCATTGTGGTTCGTATAAGACCCATAAGTATAATGGCGGTAGGTTATACTTCTGTTTGTCCTGTTGTAAACAGTTCACCGTAACAGTAGGCACTATCTTTGAAGGTAGTCATATCCCTTTACCGAAATGGTTCTTTGCCATTTTTATTATCACAGCCCATAAGAAGGGAATATCGTCTTTACAGTTAAGCCGAGACATAAAAGTTACTCAAAAGACCGCCTGGTATATGAACCACAGGATAAGATACGCCATAGCTCACCAGTTCCTTAATGTCAGGTTAAATAATACAGTAGAGGTTGACGAGACTTATATAGGCGGTAAGACCAGAAGATTAGGAGACCCACCATTGACAGTAGGTAGAGGTTCGGAACGAAAGACCCCTGTTATCGGTATAGCCGAGCGGAACGGAAATATTATCAGCCTACCGGTTAGACGAATAACCGGAAAGAATATCAAGAGAATAGTTCGGCAGTATGTAGAAGTCGGGGCTAATGTTATGACCGATGAGTTCCCGTCTTATAACTCATTAAACCATGACTATAAACATGAGACAGTTCACCATAGGTCAAGGGAATATGCCAGAGGCAATGTCTACACCAATACTATCGAGGGGTTCTTCGGACTATTGAAACGGGGTCTAACGGGTGTCTATCACAGCGTTAGTCCTAAGCATGTTCACCGTTACTGCAATGAATTTTCCTATCGGTGCAATACAAGAAAGGTAAAAGATAGTGAAAGATTTGTTATGGCGTTGAGCCAGTGCGAGGGTAGATTGACTTATAGAAACTTAATAGGAGCTAAACAGAATGAAAAAAAGCAAGCGGAAGTCCACACACAAAGAGTTTCCTAAGAAAAAAATAGATTGGGAAAAGTTTGATGCGGCGATGAGAAAAATCATTAAAATAAACTACACCCCTTGACATTCGCAAAAATTTAATTATACTATAAGAAAGGTTATGAATGAGTAGGAGAAATAAAAAACGGTTGACAAAAATGTTTGTAACTATTAAACTTAATCCTAATGGAAATAAGTCTTTGGATTTTTCGTCTTGTGATTGCTACCTGCCTAAGTGTTTTCATTATCAATTTTACGCCTGAAATGGAGAAAATCATTACCATTGGAATACCTTCCGTGATAGGGGTCGGTTCACTAATAGCACTTATAGTATTGGAAATTAAAAAGAGGAGAAGACAAAGTATGCAAGCCGATAGAATTACTAAACAACAAGATTCAATAGTTGACACATTTAATGCACACCAGAAAGGTTATTCCTACTCACCCGAATCCCTCTACGAAAAAGTAAAAAAAGAGTTTAAGGATTACTCCGAGTTCAGACTACGCTTACAGGAATTAGTTAATAACCACATAGTCAGCCCCGCCGGTCAGAAGCAATATCGGTTGTTTTAGTTTATCGAGTAGGACTTGACATTTTCAGCCTTTCCTTTATCATATATCATATCTCTAACAAGGAGGGTCAATGGCTGAGCAGAAACTACCGGACTCTATAACTGTAGAGTTCTTACACCCAAACGGTGAGCCTATTAAATGCAAGGAATTAAGTAAGGAATTTATAGCCGAATTCAAAATCCCTACTACCAGCGAAGATAAACCGTTCCAGATAATCGTTAAAAAGAAGTATGCCAAACAAACAGGCAACCTTTATTATGACGGTTCTTTAGATTGTATTCCGTTCCCTGATGGTTTAGATACCCTTATTAAAATAGAAGGGACTCCTATCCCTATGAGTAAAATACACCAATCGGGAAGCGGTAACAATCAAAGAAAGGGCGAGCAACATCTACAATTGACCAGTTTTACCTATGAGGCTACTATCTTTCTTACTCAAAGTAAATCCCCTTTCTTTATAAAGGTTCATGCCCATAAATCCCCAGACCATAGTGGACAGATTCAAAAATACCCCCATAATATCGAAATAAAGACCTAAAAACTTCACAGTTTGCCAAGTATATAGTTACCATAGTAGATAACCCCTTTTGCGCCATAAGCCAAAGAGAGAAAAGCTTGGCTCCGAATCTCCTCAGCCTTGGGTCGGCGAAATAGTCGATACATCTTACCCCACAGGTCTGGAGGGACTTGTGTCGAATCAAACAGACGATATTCCCGATGAGTCTGGATAATTGCATACCACTCGGTTGGTTTTGGCCGATTGAGATTTTCAAAAAGGCGCATCTGCTGGTTGCAGTTCGCGGAATAATTCACAAAACTATCGAGTACCGTCTGGTCGGAATAAGGAGAATTACCACGAAACCAGTAATGACTAAAGCCTATGACATCGAGGTCAGGACAAGATTCAAATATTTCTGGAAAATGAATTTCGCGGTAACCTCCTTGTCCCATTGTCTTAAACGTAGAGTCTTCATCGTGGAGTTTAGCGCACACATATTGAATCCCTGGATAAAACACAGTATCGTACATTTCTGGGTACTCCAATCCTACAGCCCAACCCCAGGCACCTATGTGCCCACTCCATCTATTTGCCCAACTTTCTGCGCAAAGATTCACCGTATCCATCCATGCCTGCTTATCACTATCAGAACCATTCCATGGATAATGGGCAGCGAAACCATTGTATTGTTGACAAAATTTAATGCCATTTGGGTCGCAGATAGTATCTCGAAACCATTCATCGTGACCACCTGCCGCTCCAAAGAGGAAGTTAGACTTAGCGACCGTTAAATTGAAGCTGTCTTGGCGGGTACGATAATTTCCGGAAACAGCCCAATACCCAAAATCTATGTTTCCTTGCTGTCCGTTAGTCGAACAGATACCTGCAGATCCGAGTAGAATTAATATTTTCATTGCAGAGAATTTCATTTTTTCTCCTTGTTCAGCGAATCAAAATCGCTTTTTGGGTTTTGATTCGACCATTAGCTGAAAGACACAGGAAGTAGGTCCCGCTGGGTACTTTTCGTCCGAAACTGTCACGTCCATCCCAGAACACCTCATAGCGGGCTGGTTCGTTTATCTGATTCGCAAGAATTCTAATCAATCGTCCGGTGCAATCAAAAACTCGCATAGAAACATTTTGGGGGCTACCGATTTGATAAACAATCCAAGTGCCCTCGTGAAAAGGATTCGGTTCATTTGGAAACAGGACAAAATCTCGAGGGTAATGTTTTGGGCACTCTTCGATGCCTGCGGTGTAAAAAAAGTCATAGATTACACCAAATATGGGATTGCCGCTTGTTGAGCCGAAAAGAGAAACGTAGAGATGAGTTGAGTCATCTTTATTGAGTGACCCGATAATCAAATCAACCGCGAAACCGGTGTATATTTCGGCTACAAGCTCCTCGGTCCATTGAGTTTCAGCATAGCTGAATTCACGCACCGCGAATGGAGGTGCCGGTTCTCCCTCAAAAGTCGAGGTAACCATATAAATGCGATTTTCCCCATTACCTCTGCCTGTTCCCAAACAGAGGGCGTATATTGCTATATCCGGTATTTTAAACGAATCCTTTGACCAAAAGCCATCATTGAAAGTAAACTCCATTACCTCCCCTGCAGTAGTCCAATTTGTAACCCCTAAATAAACTCGGTTTGTATCATCATTTTGGCCTACTCCAATTACTAAAGGCCCTATCTTGGCTAATGGACCCCCTATTTCTGCCGTCAGGGCTATTGTATCCCGGAGCCATTTTCCTTCTGAATAGGTGTATTCTAAAATACCTATAGCCGAGTTTACAAAAAGCCTATTTAAGGAATTGTTGTGCCCAAAGCCAACTAAAATAGACGAAGCTGGAATCTTATCCACGGTATCTGGAAGCCAACTTCCATTCCGGAATGTAAATTCAAAAATTGCACTGTCTCCACAGGTATACACCCGGACCGAATCGTCGTTACGCCCGACACCAAGCTTCACTGCCCACATTCGTCCATTTGAATTTCCTAATGGTGTGACATTCCAAAGAGAATCTTCGTAAGTATATTCATAGACTTTACCATCTTGGTAAACCACGTATAGCCTATTCACATTATCGTTTCTCCCCGAACCCAAGGCAAGGGCATTTATATCAGTTTCTCGTTTGCATATAGTTTCATAAATCTCGCCGGGCCGGAATTCCTTCACCGTGCTGTCCGAGCAGGCGAGATAAAACCGATTTACCCCATCATTCCTTCCATCACCCAAAGCCATCCCCCAGAAGCCAACCGAATGATCGTAAAGTAGCTCCTTACTGCTCCACCCTGCCCAGAGGTTGGTTGCCAGTAACACCCCGAGGATTAGCAACAACCAAATCTTAGCGCTTCTTTTTAGTTGTTGGGTTATTTTAAACATTTCCCCCTCCCTTTTTTAACCGACTAAAGGCCGATAAAATAGGATAATTACTATGCATCCTCTTCTCCAATCAAATATTGGAGTAATTTTTGGTTTTGTCAAGCAATTTTTCAGAATGATGTTAGCGTTTTAAAAAGAGTATATTTGGAACCAATAACCAATTTCTGGAGAGCTATGGAATTAAAAAATAATAGATTCAGGCATAAGCAAAATTTAACATTTCCAACTGGTAAAAATTTAATTTAGCGACTTGGTAATAACAGTCTTGTGTGAGAAGTATAAAAACTCCAAACATTTATTGGTTTGAGTAATAAACGGAACGAAAAAATTTTTTAACTACTACTGGTTCCCCCAAAAAAAAATCTCATATCTTCCTCAACACCATTTTACACATATCTTTTAACGTTTCGAACACGCCTGCGCCGACGGTCGCCACCGCTTCAAACCAGGACACATGGTCGGAATTGATGAGCGTCTCGAGCTCGTCGACCGGCATAATGTTCGGCAGGTCGCGTTTATTATACTGCATAACATAGGGAAGTTGTTCCAAACTCAGATTGTAGCTTTTGAGATTTTCTTTAAGATTATAAAAGCTCTCGACATTCTCATCCTTCCGTTCGCGCTGCGAATCGGCGACGAAAATGAGTCCATCCGCACCCCGCAGGGTGATGCGCCGGGTTTCGTTGTAGTGCACCTGACCGGGAACGGTATACAGATGAAACCGGGTCGTAAACCCCTTGACCTGACCCAGGTCGACCTGAAGGAAATCGAAAAACAGCGTCCGGTCGAGCTCGGTGGCGATGGTTATCAATCGACTCCGTGCCCCCGAATCGAGCTTCGAGTAAATATACTTGAGGTTGGTCGTTTTACCGCCCAACCCCGGTCCGTAATAAACAACTTTGAGATTGATCTCCCGGGTCGCATAGTTGATAAAAGCCACGGATGTCAGTTATCGGAACAGCTTGTCGAGTTCGCTTTCCGCTTCTTTGGTGAAATCCTCGCCCATCTTTTCCGGCTTTTCGTCGGATTTTTTGAAAATATTGGTTATGAGCCGCGCGAGCTCATTCGCGGTGTTTTTCACCCGAACCCGGACCAGACCGAGAGTGGTGCGCTGGTCGAAGAGCACCGCCAGAATCAGCCCTTCGGCGATGGTCGAAAAATAGATGTGCTCTTTCACCCCCTGATGAAAGAGGGTCGTAAACTCCGGCTCACCGATCAGCGATGCCAACTGGGCGGTGGCGGCAAAATCGGCTGCGGACAGGGTTGCAAACGACTGGAGGTCAATTTTGCCGATATCTCCGATTGCAGTAATCAACCTCCCATCCCGGTCAATAATCAACACCGCTTTCGAATCCGAGGCGCGCGCGAGTCTGGTCAAAGCGTCCTTGATCGCACCAAACCCTTCTTCGAATACCCGGATCCGCTCTTGCCGCATCAGTCTACCCCGTGGAATAACGGTTTCCCTGTGACCCCTTAGTGAATAGCATTTCTCCTAACCCACAGGGTTCGCCCGTTTCTTCAAGGTCTCCCATTTGGCGTCAACTTCTTTCTGCAGTTCGTCGACCACCGCCTGGTTTTCGCCCTGCAACAGATGGCGGAACCGACCCTGGGATTCGAGCCAGAGCTTAATCGGTTTCTTCTCTTTGGGTGTGTAGTTGATCTTATAGACACCGTCCTGGTATTCGTAAATCGGCCAGATGCAGGTATCAAGCGCCAAGCGCGAAACCTCCACCGTCTTTTCCGGCGGATAGCCCCACCCCAACTGGCATAAGCCGAGAATATTGATAAACGTCGGCCCTTTCATCGAAAGCGCTTTCTCGACCTTGCCGATCAAATCCTGCCAGGGCCAGATTGCGGCTTGCGCCGCATAACTCGGCTGGTGGGCGACGATAATCTCGGTCAAATCCTTTCTCGGCTGGAGCTTACCTGGAATCTTAGTCCCTGCCGGTGAAGTAGTGGTATGGGCACCGGTAGGAGTTGCCGAAGACCGCTGGATTCCGGTGTTCATATAGGCTTCGTTATTATAGCACACGTAGAGGAAATCATGGCGCCGCTCAATCGCTCCGGATAGCGACTGGATACCGATATCGTAGGTTCCGCCGTCACCGCCGAAGGCGATGAATTTTAAATCTTCCTTCATCGATCCCTTACGCTGAAACGCCTTGTACGCCGCTTCCGCTCCGGTAATGGTAGCAGCCGCATTCTCAAACGCCGAATGGATGATCGGCACCCGCCAGTTGGTATAGGGATAAATCGTCGAAAAAATTTCTAAACAGCCGGTCGCCACTGCCGATACCACTTTAGTACCTGAGTGACCGGCAGCTAACATCACCTGCCGGATAGCTAACGCGCAACCGCAGCCTGAACAGGCGCGGTGGCCGTTCGAGAAGAGCTCAACCGGATTCTTAAGTGCAATCTCTTTTATCGTCGCCATTATTCCCTCACTCTCACATAGGAAACCAGGTTTTGATACTTACCGGTCTCCGCAACTTTCAAAAGTTCGCCGTAAACGGTCGTGATGTCGTCAATATCGATCTCTCTGCCGCCCAGCCCGTAGATATACGACAGGGTAATCGGTCGTTTGTCCGATTCGTAGAGCGCTGCCCGCACCTCGGTGAACAGCGGACCGCCGTAGGCGTTGACCGAATCCACCCGGTCCATTACCCCGACCACTTTGAACTTGCCGAGCACCCGCGCCAGGTCTCGATAAATCATCGGCCGGTAGACCCTCAGTCTGACCACGCCGACCTTTTTACCCGCTTTGCGCAAACCGTCGACGCACTCTTTTGCCGTGCCCGCAGTTGAACCCATAACCAGCACCACGACTTCGGCATCCTCGGTCTTATACTCTTCGATGATCGGATAGTAGCGGCCGAACCGGTCGCCGAACTCCCGTGCCACTTTTTCGATAATCGGCTGGACGTTCCGCATCGCCTCGACCTGGGACCGCTTGAACTCAAAAAAGTAATCGGTCAGCGTTGCCGGCCCGACCGTCAGCGGTTCTTTGGTATTCAACAGGCTGTACGCCGGCTTAAACGTTCCGACAAAATCTTTGACATCCTTGTCCGGCAGCAAATCGATTCGCTCCATGCAGTGGCTCAAAATGAAACCGTCGATCGTCACCATCACCGGCAGATAGGCGGTTTCCCCGATCCGCACCGCCTGGAAAATCGAATCGTATGCCTCCTGCGAACTCTCACAGAAAATCTGAATCCAGCCTGAATCCCGCGACGCGATCGAATCGGAATGGTCGCAGTGGATGTTGAGGGGCGACGACAATGAACGGTTAACCAGACAGAGGACGATCGGCAGCCGTAAGCCCGAGGCGATGAAAAGCATCTCGTGCATCAGCGCCAGACCCTGGGATGAGGTCGAGGTTAAAACCCGCGCGCCGGCTGCCGCCGCACCAATGCACGCCGACATCGCCGAATGCTCGGACTCGACCGCGACGAACTCGGTGTTGACCAAGCCGTCCGCTACGTAGCTTGCAAATATCTGGACCACCTCGGTTGCGGGCGTAATCGGATATGCCGCGACCACATCCGGATTGATCTGCTTCATCGCATAAGCAAACGCCTCATTGCCGGTCTTGGCCGCAATCATTTCGCCTCCTTTTCCATCGTGATCGCCGTTGCCTTGGGCGGACAGACCTCGGCGCAGATGCCGCAGCCTTTGCAGTAATCGAGATCAATACCCACGACCTTTTCGTTTTCAACCTTAATTGAAGCGTCCGGGCAGTAAATCCAGCAGATGAAGCACTGGATGCATTTATCGGCATGGAAAATGGGACGGAAACTGCGCCATTCACCGGTGTGGTACTCGACCGCAGTTCCGCCCTCCAAAATTGCTCCGGTTGGCAGTTCTTTCCAGGATTTTAGTTTCATTCTCCTTCGACCTCCTCATAGGCTCGCTTAATCGAAAGGATGTTGCCTTCGATCAACTTGTCTCGACCCCGGAATTTAATCGACAGCTTATCTTTAATCGACGTAAGCATCGGTTCGAAATCGAGAATGCCGGTCACCTTGATCATCGCACCCAACATCGGTGTATTGGGCACATCCCGACCGATCGTCTCCAGGGCGATCTTCGAGGCATCAACCGTGTAGACTTTGATCGTGCTGTTTTTTAATCCAAGACGGTCCTTCAACATTCCGGGCGTCTCCTGGGAATTAACGAGAATGACGCCATCCGGGCGCACGCCTTCGGTCACCGCGACCTTGTCAATCAGCGTCGGGTCCAGGATCACGACCACCTTCGGGTTTTTCACGCCCGAGTGGATTCGGATGCGGATATTGGAAAGACGGTTGAAGGCTTGAACCGGTGCGCCCATCCGTTCCGGTCCGTATTCCGGAAATGCCTGAATGAACTTACCAGTTTCCAGTGCCGCTTCTCCAAACAACAGAGCTGCGGTCTTGGCGCCCTGACCGCCGCGACCGTGCCAGCGTATCTCAACAATATCTTCCATGTATTTTGCCTCCTATGAATTATGCCCAATACTATACCAACCGGTCACAATGTCAAGAGGTGGGTTCCTCGGTTGCGGCTCTGGGATGGGGTGCAGAGGTGATGAGGAGCAGGGGTGAAGACAAAGAGAGAACTTACGTCTCTCTTCTTACAACTTCCGTCTTACTTCTCACGTCTTCCGTTTCACGCCTTTCGTCTTACGCTTTACTTTCCGTCATTCTGAGTTTGTGCCCGAAAGGGCACAACGTTATGCGCAGCATCGATTGAGCCCGCCAATGCATCATGGCGGACGAGATCAAGAATCTCAATTTACGGAGGTTTCAAAACCCGGTAGTGCGACCCTTTCAGGGTCGCCTTGCACTCACATTGAGATGTAGCTCGGGGATTCATCCCCCGTATTTTCCAATATCAGCAGGATTCTTCCTGCAGTTTATTAAAAAACTCAAGATTCACAATTTGTAAACCATTAAATAGTAGTCCGTCCCCGTTTCCCTATGCGCCTCTCTTCTTACATCTTCCGTCTTACTCCTTACGTCTCACGTCTTACGTTTTTACGTTTCAAAAAATGCACGCGTCGAGTATGGACAGCACCTCGTCGAGCACGACCTCGGTCGCCCTCCCTATCCGCCGGGCATCGCGCGCCCGGAAATCGACGGACTTCACCTGCTCGACCATGACGAACCCGCTAACCCGGGGGTCGTCGCGGACCGGGACATGGAACGGAAAACTCCGGTCTACGGTCGTGAGTGGGCAGACGATGGCAAGACCGGCATGCCGGTTGAAGAGCGTATTACTCACCACCAGCGCCGGTCTCCGGCCTTTCTGCTCATGGCCGGACTGCGGGTCGAAAGAGACGGCAATGAAATCGCCTTTGTCAGGCACATAGCCGGCCATTTATGAGTGTGGTGTTTTCTTAATAATTTTCATTTTCCTTTTATCTCATTCTATCGTTATCTTCGGAAATTCCTAACCTTCAGGCGAAAAATACAAACTTGGTTAGATATAGAAATCTTGGAAACACCACACTAGACCTCTTTACCCGCCGGTTTTCCCCAGCCGACCTCGCCCGGTTTATAAGTCTTCGGGATTCTCGCCACGAGTTCTTGAAGCCGTTGTCTCCCCCTCACCCGCCGTGCCGGAACTATGACAATTGCGCCGTCATGGAAGGACACATCGACCGCGTCGCCGACCGAAATCCGGGCTTCGTCAAGAACCTGCCGGGCGAGCCGGAGACCCTGGCTGTTACCCCATTTTTGAATTTTCGTAACCATACCGCCTCCTATGTTTATACAAAGTATAGCCCTCGGCTGCACCTTGTCAAGACCATTGCGCAGAAACCGACCTTTGGGGGGTTAAAAGTGGTTGCCGCCCCTATTTGCGCCCTTATCAGGGTCGCTCGGCGGTTCTTTTAACCCAGCGTAGCGCGGGGGTTTATCCCCCGCATTGTTCGATTTTTCGTGTATCGATAAGATGTTTCTTGTTGTTCATTAAAAAATCAAGATCCACAATCAGTCAGCCGTAAAATAGTAGTCCGTTCCCATTTCCCTACCTTTCTTTGCTTTTACTAAAAACCAGCCTGTCCCCTTATCTCTTGTCCAACCATGTGTTTACCTTTCAATTAAAAATATTTCTAACGCCGATGTTAGACGGCTGCAAACCATTGTTCGATTAGATCGCAAGCTGCTCCAACTGGGTCTTGGGACTGAAGCCGTCGCGCAAAACCGGCCGCGCTCTGACCATAACTCTGATTCGCCAGGACCTTGGTGACGGCCTCAGCGAGCCGCTGGTCGGTAAAATCTTCCCTCGCGATAACCTCGGCCGTGCCGACTTTCGCCGCACGATAGGCAACCCCTGGTTGGTCCCGGTCCCAGGGCACGAGGACCATAGGAACGCCATGGTACAGCGAGCGGATCACGATGCCATGACCGGCGTGGCTGACCGAGAGGCAGGCACGTCGCAAGACCTCGGAATGCGGCACGAATAATTCAACCCTGGCATTCCCGGGAATCGGGCCAAGCTCGTCACGAGCGTGCCCGTCGGAAATCGTGAGGAGCACGCGGACCGGGTGCCTTGACAGGACGTGAAGAGCCGATCGCGCCAGCGCCGTTTCGCCGCGCTGCGGGTACGAACTGAGGGTTACGAGCACCCACGAAGGCCCCGCCTCCTCAAGATACGCAGGACACGGCGCCGAGGTATCGTCAAGCAAGGGCCCGACATATCGGTGGTGCAAGGGAAGAGCTGGCGGCGGTGGGTCAAAAACCGGGTCGGTCCCGTGCAACACGAGCGAGGCGGTTTCCACCAGCGACGAAAAGAGCCGGAAGAAATAGCTCCGGTCCAGCCCGACATAATCCAGATCGACATCGCGCGCACCAGGCCCGAAGTAGACCCCGGGGTTCACGAGACACCAGGGGCGCCGCAACTCGCTGGATAACCGTGATGCCAGCTCCATACAGAACAACTGGCTCACTATCAAGTCCGGCTGAAACTGTTCCGCGAGTTCCCGCACTGCCGGGAGGACTTCGTCCGACCAGCCCGTCAGAATCGGGTTCCGCTTGAGACCGTCCGTCACGCTTTCGTTGGCTCCAAGTTCGTTGCCCCAGCGAGCAAAGTACGCCGCCTGTTCCCGTCCCGGCCCGGGGGTGACGATCGGAATGTCCAGTGTGTTGCCGGCCGCGCTGATCGCCGAATCGGCAAAGCAACGGAGTTCGTGTCCCCGGTTACGCAGCCCTTTGGCGACACATCTCACCGGCGGCCAGTCCCCACCAGTTGCTGATGAGCCAAGAACCAGAATGCGCCGCTTCAATCCCATAAAAGAATCGCTCTAAAGAAACATGTTTCTACACTTCGAAAAAAGGAGCCTGCCCCCATTCCCCAAATTATTCCAACTTGATGGTTTTTTTTGTTTCATTGAATCCAGCAGTCTCAAGACGGCAGAAATAGACACCAGCAGGGAGTTTTTTGCCAGAATCGTCAGAGCCCGACCAGATGATGTGGTCTGATGATTTCAGCATCTGACAGCCCCATTGTCTCACTGCCTTCCCGGTCGCATCGTAGATCTTGAGCTGCCCTCTGCCTTTCACCGTCTGCCATTTGATTTCGGTCATCGCTTTGAAAGGATTTGGTGAAATGAATAATTCAGGTAGCACCGAACCGGCGATAGGTGATTCATTGATGCCGGTCACATCGCGAATAACCGAGATGGATGAACTAAGATAATTTGCCACATAGGTTCTATTCTGGACAGGATTCCAGGCAAAAGCCCGAGGATAAACACCTACCGGTATTGTCGTAACTACTCCGTTTGAGTCACCATCAATCACGGTCAGATCGTTGCTACCGCTGTTAGCGCAGTAGACCTTGTTGTTGGTCGGATTATAGGCTAAAGCCTTAGGGTCATTACTCACCGGTATTGTCGTAAGCACGCTGTTCGAGTCGCCGTCAATCACGGCCACAGTGCCACTGCCAATGTTAGCGCAGTAGACCTTGTTGTTTGTCGGATTATAGACTAAAGCATGAGGATAACTACCTACTGGTATTGTCTTAATCACGCTGTTTGAGATAGCGTCAATCACGGTCACATTGTCGCTACCAGAATTGGCGCAGTAGACCTTGTTGTTGGTTGAGTTCCAGCATAGAGAGCTAATTCCAGCACCCACCGCCCCCGCTGGAATTCTTGCAGTCTTTTCATTGGTTGCACCATCAATCACAATTACATTGTCGCCATATTCGCCGCCAACATATATCTTATTATTCGTCGCATTGTAAGTGAAAGCGTGGGGATTTAGGATTCCACAAAGAGAATCAGGAACATAGATTGTTGTTTCAAGCCATTGGCTATGAACCAAGCCAACCGACAAAAACATCAGGACTGCACTAACGCCCCGTTTCTTCATTTTTCCCTCCTTCCCTTTTCATCCGCCTTACTACGGATTTTTTTGCTGTCAATTGTCATATCAACCCACATTCTCCTACTATAATCCTGAAAGCTTAAATTGGTGTCAAGAAAAATTTTTCACACTAAAAAATACTCCCTTTACACCCCCTTCAGCTCCGAGGTGCAGTGCGGGCAGCGGGTGGCTTTCAAAGGAATCGCCGAAAAGCAGTAGGGGCATTCCTTGGTCGTCACCTCGGCCGGCGCCGGCTGACGTTTGAGCCGGTTGATTTGCCGGATGAGCAAAAATATCACGATTGCGACGATCAAAAAATCGAGGACGGTATTGAGAAAGAGGCCGTAATTGATCGTTGCCGCACCGGCTGCCTTTGCCGCCGCTAATGAGACAAAAGACTTACCGGACAGGTTAATGTAGAGACTGGAGAAATCGATCTTGCCCATCAACAGCCCGAGCGGCGGCATAATAATATCGTTGACGAACGAGGTAATAATCTTGCCGAACGCCGCACCGATAATGATACCCACCGCCATGTCGAGCACATTGCCGCGCATGGCAAACTCTTTGAACTCTTTCCAGATCGTACCACCTTTTTTGATTGTTGCGGTGACTTGTTTCGGTTGACCCATGAGGACCTCCTAAGGTTTGATTCTCGTTAAACGAATACTCTAAAAACTACAAAAATTATGGTTCCTTAAATATTCATGGCATCATGGTTAGTTTTTCTAGAAATACATACCTATTACCATCGTATTTGGTTTCGTGATTTCGGGTTTTCTAGAATTTGTAATAGCTAAATTTCCCTAAAATTTTTACTACAGATTAACACAGATAAACACGGATATTTCTTAAATCCACTTCCCTGTGACGAACGACCTAATATACGTAGCAGAGAACTTCGCCGCCCACCTTTTCTTTGCGCGCCTCCCGGTCCGACAGCAAACCTTTGGAAGTCGAAACAATCGCAATCCCCAGCCCGCCCAATACTTTCGGGACTTCATCGCTCTCGACATAGACCCGTAGCCCGGGACGGGAAACACGCTTGATACCATAGATCACTGGCTTGCCGTTACTGGCATATTTTATTTGAATCAGTATTTGAGGCGGCTTCTCTTCTTTGACTTCAAAGTTATTGATATACCCTTCTTCCATCAGGACTCGGGCAATCTGAAATTTAAGCTTCGAATGGGGTATTGAAACGGTCTTATGCCGTGCCCGGATCGCATTCCGGATGCGGGTGAGCATATCTGCAATCGGATCGGTTACCATGTCGCCTTCCTCACACCAGGGATTTCACCTTTCAAGGCTAATTCGCGGAAGCAGATTCGGCAGAGCCCAAACCGGCGGTAGTAGGCCCGACGCCGAAAGCAGCGCTGGCAGCGGTGGTAGCCTCGGGTTTTGAATTTCGGTTTTCGCTGTGATTTGACAATCCAACACCTGCGCGCCATTACACCCCCTTCTTCCGGAGGGAAACCACAAATTGCACGAAATGCGTCGCACCCCGTTGGATGCGCGCATAGGTGGAGCGAAGCGACACCAATGATAACAAATAGCACGAATAATCATTCGAGACATTCGCTACCATTCGAGACATTTGTTCTAAGAATACTGTCTCCGGATGTTTTTTCAATTTCATTACACAGACCCTTTCTTTCTAAAGGGCATCCCGAACTCCTGCAAAAGTGCCTTTGCTTCGTCGTCATACCGTGCGCTCGTTACGATCGTAATATCCATGCCAAACACCTTTTTAATTTTATTAACATCAATTTCAGGAAAAATAACCTGTTCCGACAATCCAAACGAATACCCGCCCCGACCGTCGAATGAGTCTTCCGAGAATCCCCGGAAGTCCCGAATTCGGGGTGCAGCGAAGTTCAAAAACCGCTCCAGAAACTCGAACATCCGGTCTCCCCGCAAAGTGACCTTGCAGCCGATCGGCATCCCTTTGCGAATCCGGAATGCGGAGATTGCCCGTTTCGCCCGGGTGATAACCGGCTTCTGGCCGGCAATCGTTCCCAGATCCTCACTCACGACTTCTAAAAACTTCGGGTCGGCGACCGCTTCGCCCGCGCCGACGTTAATCACGACCTTCTCCAATTTCGGCGCCTGCAACCGGTTCTTATAACCAAATTTTTTCACTAACCCCGGAACGATGCGCTTGGTATACTCTTCGCGTAATTTAATCATCCGTCGATAACCTCATCGCAGAGCTTGCACACCCGCTTTCGCTTTCCCTCGTGCTCTTCCCGGCGAACCTTCGTCTTTTTGCCGCACTTCGGACACATCAGCGCCACATTGGAAACATTAAGCGGCGCCAGAATATCAACAATCCCGCCCGGTCGTCCCTGCTTCTGCATCTTTTTGTGCCGCTTGACAAAATTGATTCGATCGACGACCACCCGTTTCTTATCTTTGGTCATGCGCAGGACTTTTCCCTGCCGTCCCCGCTCTTCGCCGGTTATCACTTCCACCAGATCGCCTTTGCGGATATGCATTACACGACCTCCGCTGCCAGGGATGCAATCTTCAAAAACCCCCGGTCCCGCAGCTCCCGCGCCACCGGACCAAACACCCGCGTTCCTTTCGGTTCTTTTTTATCGTCGACCAGCACGCAGGCGTTATCGTCAAATCGGATGTACGAACCGTCTTTTCTCCGGTATTCTTTGTGGGTTCTGACAATCACCGCCCGAAACTTTTCGCCCTGTTTGATTGGTGCATTGGGCATTGCATCTTTCACCGTCACCATCACCACATCACCCAAGGTGGCAAACCGCTGACCGGTCCCGCCCAGCACCTTAATCACCATCGCTTCCCGGGCGCCGGTGTTGTCCGCCACTATCAACCGGGTGAAATCTTGGATCATTCCGCAAGCCTTCGCACCACCCGCCAGTGCTTGAGCTTGGACAGGGGTCTGGTTTGCATGATCTCGACTCGGTCGCCAACCTGACACTCGTTTTTCTCATCGTGGGCATAGAGTTTGTGCCGTTTCCGGATAAACTTTTTGTACTTGGGATGGGGCATCGCTCGGACAAATTCCACCACTACCGTCTTTTTCATCTTCGTGCTCTTCACGACTGCTACCAGTGTCTTACGCGCGCTTCTTGGCACCTTTTCGCTCCTTCGTCTTCGTCGTTACTTTCTTCTCGACCTTCTTTTCCCCGGCTCGCTTCTCGACCGTCTTTTTCTCGGCCACCTTTCTCTTACCCGTCTCGACCTCGCGGAGAATGGTCAGCACCCGGGCAATGTTCCGCCCAATCGTTCGCAACCGCAGTGGGTTGGGAAGCTCTTCGGTTCCCCGGCGGAGTCGCAATTTGAAGTGTTCGTCACGCAGCTGGCCCAAAATGCTGACCAGCTCGTCTTTGGTCATTTCCGAAAACTCAGAAGCCTTCATAGCTGATACTCTCTTCCCGCTGGATAATCCGTGTTTTAATCGGCAGTTTGGATGCAGCTAACCGCAGGGCATTTTTCGCTTCGTTCCAATCGATCCCCTCGAGTTCAAACATTACCCGGCCCGGTTTCACAACGCTCACCCAGAACTCGGGCGGACCTTTCCCTTTACCCATTCTCGTTTCTGCCGGCTTTTTCGACACCGGTTTGTCCGGAAAAATTCTCACCCAGAGCTTTCCTCCCCGCTTCAAGAATTTGCTGATTGCGACCCGCGAGGCTTCAATCTGGCGGGCGGTAATCCACGCCGGTTCCAGCGCTAACAGTCCGTACTGGCCGAAGTCGAGCCGGTTGGCTCTCGTCGCCTTGCCTTTGCGCCGCCCCCGCTGCTGTTTCCGAAATTTCACCCGCTTCGGCATGAGCATCATTTAGACTCGCTCCGTTATCTCGCCTTTATTAACCCAGACCTTCACCCCAACCGTGCCGTAAATGGTAAAGGCGGTATCCTGGGAATAATCGATGTCCGTTTTTAACGTCTGGAGCGGAACCCGGCCTTCCCGGTACCACTCGGTGCGGGCGTACTCAGAACCGGACAGCCGTCCGGAAACCATAATCTTAATCCCCAAAGCGCCCAGGCGAAGAGCCTGACTGACTGCCCGCCGCATTGCCCGACGGTGGGCGACACGCTGCTCAAGCTGGCGGGCAATACTCTGGGCGACGAGAGCACTCTCCAGCTCCGGCACCCTGATAACTTCAACCGAAATGTTTAATTCTTTACCGATCAATCGTTTCAACTCCTCGCGCAGTGATTCGAGTGCCTGACGTTTCGTTCCAAAAACAACGCCCGGCCGCGCGGTATGAATCATGACAAAAGTTTTATTGGCAACCCGCCGTATCTCTACCCGGGCGACCATTGCGTCTTTGAGTTTCGTTTCGATGTAGCGCCTGATCTTCAAATCCTCTAACAGAAATTCCCGGTATCGTTTCTTTTCAAACCAGATTGATATCCAGGGTTTGGTAATCCCTAAGCGAAAACCAACCGGATGCGTCTTCTGACCCATCAAGCCTCCCTCTGGATTACTCGAACGGTAATATGGGATGTTCGCCGTCGAATCATCATTGCCCGGCCATGAGGTGCCGGCTGATGCCGCTTCAAAAATGGACCTTCGTCCGCTCGTGCTTCTTTCACTACCAGCTCCTCTTCTTTTAATTTTGCCCGACCCGCTTTGAGCACAGCATTTGCGATTGCTGATTTCAAAGTCTTGAGAATCGGCATCTTAGTCGGTTTATTGAGAAAAATAAGAGTATTCAAAGCATTCGGCACATCGCGATTACGGATGAGCTCAAGGATTCTATTCGCCTTTTTCGCCGAGATTTTGGCATAGCGGGTTATGGCTACCGCCTCCACCCGCTCACCAGCAGCAGCTTCCTTGGGAGCGGTTCGGGTCCGAGCGCCAGCATCGGCTTTCGTCTTTCCTGTCCGGAGCATCGAGCGACGCCTGCTGCGTTCAACTTTTTTCGGCATTACGCTCCTCGCTCCGTGCTACGAAACCCACCGGTTCGCTCCATTTATCGCTTCGCCGCTTCTTCTTGTTCGCTCTTTTCGCGTCGCTGACCGGAGTGCACCCGGAAAGTCCTGGTTGGTGCAAACTCGCCTAACTTATGTCCGACCATCCGCTCGGTTACATACACCGGAACGAATTTATTGCCGGTATGGACGGCAAAAGTGAGGCCGACAAATTCAGGAGGAATCGTCGAGCGCCGGGCATAGGTTTTGACCGTATGCTTCTCGCCCTTTTCCTGCATCTGCTTGACCTTCTTGGCGAGTTTTTCGTCGATATACGGACCTTTTTTCGCCGACCGTGCCATTACTTCCTCCTAGAAACGATATATCTGGTTGACCACTTAGTGTGTTTGCGCGTCTTTTTGCCCTTGGCCAGAAGTCCGCGCGGTGAACAGGGATGACGGCCGCCGGACTTCTGGCAAAGG
>CAYHGV010000030.1:0-29811 GCA_964356135.1 uncultured bacterium
ATCAAGACTTTACTACGGAAAAATCAAAGATTACTGAGAGTTTTTAGACAAGCTCTTTTATGGCATTTTAGGAGAATAAGCGTATTTATTGAGAAAAATCCTCAGGGTGAGTTTGGGGCGGGGCTACGTTTTTAACATTGTTTCAGCAGAGAAGATTGTATGTCTATTGTCCAGCACTCGAATTTAAATCGCTTGACGAGGGGTGGTGGGGGGATATACTGAGCTGTGGAACGGTCCGCCCAATTATTCAGGCTCCTCTACATCATCACCGCAATCGAAGCCCAGCCCGGCCGTCTGACCGTCAAAGACCTGGTCCGGAAGCTCGAATTTTCCGAACGGACAATCTACCGGGATTTAGCCACCCTCAATACGGCAGAGGTGCCGATCATTTTCGACGCCCGGATGGGCGGCTATGCCTTCATGCCCGGCTTCTTTCTACCGCCGGTCAATCTGAACCTCTCCGAGCTCCTCTCCCTCGCAATTGCGGCCCAAACCCTTTCCGCGACGCCGTTTCAAAAGACGATGGCCGAGATCATCGACAAATTGATGAGCGGCCTGCCCAAAGAGAGCAAGTTGATGCTGCGCCGGTTTGCGAAGAAGTTCGCGGTCCAGATGAGCAAGCCGGCACAGTCCTTCGCCCAGCGGGAGGTTTTTGCTAATCTCAACGAGGCGATCATCAAAAACCGGCGGGTGGCGGTCTTGTATCATCCGCCGGATGCAAAGCCCTCTCATCGCCAGATCGACCCTTACGGACTTGCCTTTAGGAACTCTGCCTGGTATGTGGTCGGCTATTGCCATCTGCGAAAGGAAATCCGGACCTTTCGGGTGGGCCGGTTCAAGGAGGTGGTCCTGCGACCGGAAACCTTTCAGGTCCCGGGCGATTTTTCGATGGATGAATATTTTGCCGGTGCCTGGGGAGTTGTCCGGGGCGCAAAGGCGCTGGTCAGGGTGAAATTCGACGAGGAAGTCGCCAGTTATTTCCAAGAAACGAAATGGCATCCGACCCAGAAGATTGAAAACCAGCCCGACGGCTCTATTATTTTTTCGGTCGAAGCCGGCGGATTTGATGAGATTTCTTCGTGGGTTTTAAGCTGGGGCGAATACGCCGAGGTCCTGGAACCGAAGGAATTGAGGGAATTAGTGGCCACCCGTGCCCGCCAAGCCGCCAAGCACTATATCGATGAGACCGAGGGTTGATAGTAATTGCTGCAGGGTTTTCTTTAATTTTCCGTAAAATATGGAGGCGAAATAAAATGTATCAGTTTTTAATCATTATCGAAAAGGCTAACGGTAACTACTCGGCATATTCACCGGATTTAGCAGGCTGCATTGCCACCGGTGGTAGTCGCGAGGAGGCGGCAGAGAATATGCATAAAGCTATAGAACTACATTTACAGGGTTTGCAGGAAGATGGGCTGCCGGTTCCAGAATCTCACTCTTTTGCTGAGTATGTGGCAGTTCAGTAGCAGATAGACTGAAATTTTCATTTGATTACCGTTTGTGAGCACTGACAGACAGCTGAAAGGGTTATACGTTATTTGAGTTTATCGCGTTGCTTTTTCTCGGCCACTGCCAAACAGCTGGCAGTAGGAGATACCATAATATAATCATAAATAACAATTTTTGAAAGGAGAATCAGTATATGAACGTCAAAAACAACTACGAAGCGTTGAAGATGAAAGTTATTAAACGCAAGAAACCCTTTAACGAGTTCGTAAATATGCTTGAGAACGCAACGAACTGGTTATATAGTCCAGCGAGTACGCGGTTTCACTTAAGTGAAGAGCAAGGGCTTTTAAAGCACAGTGTGGGCGTGGTAGAAACCCTTTTGAAGCTCAGGGAAACTCTGGCGCCTGAACTATCCGAAGAAAGCTGCGTCATCGTCGGCCTGTTCCACGACATCGGCAAGGTCGGGATGCCGGGCAAGCCGTATTATCTGCCCAACGACGTCGAATGGGAAGTAAGGAAAAGGGGGAAGAAATATAAGGTAAATCCCGAGTCCGTGGCGATGGGGCTGGGAGTGCGAAGCCTTTACCTGGTCGCAAAATACATCCCGTTGTCGGACACGGAGGCACAGGCGATCGCTTATCATGATGGCCAATATGTAGAAGACAATACAGAAATTGCTCATGACGAAGAACCGTTGACCCTGTTGCTCCACTGGGCGGATTACTGGACCGCCCATATTTACGAGGAGGAGAGAAAAATAGAAGAGGATGAGGAATATTACGACAGGAAAAGTAGGGAGTAGGACGAAGGGAGCGGAGGTGAAGAGGAGCAGAGGTGCGGAGGAGAAAGCGTAGGGCGTAAGGCGGAGGGAGTAGAGGTGAAAGCAGGGATGCAGAAAACGCAGGAATCGCAGGACGCGTAGAGCGTAAAGAGTAAGGTGAAGGGAGTAAGGAGTAGGGAGTAGAGCGGAGGGGAAGAGGGGCGGAGGAGAAATGGAGAACAGTGAAAAATGCGGCATGAAAAGTGCAAAATGAAAATTATTTTCTTATAACTTCCATCTTTCATCTTATCCCTGCCCTGTTCGCCACTGACAGACAGTTGGCAGTCTAAGTGGTTATATATTTCTTGATTTCGGGGAACGGAAATAACGATGGCGATGCTTGAAAAGGCAGCCGAACATGAACTGCCAGGGATAATTACCCGTAGCTGAAAGGTCGGTTTTCAGAATTAGTGAAAAACGGGATAAGAGCAGGGCGGTTTGGCTAAAACCACGTGCGAGCGTATGTGACTGGTGCACGGTTAAGATTGATGATGAGACGGGTCGGGTTGTCGAATGAGATCGCACTGGTGTAAGTTGACTTAAAAAAAAGGAGGTATGCATGAAAAACTTAAAAGAATTCAAGAGCTGGGTCAGAAGTTATCCTGAACAACTTCTTTGTCATTTCTACCAAGAAGAGGGCGAAAAACAATATTACAACAAAACAGATTATGCCTATTTTAATTTATTCAGCAAATCACGGGAATGGGTAGTGAAAGGAACTCCTCGTCATGGAATAACCAGTAAAGGAAATAAACCACCAACGACTCCTTGCCTAAATTGCTATTCAGTAAAGGATGAAAAAGGGTTATTTTTTAAGGCTTTGCGCGAATTAGACACCATACGAAAAAAAGGGTTGAATTTCGGTATTATTTTCGATAAACACGAGCTCATTGAGAGTGGTTTAAAAGTCATCGATGTTTCTATAAAACCTCCCAATCCACCTCCACCGCCTGAATTATGTCACTATTATGATAGGGCTCAATTTAGAAGAGGAACATTGGATCCTTTTAATAATTGCGACGTTGTTAGAATTGAAATTTCCAAATCAGAACTTTATGGACTTCCTATAATATCTATACCAAACCAAGCAATAAAAGCAGTATTAGTAAAATCCTCTGAAGTTCGTGCCGTAAAAAATATATTAAATTCGAAGGGAATGAGTGATATTAAAGTTTTCTCATTACTTTAATGGTATTTATTGTCGATAGATTATGCGGGATGGTGTTAGAACAAGTAAAAATAATTTCAGGACAGTCCTGCTATTACAGATGTTTGAAATAAATGAGGACTGTCCCTAATTTTCAAAAATGCGGTTTTGAATGCGGTCCGTGAGGCGGCGTATTTGAATACAACGATCACGATGGCGATGCTTGAAAAGGCGGTGGAAATGGAGCAACCGATAATCAATGCCCGGTCGCGTAAGGTCGGATTCCAGAGTTGAGCCTCGCTCAATCATACTAAGCGATACTTCTAACATCTATTGACTTAAGCAAAAATAACCCATAATATTTTATAAGCAAGGAGGCTTAATGGAAAAATTGGCATTAAGAAGTACCAAACAAAAGGAGTGGCAGATGATTGATAGAAAAAAATATGAGGGTGAACCCCATCTCGAAACAATGCTTCTTAATAATCCAGAACTTATACCAATGGGAGATTTAGACCTTCCCTCACTGAAAGTAGTAATTTCTCAAACGGGGCTCCCAGGTGCAGGGAAGACAGATTTGATTGGAGTTGATGAGAACGGCGAAATTGCCATAATCGAATGCAAGTTGGCCAATAACCGCGGGATTAAAAGAGAAGTAATAGGCCAAGTCTTAGACTACGCTGCACACATTTGGCAAATGACCTACGATGAATTTGACGAGCTAATTAAAAAGAATAAAAGGCGGCCATTAATTGAACTTATTAAAGATATAATATCCGCACCCGACTGGTCTGAGGAAAACTTTAAGAAAAATATTGAAGACAACCTGAAATCCGGAAGATTCCATCTTCTTATTGCTTGTGACACTTTAGACCACGAATTAAAAACGATTATTGAGTATTTAAATTCTGGTAATAAGTTCTTTGAAATATATGCTTTAGAAGTTAAATACTTCGCCAATAATGAGTTTGACATTGTCGCTCCCCGAATTTTCGGTGAAGTTCCTACGCCTTCTGCTTCTGGTAAAATAGACTGGTCGCCGCTCTGGGAAGATATTGAAGATCGTTTAAAGAAAAGCCTCCCAAAGGAATTCCGTGACCACTCACGCGAACGTGGAAGTAAGGGTTATTCTTCTCTGGTAATTCGTTACGATACCCTTTATTTCTATATTGGCGTAGAGGCGTCAGAGTTTTGTGTCCAATGTTGGGCTCTTACCCCTGATTTTAAAAAAGAAGATCCCGTCCTTAGCCAAAAACTCAAGAGTTATGTTGAAAATGAAGAGACCCAAAGGAGGATTTTGTATTCTCTGGGATTTCAAGCGGATAATTTCTACTTTCATGGAAAACAGCCCGGGGTCGTTATTGCGAAAGAAACAACTAAGCCTGAGGATATCACTGAAGAAATGCGAAAAAGAGGGGTAACGACTTTAATTAAATGGATTGAAGATATAAAACCAAAATTTGATGAATGGCAAAGACAACAAGGAAGGGGGTAATATGGCGAAGCTAATAAAACCAGAATGGTTGGAACAAGGATTTTTTGTGTTGGGGGAAAAGGGTAAAATCAGACAAGTAATCCAAGAAGCCCTTAAAAAAGAATTAGAAAAAGATTTTGATTATAGCTACGAACATAAGGAACTAATGTGGATACATATAATACACTGGCGGAAAGTTGGAAAACCAAAATATCAAGCGGGTTTTTATGCTGGTATACTGGAAGAGAGTCCTATCCTACAAGTTGGATTTAGTATTGAGAAAGGCGTGCGTAAGAAGCATACTGAGAAGAAAGAAGAAATCTTGACCCGGAATTGGGACTGGGAAAGATTTAAGCAGGAGAAGAACGATGGTAGAGTTTATCAAGTACTGGTAAAGGCAAATCGAACGTGTGGTGTGCTCTATATCGGTTGTGGATTTGATAACGATTATGAGTATTTTTATATCCGAAAAGGACAAATTTTCGGGAAAGGAATGAATGAGCCATTAAATCGTAAGCAGTGGAAAAAACTGAGGGACTGGTTACGCGAAAAGCGGGATGACCAATGGGGTTGGTTTAATGTTTTTGGGGCATATAATACTCACGAAGTCAAAAATCTAAAGGAAAGAGATTTTATACACATTTTTAAAGCTTTGAAGCCTTTGGTGGATTTAAGTGAGGAGGGGTATAAATGGAAACCGCAGAAAAAAAACAAAGGGATGAATTTTTAACGAGGTGATGCATAATGGCAAGCTGCCCTGGAAAGAAAGATAACCATAGTTGCAGTAGTATCCTTTATCGATGTAAGAAATGCGGTAATGTAGGATGCGACCAAGGAACGCGAGGTAAATGTACCAATCAAGGGTTTCAATCAGGAAAGTGTCTCAAGTGTGGATCTCTTGGACAAAAGGAATTTTTTAAATGAGGATCTTTTGATATTTTACATTAATTGGTGATTACGAAGAAGCGGAATTCCCGATTTGACAATCGATAATTAGGGTACTACTACAGCTACTGGAGGGCCACTCAAAAATTTTACCCATCTTACGGTCAATTGAATTCACTTTGTTGCCAAAAACGAGCTTTCGGTATCAGTTGGTGTTCTTCCCCGATTTATAATCCTCCTGCCCACTGACAGACAGTTGGCAGGGGTAAGGGGTAGGAATAAGGAATAAGATGCTGGATGATAGATGTTAGTGAAAATCACTAGTATCATCTTATCCCTGCTTCTTGCTGACAAGCAGTTGTCAGTCTGAGTCAATATAATAATGTTGAATTAAGGAGGAGTTATGGATGCACTTTTTGATAAAGCAATACAGGAAAAGGAAGGGCAGATGGAGCTCGGCCTTCCCCTGGAGCCGTATAAAGACCAATCCGAGATTATTTCGGACTGGTTTCGCTTCTTTGACACGATGCGCGGAGGGCGGGATGCGCGGGAGGAAGTCGAAGGCGTGCAGGAGCAGGGTAAATGGGTTATCGCCCATCAAGGCTGGGAAGCAAAACTCTGGCAGCGATGGGAATTGACCGAAAAACTACACCTGAAAATCCCGTTTATGCGATTTGCCCATTCGAACTCGTTATCCCGGGACGAAATAAAGATTCTTTTCTTCATTTTTCACCGAATGGTCATTCGGGACTGCTCGATCCATAACCCTTTTACGGTCCTGCGTGAGCTCTACGGAGATTATAAATTGGTCTTTGAAAAATTGCCGGTTTTTGCCCGAGACCGGACCCTGGTTAAATCGCGCCTCATCATTCAAAGAAGCGTATACCATGATGAAGATTACATCCTGTCCGAGATAATCACCCGGCTTTTGTGCGGATTCGATAAGAAGGTGAGCCGGATAAAAGAAGAACCGTCAAACGGCCGGTCCGACCTTTTATGGGTCGTCAAGCCGAAAAAAACCCTTTCCCAGGTGGTCCTGACTCCAGGTGCGCGCCAGGCGATTGACGAAGCCCTGCTGCAGATTCGAAACAAAAAGGTTTTTGAAAACGAGTGGGGGTTCAAGGAAGTCCTGGAAAAGGGGCAGGCGGTGGCGATGCTCTTCCACGGTCCGCCCGGGACCGGCAAAACCGTTACCGCCGAGGGGATCGCCGGAACGCTCAAACGAAAATTGGCAGTGGTCAATCTCGCCGGTATGCTCAATCTCTGGCTGGGAGAAACCGAAAAGAACATCGTCGAGATTTTCCAGCACACGCAGAAATCGCAGGCAGTGCTCCTCTTAGATGAAGCCGATGCGTTCCTCGCAAGCCGGGTCTCGGACGACCTGCTCTACAGCCGCCATTACAACCGGAAGGTCTCGATTCTTTTGAAAATGCTCGAAGAATACAAGGGGATCGCCATCCTCACCACGAACATGGTGACGATACTTGACCCGGCGCTGGCCCGGAGGATCAACCCGAAGGTCGAGTTCGGCCTGCCCGATTACGAAGCGCGGGTCAGGCTCTGGCACTGCCTGATCCCGAAGCGGCTGCCGCTCGACAAAAATGTCAGTATAGAATTTCTGGCAAAAAATTACGAGCTGACCGGCGGGCAGATTAAAAATGCGGTGGTCGGCGCAGCCCGGGCAGCCCTGGCGCAAGGGAAAAGAGTTGTGACGATGGTGCATCTTATCCGGGCGGTCGAGCAGGAGACCGGCTATCAGCCCAAACGGGCAATCGGGTTTGCGTGATGCTCCTGCGCCGTTTTTCATTACTAAAATTTTGTTGAAATGTCGTGAAAAATACCGTATATTCTTTTGGTAAATAGGGGACAGCGACCTTTTCTTGACGAGGGAAAAAGATTTTTTATGATCAATTAAAAGAAATAACTAAGAACCGCCAGTTCTCTTTATTGTGCCCGGGCTTTAAATATAGCCATCAGTCATTATTATGACGTTTATTACCACGTTTAGACAATTTATTACCATGTTTTTCCCATAGAGCCCCGCGGATCCAGACGACCTTTCCATGATCGGTCACAGTAAATGTCACCGTAAGGTGTCACCCGATGGGGACAAAGCCAATACTTTTCCTTAGAGGGTTAGTGTGATTGAGATAGTGGTGTTGTGCGTTCGTTCTGTGGTTAATGCCGACATCGAGATCGGCGGGTATGAGCCTCAGTTCCGAAATAGATTTTCTCCTATCACTCATCGCCGGGGCCGGCAAGCAACCACTTCCAAACCGGCATGACAGTAAGCGTCTTTCCTTCTACTTCCCGAGTTTCTTCTTGACCGTAGGTCAGAATGCCGCCCCGTTTAATTTTCAGTGTGCGCATTGCCGCAAGCAGTCCTTCGATCTCTCGTTTTTGGTTGGAACGATTTAGTTCCCAACACACCTGCCATGCCTGGGTGGGCTTGGTGCCCTCCTGGATGATGAAATCGCATTCACTTTTTTCTCGATAGTAGAGAACCCTCCGGCGTTGCCGATTAAATTGCAGAGCGACGGCGTTTTCCAGCAGGCGTCCGCGGTTGACCGTGAACGAACCACCGAGGAGCGAGAATCCCGTATCCATGAGATAAATTTTTTTCGGATTCATCATCCGCTTCCGTGGCGAAAAATCGAATTTCTCGCAGGTAATCAAAAAAAAGGCCTCCTCAAGATATCTCAGATAGTCGGCGATGCTTCGTTTACTTCCAGAAAGTCCGCTGGCTTTGATCTGCTTTTCAAACGCCGAGATCGAAAAGAGGGATGAGTATGTTTCAAGCATAGTTCTCATCATCAGGTCGAGCAGATGCCGGGCGCGTATTCCGTATTGCTCCCGTACATCCCGGTAAAAAATCGTATCGAAATACATCTGCATGAGACGCCGCTTGGCCGTCTCTTCCGAAAGTCCGGCCGATTCCGGGAATCCGCCGTACATCAGGAACTCATCGAACGCCCTGAGGATGAGACCGGCTTCCGGAGAAGCAAGGAGTGGTCGATTCCAGGCGATCCCACGGTGCCTGAGAAATTCGCGAAAAGAGAACGGCAGGATCAGAAAATCTTCATACCGGCCTCTCAGCTCGGTCGCGATTTTCGAGCTCAAAAGCATAGCATTGCTTCCGGTTGCGGTGATGATGTATTTGCGTGTGTTATACAATGTGCGGAGGACCCGACTCCAGGATGGCAGCCGTTGGATCTCATCAAAAAAGAGGAATCGAGGAGGTTTCCCCGTCAACTGGTAAAAAGCGGCCAGAAGCTTCTCCATATCCTCGGACCGAAAATCCTTGAGTCGGTAGTCTTCAAAATCGACGAAGAGGATATCGTCCCGTTCGGTTTTTCCGGTTCGGAGGAGGTCCGATATTAACTGATACAGGAAATAGGTTTTGCCAGCCCGACGTGGGCCAACGAGGGCAAAAATCCGTTGTCCGCCAAAGTCGAGTTTCGGCTGTTCCCGCGGGGTCAATTTCGGCAGTTCCGCACCGCGGACCCATTCGGCGATGACCTTTTGAAGTATATCTCCGTTTATCATCTGTTTACCCAGATAAACAAATTGTAATAAAATTGTTTATTATGTCAAGCCTCTTTAAACACCTTCCAGGCAGGACTTGCATGTTGCATGGGGACAGAGACCGTATTTCTTAATGAAGATAAGGGTTAGAAATTTTAAAATCGGTGCTTGGGCAGGCAATTGGATTAGTACCTTGGCGATAGCCAGTGGTCAATCGGTCATCTTTCTCGCCCGACGTTACGAACTGACCGGCGGGCAGATCAAAAACGCGGTGGTCAGTGCTGCCCGGGCGGCTTTGGCAAAAGGCGAGAAAGTCGTCACGATGTCGGATTTTATCCGGGCGATCGACCACGAGGTTGGCTATCAGCCCAAACGGGCAATCGGGTTTGCGTGATGCTCCTGCGCCGATTTTCATTACTAAAATTTTGTTGAAATGCCATAAAAAATACCGTATATTCTTTAAAACAAAGGAGGGTGTATGAACTGGCTGAACGAGGTTAAACGGGCGGCGGAGGAGGTGTTAAGCGTATTAGGGGCAGGGTATGCGGAAGCACCTTACGAAGAGGCATTGGCGCACGAGCTCCGAATCAGAGAAATTCCCTACGAACGGCAGAGAAATCTTGAGATACTCTACAAGGGGTATGCGGTTGGCGGTGGTATTCCCGACCTGATTATCAATCCCCGCTGGTACGGCCGGGGAGGTAAAGAGCTGATTGTGGAATTGAAAGCGGTCAAAAAAATCAAAGAATCGCACAAACGACAGGCACAGGTTTACATGGTTTCGATGGATATCGACCAGGGTGCGGTTCTGAGTTTTGCCGCTAAAATTCTATTAGAGGTTGTCAAAAAACCGAAAAAAATGCCGGCCGCGACCGTGGTGAAACCGAAAAAGAAGAAAGAAGTAAACCTGACAACCGCTTTGAAAGAATCTGCCCGGGAGGTTTATAAGTACTTTGGCTCGGAATTTATCTATGCCCCCAATTCGGAAGCACTCTTTTCTTCAGCCGTGGGAGTGGAATTACGACTGAGGGGAATCGAGTTTTCGCAAGGGACCTACGATATTCTTTACAAAACCCATAAAATCGATACCTTTGTCTTCAATTTCGTTTTTGCGAACAAAGAAGCGGCAAAGATGATTTTTTTCGAAAAAAGGGAACAAATCGAAGAGCAAGAAGAAGAGATTCGGTCCTATCTAAGGCATTTTAATCTGAATAAGGGCTATGTAATCGCGGTTCCAGAAATCGAAAGCGGAAAGGTTTTAGTAAAAGCGGTTTAGAAAAGAGCGTAAGGCGTAGGGAGTAAAGCGTAGAGCGTAGGGAGTGGAGGTGAAGAGGAGGGGAGGTGCGGAGGAGAAGGCGTAGGGCGTAGAGAGTAAAGCGTAGGGCGTAAGAAGGAGAGCGTAGGGCGTAAGGAGCGGAAGGTGGTAAGCGCAGTATTCGCAGGAAACGCAAGGAAGGGGCAACGGAGTGGAGGAGAACGCAGAAGACGCAGAAAATGTAGGAAACGCTGGCACATAAGGAAGGACTTTTAAGCGATAAAGCTATTGAGCTATAAGTAAAGAAAAAGGGGAGTGGTCAGTCGATCATCCGCCTAGATTTTCCAGACTATTTTCTTTCCTTTCGCCGGGTTTGCGGCGGCGGCGATTTTTTGTAATTCGACGAGGATTTTTATCTTTTCTCCAAACGGTAACTGTGCCTGGTGTTTGTGAAACGCCTCTTTGCTTTTAAATAAATCTCTTCTGGTCATTATTTTCTTATCGCGCATGATAAATTTCATCTCTTTATTTTTTTTCATATTCGCCCTCCCTGAGAAACGGCTTGAATTTTCCGGTTAAGCCATGCCGGGAGAGGTCCCGTTTCAGTTTTTTTATATTGATGCTGGCCTGGCTCAAGAGTTTTTCTATTTTGCCAATATCTTTTTTTCTGCCCGCCCGCAGTAAAATAAGTATCAGATATTCGGGTGTCAATACTTTTGCGGTAACCCCTTCGTGCTCTATTTTTTTTGCATTACGGACTGCTTCTTCCTCGAGTGTATCGACCGGAATAAATTGAACGGGTACGCCTTCGATGAGAATGTGCTCGCCGCTCCACGGATAACCCTTATTTTCGAGATAGGTGAATATTGGGGAAAGCGAAATTATTTTCTGCATTTTCTTTTTTTTGGGTAGCCGGATAAAAACATCTACATCGTAGGTTAAAAATGGTTCAACATAGAAGATGGTTGCGATGCCACCACCAATGGCATAGTCTTTGATTAATCCTTTTCTCAGCAGTTCGTTAAGGATTTTAATTACTTTCTTCATGGTTGACACTTTCGTAACTTGAGGTGACAAATTGTGACCTCAAGATAATCGAATAACAGAATTAGAGGGGTTCTTGGGGAACAGAGACTATATTTAATCATGGAATGCGGCACAAGATTATAAAATCGGTGCTACGATGGAGATGAGGAGTAATAGTCAACAGTCGATGGCTCATTGTTGGTTCACCCATGTCCTGAGTTTACCGCCGGGTTTTCCGCACGTCAATAGCGAACTGAATTGCCCGGGGCTTCGCAGGACGTCGAATAGCATTGTGGTACCTTGTGCAGCTCCTTTCAGTCGCTGGACTCTTCGAGTTTCAGTAAAGGCGTACGGTAGATAGGGGGCATATTTAAGAGAACTCAGGTGGTCGCAATTTGCGACCTTAAAGATTGAACTTTCTCCTCTGTCTTTCTTTGATATTCCAATTTGGAATCTCAAAGATTTGAATTCTTCGACGCTTAAACGGTAACTACCTTTTTCCCCCGCTCCGCTTCCAGATAAATCAAAATCGCTTCGACCGGTTTACCGGGATAAATGATTTCAATTCCTTTCTTATACACCCGCATTTGCTGTTTATATTCCGGTTTTTCGCTGCCGGTTTTATAATCGATGATAATTATCTTTTCCGGTTCGATAATCACCCGGTCGAGATGGGTCGAGACATCGCGCTTTTCGTCTTCAAAATACAGGGGCAGTTCGTTTTTGCATTTTTTATCTTTGCCGTCTTTATAAAAGATGAACCGCAGGTCCGGGTCGGAGAGGGTTTCAATCAGCAGCGGTGCCAACTTTTTATCGATCGCGATCGTGTCTTCGGGAATGCGGGTATGCTGGTCTTTAATGAAGGCGATAATCGCGGCCGCTGCTGCATTCGGGTCTGCGCCGCCGAACTTCTCGGTGTCGCCGGGCTTCCCGGCGGCCAGCCACTCGAGACGCTCAAACGCTTTGTGCACCAGGTCGCCGAATTCCATCCCTTTGCGCCGTGCCGGCTCCAGGATTTCGACTTCGCGCTCGGTCGGAGTGTAGATGGTTCGCTCGGGAACGAGCGAACCATCTCCTTGGAGGATTCTCTCCATTTGGAGAGAATCCTCAGCTCGCGCACTCTCATCTTTAACGATTGGCACTGTTTCGGTCAGGGGACCGTAGGTTTTTTCCGGCCGCTCTTCAACTAAGGGCGGGTTTTCTTTCAGGTCACCCGCTGCATACTCCCCGCCTACTTTTTGACTGATTACTTTGTACCAGAATCCAACCGGTTCTTCTTTGCTGCAGCCGAGGATGTAGAGTCCGGATTTCGCCCGGGTCATCGCCACGTATAAGAGATTAAGTTCATCGTTCTTCACCCGTTTCTGCTCGGCTTCGACCAGGTTGGCATCATATTTACCGAACTGACGCCAGTAGATCTTATCCGGCCTGACCTGGTCTTCGGTATAGGAGAATAGAAACTTGGGATTTTCGCCCCGGGCCGGGTCGTAAAAGGTCTCGGCAAGGATGACGACCTCAAATTCGAGTCCTTTTGCCTTGTGGACGGTGAGCACTTCAACCCCTTCGGGCAGGCTCTCTTTGATTTCGATTGCCGTGCCGGTAGTTTCAAGCCAGTCGATGAATGCGCTTAATGAAGAAAATCCCTGCCGGGCATAATCGGCGGCAGCATCGAGCAGTGTTGCCAGGGGATACGACATCTTTAGCCCGAGTTCCTGGTAAATCCGGTAGAGGAGTTCGTAGGGGTTGGAAAAGTAGACTAGGTCGAGCAGTGCTTTCAGTTTTTTGGTTACGTGCCAGTCCGGATGGTTCTTCCGAAGGGCGAGGTAGATGGTTTTCGAGCGGCCTTTCAGATGGCGCAGGGTCTCGGGTTCGAGGTTAAACACCGGCGAGAGGAGGAGATGGAGCAGCGCAAAATCGTTTTCCGGGTCATCGAGGAATTTCAAGAGCTGGATAATGAGGCGGACATCATCACTCGACAAAATATCAGCCTGGGACTTGCTGACGCAGGGGATCGACTGTCGGGCGAGCTCATAGCCAATTGCCGCCCCGAAATCGTTGCGCCGGACGAGGACGGCGATATCGGAATAACGATAGCCGTAGTCGGCGTGCAGTGTTTTTACGAGGCTCGCGGTTCGAGCGATTGCGCTCTGCCGGGCGGTCTCGATATCGGAAACGGTGCCAGTGTTTTCGATCCGGACCCAGCCGCCGGTATTGTCCGGCCGTGCCTGGTCGGTCGAGCCGATTATGGTATTGACGAAGGCAATGATCTCTTCTCTGCTCCGGTAATTTTTGGAGAGATTGTCCTTTTTGATTTTTCCCGGATGGCGTTCGGTGAGCAGGGTGAAAAGCTCGGCACTGCCGCCGCGCCAGCGAAAGATCGCCTGCCGGGGGTCGCCGACATAGAAGAGACTTTTCTCCTTCGGGCTGACCGCGGTGATTTCGGTGATGATCGGATTTAAAATCTCGAGCTGGAGATAGCTCGTATCCTGGAATTCATCGATCAAGAGATGGCTGATTTCGGCGCCGATTTTAAAGTAGAGGTAGTCGGGCTCGAGGTCCCGCTTGAACGCCCGCAGCGCATAGCTCTCGATATCGGCAAAACTCAGGACGTTCTTTTTCTGCTTTTCCTCTTCGAACCGGCGATGGATTTCGAGAATCGGGGTTAAGTAGGCGGCGATCTTCTGATTGGAGAGTGCGTTAAAGTATGCCTGCTTCGACTGCCGCAGACGGCTGATGAGTGCTATGAACTCGTCCGCGCTGGTACCGAGATTGTTCATGAATTCTTTGATATAATTCGTGCCGGTAAAATCCGCTTTCAGGATAGAGGAGATGGTTTCCAGGTCCGGGTCCGAAAGATACGCCTGGAGTTTAGCTACGTAGCCGGCAAGGTTTTTATTGATTGTGCCGGTGGATTTTGTCCTGCCGGCATATTCATGTTCTTCAATAAATTGGGCGAGCTGAAGCAGCTCGCCTTGAAATTCTCTGCCCAGTATTTGGACCGAGGTTTTGATCTCCGGTTCACGGTCGATGAGGTCGGTGAGGAATCCGAACCAGGGCAGCGCCTGCTTGTAGGTATCGGTGAGCAGAGACTTGATTGAAGTCTCTGCGTCGGTGGTTAAATTCTCGACCGCGGCCAGCAGCCGTTCGTTTTTATGAACGGTTGCCAGGAACCGGTCGAGTACCCGGTCAAAGATGAGCCGGCCCTGGTTCTCGTCGACGATCTCGTAATCGGGCAGGACGCCGGCTGCGAACGGTATCGACGACAGGAACGAAGCGAACAGGCTGTGGAAGGTGCTGATGTTCAAATCGGAGAGGTTAGTGAGCAGATACCGTTTTTTCCGGGATGCCCGCTCGCCGATATCGGGGAACAACCGGCGGAAATAGTCAAGAATACCCTGCTCGGATTCATCCCGGGGCACGCCGGTTACGAGCAGGTCGAGGTAGCGCAGGATTCGGTTTTTCATCTCGAGGGTCGCTTCGTTGGTGAAGGTGATGCCGTAGAGGGTGCGAAGTTGGTAACCGGCTTCGTCGAGGTAGAGCCGGAGGAACTGGCGGGTAAGGGCGCGGGTCTTGCCCGAGCCGGCAGCCGATTCCAGGGCGATGTTTTCGATAGTATCCATCGGTTCAGAACCGCACTACATCCCGCAGAGGTTTTTAAACGAGCAGTAGCCGCAGGTCGCTTCGCTTCGGTTCGCAAAGAACGGCCGGGCCGGGTCGATCAGCTCTTCCAGGGTGGGAATCAATATTTCGTCCTGAAACTGGCGTAAATACGAAGGGATGTCGGTCGCAAGCCGCTGCTTGATACTGTGGAGCGCGACATTTTTTCCGATTGCGTAGTATGCCAGATCGGCGATTTTTCCAAACTCTCCCCGGGTGAGGATCAGTCCGTATAACGGCAGCTGAAACTCAACGAAATCCTCATCGATCGTATAGTTTTTGATCGGCGGCAGGCTGCCGGTCTTGTAGTCGATGATGTAATACAAATTATTAAACCGGTCGACCCGGTCAACAAAACCGTTCAACCGGATTTTCAAATCTCCGAGCGAAAGATGGTAGTCGATGTATTTTTCCAACTTGGCGGTTTCGACAGTAAATCCTTCTGCGAACCGCGAAAGTTCGTGGCGTAAAAACCGGTCCAGTCTTTTCGTCCACAGTTTCAGGTCGAAAAAAGTCGCCGGCTTGGGCTTTCGGGCAAGTATCGCCCGCAGCGCCTGTTCGAGCCGCAGGCTGAGCCGGGCATGAGCCTCGGTCAGGGTGTCATCGGTAAAACCTTCCGGGAAATCTTCGCCGTAAAAAATTTTCAAAGCGGCATGGACTGCTGCGCCCCATTCGAGACCGGTCGGTTCTTCGACAATCTCTTCCGGCTCCCGGATGCGGAGCAGGTAACGGAGATAGAAGAGGTAGGGACAGACCGTGTAATCGCGCAACGCGGTCGGGCTCAACCCTTTTTTGGTAATCGTCGTATACAAAAAATCCAACAATGGTTTGTCTTTGGCGATTTCTCTGGGCGAACATTCGATCGCCTGGCGCTCGAGCAGGATCTTCGATTCGTCAACGGTTGCGCCTTTTTCTGTAAGAAAATCGACGAACCGGGACCGGACATCCCGTTTTTCTTCGAGTACATAGGAGACAAAGACCTCTTTTTTCCCGGTGGTGAGCTGGGTGAAATAATAGAGATAGAGGTTGTCCCGTTCCTTATCATATGGTAGCCCGATCTGCCGGCGTACTTCATGATTGATGAACAGGTCTTTTTCGGTTTTACGCGGGAAGATGCCTTCGTTGAGCGCGGGCAGGATGATGCAGTCGAAATCGAGATTGCGTGCTTCCAGCAGCCCGATTACCTGGACGCCGCGCATCGGGTCGCCGAACAGATTGTAGGTCTCGGCCTTCATCATCTGGAGGATGAATTCGAGCATGGAGCTCCCGGGTTTTATGCTATCCGCCGGCAGCCGGAGTTTTGCGAGGTTGGTTAACCGGTCGAAGAACTCGCCGATCTCGGCCGCATGGGTTCTCATCAACTCATGGTTGTAGTCGAGGATCGTGGTCAGGAGACGGGCAATGCTTTCGACATACCGGTTAAACGGCTGCTCGGTGGTAGCGGCGGTAATGCAGGTTTGAGCGAGCGAAACCAGCGGCCCGAATTCTTCCTGGGCGCAGGCCAGAGGCTCGAAATAGTTGAACCGCTCCCCGGTCATAAAGCGCTCGAGGCGGTAGACCATCGGCCGAAGCGAGAGCAGGTCGATTACTCCATTTTTAAAAAGCGGATGCTTGATGAAAGCGAAAAATTCCAGATAATGGCAGCCGGTTTCGATAACCGAGTGGAGGGAGCTTACCAACGAGTAGAGGAGCGATTTGGTAAAAGGAAAACCGAGCGAGAGGTTATAGCCAATCGACGAAGCGCGCAGGGGTTCAATGATCGAATCGATCATCGTCTCATCGGCGAGGATAATGCCGATGCGGTGGGGCGGGTAGCGGTCTTTGAGCTGATTTAAGATTGTGCGCAGATGGAGAGTCTCTTGGGAATCGGTTTTCGTCGATCGGATGTGGAACACCGGCGGCTCGGGTCGAGTGCCATTCTCGACCGTGACCGTACGGTTTTCGTTACCGAGCGCTGCCAGTAATTTGGCATGGAGGTAGAACGGCTGGTCCAGTTCAGGTGTTACCAGTTCTTCTTTTTGACCGGAGTGAAGCATTAACCGGGAAGCCGGTTTTTTTAAGATTTCGCGGATAATGCGGTTTTCAACTGTGGTTGTTGCGCCGATGCCGGCGATGAAAACCGCATCGTAGCCGTTCAACAATTGGCTCGTAAAATTGTTATACACCAGGTCGAACTTGTCGATTTCGTCCTGGTAGCCCCGGGCTTTGAGATTCTGCCGGTAGCGGTCATAAATATCTTTAAGAATCGGCAGTTCGTTTTCGACATAGCGGTCAGGGTAATGGCCGGCTTTGACGAATTTTTCGATCGCGTCGAGTGTCAGCCGTTCTTTTGCCAGTTCGTCGAAAAAGGTGAGCAGTCGGTTGCCGATGGCGATAAATCTCAAAAAGTCGAGCTCCTGCCAGGACTCGACCTTGAGCGTGTCGACGACCTGCTTGAGGATGAAGTTCCGTTCGATTCGATTGAGCAGTCTCCCCCGCTTGCCGCCCAGTGATTCATAGACCGTTTCGATAAACTCATCGACGGTTTTCATTACCGGCGGAATGATGCCGGGAGCGTTCGACTCTTCCAAGAGATAGCGGCGGAAATAGAATTTGTTGCGCTGGTTGGGAACGATGACGAGAATGGCGGAGAGGTCGGGCAAAGAGTGACGGAAATTTTTCACGAGCTGCCGGGCAAAGACGCGCAAAAACGGCGCGTCGATGGGAATGATCGTAACCTTAGGCTCGGGCATAGCCGTAGTATACCTCAAAGCTGGATTGCGGGTCAAGAATCAGGTAGTATCAGGTATAAAAATTTCGATTTGAGCTTTGAGCGATGAAATTGAGCCACAATCATTGACAAAGAGACATCGGTATTTACAATGGCGACAATGATAGCCGTATTGAGTTCACAGGAAGGTTTGTGACCGACCGGGGTGAAAAAATAATTTCGGAATTTGACCGGTCGCGGGTTGCGCCGGTTTTAGAGGCGACAACTCACGAACTCCCGAACAATAACCAGCATAAAGTGACGATTTTCAACATCGCCAATGCGATTACGCTCGTTCGGCTGCTGATCGGGATTCTGGTTATCGGCTTATTGTATGGTAACGAAAAGCCGCTGGGTATTCTGCTGTACCTGGTCTTTCTCGCCCTGGACCTGCTCGATGGGATGGCGGCGAGAAGATGGAAGTGCGTAACCACGTTCGGTAATAATTTCGATTTGATTGCCGATGGCGGGATCGGGTTTTTGCTGGCAGTCTGCATGATGATCAAAGGTTTTGTTCCGCTGCCGTATATTATTTTATCGTCGGTCCCGCTGGTGCTGTTCGCGATCGCTACCTACGAAGGGAGTAAAATCTCAAAAAACCCTTTTATCCCGGCGAAATGGAGGACGGTAAACGGACAGATAGCGTTCCTTATCCTTTTACTGTTTATGCTCAATCATCGGTGGTCGATTATCGGTGCCTATGTCTTGCTGGTTTATATTTATGTTTCGCGAATTAAACATCTGGTCGAAGTTTTACAGTTGAAACGGAAAGAAACAAGTTAAATTAAAATTGGTTAAATGGTGAATGGTTACAATGCGGATGTTGTCCGCCACGGTGCACGGCGGACTCCACCAACTCAAAAATGAGATTCTTCGCTTGCGGCTCGAAACGAGCCGAGCTCAGAATGACACAAGAGGAAGGGGCTATGCTTCACATGCCGTGGTTAAATTCTAAATTTTCCCGCTCCTTACTTCCTGCTCCTTACGCTCTTTTCGGTGTCTTCAGTGTCTTCCGTGGTTGATTTCTAATTCTTACGGTTTTCGGAAGACGAGATTGATACGGCTGTCTGCCCGTGCCGGCTCAAAGGTCGCCAGATTGTCATAGGCGGCAACGAATTCGAGCCCGGACTCTTCCGCCATTTCGACCAGTTCGTTCAGTGAATAGATTTTGAGTTTGACCTCGAATTCATCGAGGTATTTCAGGTCTTTGCCGACCTTCTGGTAGTAAACCCAGGTTCCCTGATCGCGGGAATGGAACCGGTCGAATTTGCTTCTCTTATGGAGAATCAGATAGCGGTCGGTTTCATCATAATTGGTAGGGCAGTAATGGCTGCTCAGGAACTCCTGGGACATCGTTTGCAGAACCAGTAGCAGCCCTTTCGGTTTGAGCAGACGGGCGACCTGGGCGAGAACTCTTTTATCGGTCTTTTTGTCATAGTAACCGATCGCAGTCCAGATGCTGAGCGCGACATCGAATCTGCCCCGGACGACGCTTTTGAGCCTGCGCATATCACCTACGATAAAATCGGCACGAATCCGGGATGTGCGGACACGGCGCCGGGCATCACTGATAAAAACCGGGCTGATATCAACGCCGGTGACCTTTAGTCCCTGTTGAGCCAGCGGGAGTGAGATGCGGCCGTTGCCGCAACCGACTTCCAGCAGATTCCCTTTATGTATGCCATATTTTTTTAATAATTTGACTATCTGGCGGGCACTGGTTTTGCCCCGCGCCCATTGCCAGTTCATCATGTGCAGCCAGCGCGGATTTTTGCCTAAAAAGAATTTTTCGGTCCAGTGTTTCACGTTTGCTCCTTGTAATTTACTGAGTATATTTAGTTAGCCGATTGAGTCAACAGGAATAAAAAAGTGAAATGACTAATTACCGGGAATAACGACCCAGGAGTTCGACCAGCCGGTCAAGCTCTTCCCGGGTCCGTTTTTCGGTGACCGCAATCAGAAGCCGGCTGTGATAGTCGGGATTGAAGCGGCCTAAGTCGATTCCGGCGAAGATTTTTTCTTCGATACAATCGTTAACAATTTTTTGGGCGGGAACCGGCGTTTGGACGACGAATTCCTTGAAAAACGGCTGGGGGTAGAAAAGGGAAAATCCTTTCAGCTCGGCAATTTTCTGGGCGAGGTAGTGGCTTTTTATAAGACACTGCTCAGCCACTGTTCGTAGTCCTTGTTTGCCCAAAAGCGACAGATAGATCGTTGCCGCTAATGCGCAGAGTGCTTCGTTGGTGCAGATATTGGAGGTTGCCCGCTCGCGCCGGATGTGCTGTTCACGGGTCTGGAGGGTCATGACAAAACCGGGTTTACCTTCCTGGTCCGTGGTTCGGCCGATGAGCCGGCCGGGCATAAACCGGATATGGTCTTTTTTTGTGGTAAAAATCCCTAAATAGGGACCACCGAATCCGGGTGAAAGTCCCAACGGTTGACCTTCAGCCGTGGCGATATCGGCTTTGTAATCGCCGGGCGGTGCGATAATGCCGAGGGAAAGGGGATCGACCGAAACGGTTAACAGTGCGCCTTTCGAGTGGACGACCGGTTCGATTTCAAAAATCGGCTCGAGGCAGCCGAAAAAATTGGGATGCTGCAGAAGACAGGTGGCGGTCCGGTCAGTAACGAGCTCCTCTAAAGCCGCAACATCGACAACGCCGTTACGGGCAGGTATCAGCCGGACCGGAATGTTCAGTCCCTGACAGTAGGTCTGGACTACTTTCCGATAATGGGGATTAACGGTTTCGGTGATGAGGATATCGTTTCGCTGGCTTACTCCCCGCGCCATGTGGCAGGCTTCGGCAAAAGCCGAAGCGCCGTCATACATCGATGCGTTGGAAATCTCCATCTGGAACAGTTCCGAGATCAACGACTGGAACTCGTAGATCGCCTGAAGTGTTCCCTGGCTCACTTCTGCCTGGTACGGAGTGTAGGCGGTATAAAATTCGGACCGGAGCAAAATATGGTTGATGACCGCAGGAATGGCGTGGTCATAGGCACCGCCGCCTAAAAACGAAGTGAATTCGTTCAAATTTTTATTCGCCCCGGCGAGCTGGTTGAGAAGTCGGGTTGCCTCCAATTCGGAGAGCGGCGAAGGCAGATTCAATTCACCCTGAAACCGGAGCCCGGCGGGGATTGATTGCAAGAGCTCATCAAAGGAAGTGACACCAATCTTTTTTAGCATCGCCGCGCGGTCTTCCGGGGTGTGAGAAACAAACGACATCTTATTCGTGTTTTTCGATACTCTGGCTGTAATCCTTTGCGTTGAGCGTGCCGGCGAGCTCGTTCGGGTCCGAGACCTTGATTTTGACCATCCAGCCTTTTCCGTAGGGATCTTTGTTGACTAAATCGGGTGCGGTTTTGAGTTCGGTGTTAATCGCAGTGATTTCACCCGAAACGGGTGCGTAGAGGTCGGAGACCGCTTTCACCGCTTCGATCGTGCCAAAGGGTTCGCCGGTTTTTACCTGCTTGCCTGGTTGGGGAAGGTCAACATAGACGATATCGGAGAGTTCGGATTGGGCGTAGTCGGTGATACCGATAGTGACTTCGTTGCCTTCAAGTTTTACCCATTCATGGGTTTTTGTGTATTTTAAATCATCAGGTATTTTTGCCATTAATCCTCCTTCAATTAAAAAAACTTATTGGTATCACGAAATTTAGGAAATCACGAAAATTATTTCGGCGAGTTTTCATATCCTGTGTTCCCTTCGTGCTTTGAGTTCCTTGCAGTCACTCTATTGCGCGTCCATCCTCAAAATTGGACGCGACGGATTTCGTGATAAAATATTTTTTCCCAGTCAAGTTACTTGTGGGTGGCTTGTTTATAGAACGGTGGTTTGACAACCAGCGCCACCGCCGGCTGGCCGCGGATACTGATCTCCAGTTCGTTTCCGATTTCCGAGAATTCGGTTTTGACATAGCCGAGACCGATGCCTTTTTTAAGGGAGGGTGAGTAGGTGCCGGAGGTGACATGACCGACCCCTTCACCGTTAAGCTCGATAGTAAAACCATGCCGTGGAATCTCGGTTCCTTTCATTTCGAACGCTACCAGTTTTCGCTTGAGCCCCGAAGCCTTTATTTGGAGAAGCGGATCTCGGCCAATAAACCCTTTAGGTTTATCGAGCTTGGTAATCCAGCCCAAGCCCGCTTCTAGGGGGTTGGTGGTTTTATCGATATCATTACCATACAGGCAGTAGCGCATCTCAAGCCGGAGGGTGTCGCGGGCACCGAGACCGATCGGTTCCAGGTTGAATTCTTTGCCGGCGTCAAACAGCGCATCCCAGACTCGAAGTGCGTGCCGGGCATCAAAATAGAGTTCAAATCCGTCTTCACCGGTGTAACCGGTGCGCGAGATTAACGCAGGCACACCGACGGCCGAACCGTTGTGCGACCAGTAGTAGAGGACCGGTTTTAAATCGAAATCGACCAATTTCTGGACGAGCGGTTCGGCGACCGGTCCCTGGACTGCGAGTTGGGCGGTCTCGGGAGTTTTGTCAATAATCTCGACCGCACCCGGTTTATTCTCCTGAAGCCAGGCGAGGTCTTTTTCGGTGTTAGCGGCATTAATCACCAGCAGCAGATAGTCACCCAGATTATAGACGAGGAGGTCATCGACGATTCCCCCGTCGGGGTAGCAGAATGCCGAATACTGTGCCTGTAAAGGCTGGGTATTGGAGATGTCGTTGGTTGTCACCCGGTTGACAAACTCAAACGCTTCGCGACCGCGGATTTCTACTCTGCCCATGTGCGAAACGTCAAATACTCCGGCGGTGGTTCGCACCCGGAGGTGTTCGGAAATGATGCCCTGGAACTGGAGCGGCATCTCGAATCCGGCAAACGGAACAATCCGGCCGTTATTCGTCCGGTGACGGTCATAAAACGGTGTTCGCTTTATTGGCATCGTGTTATTGCTTGAGCGATTCTATCCCGAGGAACGCTCCTGTCAAGAGGGGGGGAAGCGTAAGGCGTAGGGCGAAGGGAGCGGAGGTGAAGAGGAGCAGAGGTGCGGAGGAGAAGGAGAGCGTAGGGAGTAAGGAGTAGGCAGTAGGCAGAAAAATAAAAATGCAAAGTGAAAAATGGAAAATAAAAGAAAAGCAGAAGACGTAGGAAGCGCAGGAACGCAACAAACGCAAGAAACAGGGTAAACGCAATAGACCACCATGCTTGACAGAGGTGGGCGGGGTTATATAATTCAATGTAATGAAGAGCCCGGTCTATTTCTGCCCGGTTCAGTATCTACCCGAAAAATTGGCAACGCTCGTTGAAGAGAGCGGCGTCCTCGAACCAGTCAAGCCGGGTCGTCCGGTGGGAATAAAAACCCATTTCGGTGAAGCGGGGAATAAAAATTTTATCCCGCCGAGTTATCTCAAGGAGATCATCAAATTTGTGAAGAAACGGGGAGGCAAACCCCAGCTTCTGGAAACGACCACGCTCTATCGGGGCCGGCGCCAGGATGCCAAATCCCATAAGCAATTGGCGTATGAACACGGTTTCTTACCCCAGAAGGTTTTGGCGCCGATCCGAATCGTTGATGGCATGCGGGGTGGCGACTACTATGAGAAGGTGATAAATTTAAAGCACGTCAAACGCGCGAAACTTGCCAAGGGGTTGACCGGTATCGATTTCATTGTCAGTGTTGCCCATATTAAAGGCCATATGCTCACCGGCTATGGCGGGACGATTAAAAACCTCGCGATGGGTCTGGCGGCAAAAGGGGGCAAACTCGAGATGCATTCTTCCTCGAAACCGAAGGTGATTCCCGAGCGGTGCGATGGTTGCGAAGCCTGCATCGAATACTGTCCCCAGGCGGCGATCAGTCTTAAAAACGAAAAAGCGGTTATCAACTATAACCATTGTGTCGGTTGCGCCGGCTGCCTGGCAGTGTGCCCGAAGTCGGCGACGCGCATCGAATGGGAGGATGCTTCCGAGCCGGTCCAGGAGAAACTCGCCGAATATTTTTATGCCGTGCTCGACGAACGGAAAGTCGCAGCGATAAATTTTCTCATCAATATTACCCCGAACTGCGACTGCTACAATGTTACCGAAAAGCCGTTTATGGCCGATGCCGGGGTGATGGCAGCACTGAATCCGGTCGCCTGCGACCAGGCGGCGCTCGACCGGATTGAATCAAAGATCAAAAAAATCTATCCAGCAATCGATTCGACCGTCCAGTTGGGGTATTGCGAGCAGTTGGGATTGGGCAGTCGCGATTACCAGTTGATAACCCTATGAAAACCATCATCCGTGATGTTCTGATCGTCGGACTGGCAGCGCCGATCGTGTTGTTCATTGTCAGTATGGTCGCTCCGCATGCTTTCGATCCACTCGAAACCGCGAGCTATGATTTGCGGATGAAGACCTCCCCGCTCGCGGCAGCGTATTTATCACCGATTATCATTGTCGATATCGACGACAAAACGATTAACGAACTCGGCGACCCTGAACTCTGGCCCCGCACCTATTTAGCCCAAATCATTGATTATCTCGGGAATGCACGGATGATCGGACTCTATCTGCCACTATATAATTCGGACTATATCAGTTCCGAGCAGATCGGGTTCTATGCCGAAAACTACGGCTCAGCGATAGCCCGCCGGCTGAGACTGCCCGAAGCCCGGGGCAGCGAGATTATCACGAGTGTTTTGTCAAGCGTTACAATGGATCCGCAATTAGCCAGTGCCCTGAGAAGGAGTGATCGGGTCTTTCTGGCCTATTGGGCAACCGAAGGCAGGACCGGTGGGGGGCCGCTGCCGTTTCCCGTTTATAATACCGGACGGACCGCTGAAGGATACGTCAAGCTGCCGCTCGAAATTATCAAACACTCCCAGTTTTTAACTCCGATTGAAAGTTTTAGTAAAACAGCGAAAGGAATGGGTTTTGGTGAATTTTCTCCTGACCCGGATGGACGAATCCGCACTCAGCCATTAATGATTCAGGGTAAAGACGCCCTGTATCCGAGTTTCGCCCTGGCAATGGCGATGAGCGATATGGGTGCGTTCAACCAGATTGAGGTGGTGACGGGCGAATTGCTCAAAGTCAAAAATGCCAGCCTGACGGTCGAAGCCGGGGCACGGTTGCGCTACCTCAAGCCGAACACCCGGCTTAAAACGGTTTCCTTTCTCGATGTCTTCCAGCGAATAATCGCGTTGGATGAGTTTAAAGACAAAGTAGTTTTCATCGGCAGCTCGAGCGTGAACTTTGGTCCGCTGCCGCCGGACGGGGTACGGGAGCAAGCAGTGATCTTCGCGAACATTATCAATGGTTTCAGTGTCACCCGGAGCCCGCGCGCGGTCAGCTTTTTTTTGACGATGCTATTCGGCGTCGGCATGGCATTCGTCATCCTGCGCTATCGGCCGGTGTTGGGAATTCCGGCTGCGGTCGCTGGTCCGGGGTTGTATCTCGTTATCTGTTTTTTGAGTTGTCAGTCGGGACGGGTGTGGATCGAGTTGGTTTCGCCGATAACCAGTTTAGCGCTGGTTGCAGTTACCGGTTTTGTCTTAAAGAGTGCGACCGAGGGGCGGGGTAACCGGCGGCTGGTGGCAGTTTTAGAAAATCGGGTACCGCCGGCGGTGTTGAAAAAACTGGTGCGGCAGTCTAGTGACCTCCTCACGCTCAAACCCGTCACCCTGACGCTGGCACGGGCGGAAATTAAAAATCTGAGTCCTTTGATCCCTCAATATCCGGAGATTGCTAACCAGGTTCTGGAGGAATTTACTACGACCATGGCCGGGGTGGTATTTGCGCACGGCGGAATTGTCGCCTCATATATCCCCGGCGGGCTGGTAGCAAGTTTTGGTGCACCGCTGGTGCTGGAAAACCACGCTCTGATGGCAGCCAAGGCGGCGGTGGAAATGCGGCGCAAGTTTTCGATCATCGGTGCCCGATTGCAGGCGGAAGGGAGAGGGTTTTTGGAGTTGGGAGTGGTCCTCGAGACGGCCGAGGTTTTGATCGGATTTTTAAAACCGACCCAGGACTATCAGGTTTTGGGTCCGGCGCTGGCGCTGGTTGATAATCTGGCAGCCCTCAACCGACGTCTGAAAACGACGATCCTTGCGACCCAACATACGCAGGACCTGCTGAAAGAACAGGCTCGATTTCGAGTGGTGCTGGAGTCGGGTATCGCTGGGCCGACCGGGCCGGTGCGGGTCTACGAACTTTTGAGGGTTGGGACGTGACCTATCGGATTCAGCTCGATAACTACGAAGGCCCGATTGAGCTCTTACTCTATCTGATCCGAAGAGATGAGCTCGATATTTTTGCAATCCCGATTGCCCGGATTACCAATGAATTTTTAGGCTACATTAAGTCGCTGGTTGAACTGGATCTGGACGATACCGCGGAATTCATCTATGTCGTAACGATACTGCTCCGATTAAAAATCCGCAGTCTCCTTCCTCGAACCCGGGAAGAGGAAGGTGAGGTGAGCGGAACGACAAGCCTGGCCGAAATTCTCGAAGAACTTGCCCGCTACCGGAAAGCGGCACAAGTGCTTTCGACAATCGAGGAACGGCGGCGCCGACTGTTTCCACGATCAAGCGAGCCGGCAGTGGAATTCGAAGTGGAAGAAACCGGCAATCTCTTTGAACTGGCGCTCGCATTCCAGATGATCCTGCGGCGGACGGTCAAAGAAGAAGATTGGGAGTTGAGCCTGCCGGAAATCCGACTTGACGAGCAGATGGAGATGCTCCGGCAACGATTAGCGAAAGAAAAAAAACTGTTTTTTTCTACCGTGCTCAAAGACTGTCGAAATGTCCAGGAAATGGTGGTGGTTTTTATCGCGGTGCTCGAACTGGTTCGACTGGGTGAGATCTCGTTACGGCAGGAGGCGCTGTTCCGGGATATTACCATTCGACGGGTTGTTGTAAAACCGCTCTTGACAACCGCCGCCGAGTGATTATATTTAGCGGTATGAGTGAAATAAAATTGAAACCGAGATTCCGATTCTTACAACCGATCCCGGCACTGATGCTTGCCGGGATGGCGGTGTTTTCAACCGTGAGGGCCGGGACCGGCAGCAAATACAATTTAATCCAGGACAGCACATTCGAAGAGAACAATCCACTCTGGGTACAATTTCAAAATACCGACGAGACGAACGTAAGCCGGCATGCAGCGGGCGGCTATGAAAAATCGGCCGGGATGATTGATCTCCGCACCGGTCTGGAAGACGCGCCGCCGCAGTTACTGCGCTTTGGCTATCTCAGCCAGGACCTGAGCAAACGAAAAATTTCCGAAATCGACAGTGTCTACTGGTTCGTAAAATATCTGCCCGCCCGGGTCGAGACGAGTGCTACGCCGTACTGGTTCGGGGTGATTGTTTCCGGTTATGCCGAACCGCGGGGGATGTACGAGCTGAAATACTTCTACCGGCACGAGGACGCTCAGCTGCCGCCGGAAAGCGACCATGAAAAGAATATCGAGTTGACCGTACCGCCCAGCGATACTTTTTACCGGCACGGGCGAAATTTCAACGAAGATTGGCGGCGGGCAGGATTTTCACCGACGGCCGAAATTCTCAAAATAAAAATGATCGCCGGTTCGGTCAAAGACCCGGTAGGGGTGGCCGCAGGCGGCTATGGGCAGACCGTTTGGTTTGACAATCTTGAATTGCTCTCCAGCCGCTTCGATCATGATGTCGCCGCGGCGGGGGTTGTCTCCGGTGATAAGATTAAAATCGGCCGGTCATATGTGCCCCAGGCGAAGGTCAGCAATCGTGGGGTATACAAAGAAACCTTTAAGGTTGCCTGCACGATATTGAAAGGTGACCAGAGCGTCTACGCCGATACCGTCACTTCGATCATGTTAAAAAATGTCCCGGTTGACCAGACGAGAGAAGTTGAATGGAGTCGATGGGTGCCGCATGAGAGCGGCAGCTATTCGATAAAAATCAGCACTATTATGAAAGAAGACCAGAATTCGAGTAATGATACAATCAAGCAGGAACTCATTTTTGTCGAAGAAGAGCCACGGGGAAAGTAATTCGCACTGAATTTCTGAACGATTTTTAGTTTTTTTTAATTATGCAGGAGATTTCTTGGGGATAATAGTATGGTAGACGATAATGCACAGGCAGGGTCGAGCGCGCGTTTTGATCGGATGGGCGCAAGCTGTTCCGGCGCCCGGAGCCGAATGATGCCCAAAAGGGGTTCCGCGGTTACGGGAAAAGTATTTTTTTTAGTCGGGTTCTTCCTCGTTACAACCAATGCCGGTCATTTCGAAGATGCGACTGCGTTGCTCGGGCGCGGTCAGTACCGTGCGGCGATCGAATTGTACCAGCAAGCGCTGAAAGAAAATCCCCGCCGTCCAGAACTCTTCTATAATTTAGCGCTTGCCTATGAACGGCTCGGCCGCAGTGCCGATGCCCTTGCCAATTATACGCAGGCGGCCGACTTAGGGCTGACCGGGGCTGTAGCGTCGGTCGTGCGGATACAAAAACAGCTGACAGCGGAAAAAGTTGGGCGATTACAGGAGTATCTTGAAACCGCCCTCGAGCGTAAGGATTACCGGTTAGCCCAGGAGCTCAGTAAAGAAATCATGCGGCTCGATCCCGACAACGCCGCTGCCCAGGGCGCCGCCCGGCTGCTTAAGGACCGGGGAACAGTAGCGGAAGACCCGGCATCAGATCCCAAGCGGCCGGGGCTTCGGCCAAGCCCGGGAAGCAACAGGAAAAATCCGGTAGTGGTCTTGGTCGTGGCACTTGGTGGGTTGCTTTTTTTGGGTTTTGCCCTGGTTGCCATGCGGCGGTCGGTTTTTAACCGGTCGCCCCGGGTGAGTTCGGCTCTGAGGAAACAGCTTCGGTCTTTGCAGCGGGATAAAGCGAATGGCTGTTTAGCGGCCGTGACGACCGGTAGGGTCGGACTGGTTTTTTTACGAGCGGGCATAATTGTCGGTGCGACGGTCGGCGAGGATTCGGAAACCGAACCGAAGATGACGATAGCGAAAGGCATCGAGGCATTTCGGGAAATTGCCAGGTGGCATCGAGTAACACTCTACTTTGTTTCGAGTCTCACGTCGATCCGGGATAATATTTTTGTAGACCGCACGTCGCTACCCTGATTCGTTAACCGATCAAAGCGGTGCGGAATTGGATTCGGGGAACAGTGGCGAGAGCGAGTGTCGAGGAGTCGGTCGGAGAACATCTACGGAAGAAAAACGGTGGGAGATACTAATGGGAGCGATTTATATTTTGCACTACGGTTTGGTTATATTGTCATTGCGAGCCCCGATTTATCGGGGCGAAGCAATGACACCGAGTCTTCACCTGGTTGCCTAAGTGTAAAACATTCGGTATTCCGACAGACTCCTAGCTACCGAGCCGCTCGATATCTAACGTCTCAACCGAAAATTTTAAAAACAGTCTCACCCCGCCGTTCGCTGCCTGCAGGGCATCGTGCAGAATCCTTTTTTTGTCCAGCAGGGAAAGTTTGAAATCGGGATAGGCGTGGCGATAGATTTCAACCAACCTTCCAAATGCCTGGGTCAAATCCTCGACCGCGAGCGGCGCCAGGGTCAACCGGTTTTCAACCAGATGGGTGAGTTTTATATAGGTGTAATCGTAAGGGGTGGGGGTGGTGGCAATAATCAGCAGGAGATGCGGCTCGCGGTAAATATAGGGGGTGGGCCGCACCTGATTGTGAATCAATTTGGTGTCGAGCCGGGTTAAATCCGGGTCATTGCGGGCGGTCCGGATTACACCTTCGAGGAAGTTAATGCCTCGGGTGAACGCGAAGATATCCCAGAGGTGGGTGACGGTTTCGGCTTCATCCACGACCAGGACAAGACCGCCGAGACCGAGCTTGAAGTCGTCGAGGGTATGCAGTTC
>CAYHGV010000031.1:0-28134 GCA_964356135.1 uncultured bacterium
TTAAACCCTTCATACGCCTTGACCACCACCTTCGCACCCTCGTTCATCAATTTGGAAGAGTCCGTGTGCATCCAGGTTGTCTGCGCGACACACAGATGGTTGTATACCGTATTGCCGTAAAAATAGCCGCCAAGCAGCCGCTTACCGGTTTTGGATACCGATTTATGCCGCAACACCATCGCCACGGACGCGCACCCCAGCGTCAGCGAAGCCAGTTTATCGCGCAGCGCATCCTTGCTTGGTGGATTCTCCAACAGTTCCTTAATCGTCACCAACTGTCCCGCGCGTGGGTCTTCCGCCGCCACAATCATACCGGTGTCAATCTGGCCCAACTCGATCATATTCGCCACGACCATCATCGCGTTCAAAAAGCCCAGGCAAGCGTTGACCATGTCAAAGTTCATCGCCGTCGGCGGCAAACCCAGGTTATTATGAACAAAGGTGGATGTCGCCGGCTCAATATAATCCCGGCACACAGAAGCATTGATCAAACACTGGACTTCGCCAGGCGCGACGCCAGCGTTCAGCAAAGCACGCTCTCCGGCCCATGATGACGCCTGCGACACGCGCGTGCCCTCGTTCCACCAACGGTGCTCCTTAATACCGGTCAGCCGCTCGATATAGCCCATTGGAATTCCCAATGATTGATAAACCGGCGCAATCTGCTCTTCCAACCACGCCGTGGTCACAATAGTGTCCGGGATGACGTACCCCATGCCCTCAATACAAACGTTCTCGTAAATCATACCTTTCGCCTCGATGTTATGTGGTAAAAGCTTAACCCATAGATTGTACAACAAAAGCAAGGGAGGGGAAAGGCAAAGGACAAGGATACAGAAGAGTAGATCACAACGCCAATGCGGTCAGATACCCCGCCCGCGTCGCCACGAAAATGTCACCCGGACGGAAAGCGTCGCCGATGACGTGCAGTTCCGGTGCGGCATGCAGGCGCACGCACTCGTGATACAGTGCATCGTCAGGTCGGAAACCGGTCGCCAGCACGATGAGATCGGCGGATATGTTCTCATCCCGCCATTCCTCTTTGATGGGGCGAGCCAGTGGATTGACCACGTTCTCCGGCAGCACCACCGCCCACGTCACATAAGGGTCAGGAATACTCGGTGAGACGTTGCGCTGTACTTGAACGTGATCCGGCGTTATTTGCGTCACATGTGCGCAATTGAGCAATGTCACCCCTTTCCATTCCAGGTAATGTATGAGATAATCACGGTTGGCGGTGCAGGCATCCTTCGTAAGATAGGGCAGCATCTCCACTACCGTGACGTGCTTGCCCAATTCGTAGGCCAGAAAATAGGCCGCCTCGCAATCGACCTCTCCCCACCGATGACGACAACTTTAGTCGCAGTCTCGGCCACGGAAGGCAAGCGGAACAGGTCTAACGCGTGGACAACGTGTGGCAAATTCACCCCGGGAATCGCCGGCGTCACCGGCTTGCCGCCGGTGCAGGTCACAATGCAATTGAACCTTTGTACTTTAAGCATGTCCGCCGTCACGTCCACGCCTAAGTGTATGGCCAGTGCGTATGATTCGACGGCGCGCGCAACTTGCGCCTGCAGATAAGCCCCGTAGTTAGCTCAGATGGATGGTCGATGCCGCGTCCCCTGAAATCTTACGCAATAGGGTCCCACACAGTAATTTCCGACCGCAGCCCGCCATTCAGTTACTTTACTCGGTTCAACCGGGTTGTCAAGGGGATGAGAAACCGGGTCATTCCACCTTTGTAGGGGCTTGGGGCTACGGATTAGAGTCTGACGATAGGCGGTTTAAAAAGGTTGGGTCCATCTCGCTGCACTGACCGGGCGGACTTCTATTGACTCGGAGCAAAAAAATTATATAATGGCGTATGAAAAAAGGGTGGTTCTTTATTATTATGTTCGCGGGATTGGTAAGCTGTGCCCGGTATACCCAGACGACAATGATTCCGGAAGAGCCGTTCGTGAAGGTTGGGGTAATCCCCGGGACAAGAGAGGTTGAGGTTTCGAGTAATAAATCGTTTGTCATTCGTTTTGAAAATAAAATGAGCCGGAGCAACCCGGGGGCAGCGTGGCGAATCAAGCTGATCGCCGATACCTTGATTGTTACGATCGGGGATTCGCTGCGCGTTTTAGAACCGTCGTTGCCGCTCGTTGTCCATCCTGAACAGGGCGGTTCGGTTTTGATCAACGGAAAACCGTATCGGGGAGAAGCTGAGATTACGCGCAATCCCGACGGCAGTTTGCTGGTGATCAACAACCTTTCCCTGGAATACTATTTGATGGGTGTGGTGCCGTGCGAGATCGGCCGGATGCCGTCCCAGTTCTACGAAGCGTTAAAAGCGCAGGCGGTTGCCGCCCGGAGCTATGCCATTTCTCGAAAAGGCAAACGGAAGGACGGTGGTTTTGAGCTCTATGCCTCAACCGCGGACCAGGTCTACGGCGGCCAGGAAAAGGAGAGTGAAATTACCAACCGGGCAGTGATGGAAACGAAGGGAATTGTCGGCATCTATGACGGCAAAGTGATTCAGGCAAACTATTCATCGACCTGCGGAGGCGTAACCGCGAACGTCAACGATGTCTGGCAGGGTTCGGATATACCGTATCTCCATAGTATCAAAGACCGTCCCCGGTACCAGGGCTGCTGTCTGTTAGGGTTTCCTCCTCTTTCTTGGTGGTTTCCACCGCCGCCGTTTTGTGCCAACTCTCCCCATTATAATTGGAAGAAGACGATACCGAAAGCCGAGTTATATTCAGTTATCGGCCAGTTTTCTGGGGGAAGGGAATCGGTGCTGGTGGTTCATGGGATCGGCTATCACAAAAAGAATGCACGGTCGGGTAGCTTAGTAGCGCGGACCGATGTCGGGAAAGTGGAGATTTCATCGGTGAGGATGCGCAATCTTTTCAATCTGCCCAGTGATTTTTTTACCATGAATATCGGGAGCAAAACGGTTGAATTCGAAGGCAAGGGTTGGGGCCATGGAGTGGGGATGTGCCAGTACGGTGCTTTAGGAATGGCGAAACGGGGCTATTCGTATGAAAAAATACTGAAGCACTATTACCGGGGTATTAAACTGGCAAGGCTCTATTAACCATTTCAATTATTTCGTCTGGTTTACCACTAAGAAAATTTTACCGGCAATTCGTTCATCGAAAGGGTTGACAAGCCGAATCTTTTCGATTAATTTTTTTTACGTCTAAGGGGGCGATAGTATGAAGCTAAAATGGTTAGGGCATTCTGCATTTTTGATTACGGCACGCAATGGGACAAAAATCATTACTGACCCGTATACGGCCGGTGCCTATGACGGTGCGGTCGGGTATAAACCGATACATGAGACCGCCGATATTGTAACCGTCAGCCATGAGCATCCGGACCATAACGATACCAGGCAGATTCCCGGTAAACCGACAATTATTAAAGAGCTGGTCGAGCAGACGGTCAAAGGGATAAAGGTTTCCGGTCTTTCGTGCTTCCACGACGAGACCCGGGGACAGGAGCGCGGGGTTAATACCATTTTTACTTTTGAAGTCGACGGTATCAAAATCTGCCATCTGGGTGACCTGGGTGAGAAATTATCTACCGGTGCATGTAGCAACCTCTTACCGGTCGATATTTTAATGATACCAGTTGGTGGTTATTATACGATCGATTCTAAAACAGCAGGGGAAGTGGTTACGGCAATCAATCCTCGGGTTGTCATACCGATGCACTACAAAACCTCCGTTTTGGGGTTTCCGGTTACAACCGTCGATGACTTTTTGAGAGACAAACCCGATGTCAAGCGGCTGAATCAAACCGAGGTTGAGTTCTCGAAGGAAATCCTTCCCAAAACTCAGGAAATTTGGATTTTAAACCACGCCTTATAAAGGAGGCACATTGAAAGAGATCGCATACAAAACGGTTGTTGACGAAGTAGCCCGTCTGTCGATCGAAGCGAATTGTCTTTTGGGCGCTGATGTCCATAACGCCCTCAAAAAGAGCGTCGAGAACGAAGAATCTCCGACCGGCAAAGAGGTCTTGAAGCAGATTCTTGAGAATATTGAAATCGCCAAAACAGAGATGCTGCCGGCATGCCAGGATACCGGTGCGGCGGTCGTCTTTGTCGAGCTGGGCAGCGGGGTGAAAATTACCGGCGGCGAACTGCCGGCGGCAATTAACGACGGTGTGCGCAAAGGTTACACCGAAGGCTATTTGCGGAAGTCGATCCTCTCCGACCCGTTCAAGCGAGTCAATACCAAGGACAACACGCCGGCGTTCATTACGACCGATATCGTCCCGGGCGATAGCTTGAAAATTACGATCGCGCCCAAGGGCGGCGGTTCCGAGAATATGAGCACGGTTAAGATGTTCCCGCCATCGGCCGGACCGGATGGTGTTAAGGATTTTGTCGTCGACTGGGTGCTGAAGAGCGGTGCCAATCCCTGCCCGCCGATCATCGTCGGCATCGGTATCGGCGGGACCTTCGACCAGGTTGCGCTCAGCGCTAAGAAGGCACTGCTCCGGGAGATCGACTCAACCCATCCTGACCCGTTCTATGCCGACATGGAAAAAGAGCTCTTAACCCGGATCAATAAGTTAGGCATCGGTCCGCAAGGCTTTGGCGGCAGGGTAACCGCGCTTGCGGTTTTTGTCGAAGTGCTACCCTGTCATATCGCATCTTTGCCGGCGGCGGTTAACATCAACTGCCATGTCGCCCGGCATAAATCGGTTGTTTTGTAAAGAAACGAAGGGTATTGTTGGAAACGGAAGGAACAACGGATGCAGGCTGAAGTTAAATTAAAAGGAAATACTCAGTTTACATCAATGCTGATTTCTGTTGATGGTAATCTCTTTAAGGAGGAGAAATGAAAAAAATTACAACGCCGTTGGACGATACAGCGGTTTTGGATTTGAAAGCGGGTGATTCGGTTTTAATCTCCGGGATCATTTACACTGCCCGGGATTCAGCCCACAAGCGGATGGTGGATTCGATCAAAAAGCAGGAATCGCTGCCGATCGATATTAAAGGGCAGATAATTTACTATGCCGGTCCGGCGCCGGCTAAGCCGGGATACCCGATCGGACCGATCGGACCGACGACCTCGGGCCGGATGGATGCGTTTACCCCGCTGATGCTGGAACACGGTTTGAAAGGGATGGTGGGTAAAGGAAACCGGTCGAAAGAGGTGATCGAAGCAATGAAAAAGCATAAAGCGGTCTATTTTGCGGCGATCGGCGGTGCGGCGGCACTGCTCGCCAAGCGGATAAAATCGGCGAAAGTCGTCGCCTACGAAGACCTGGGCGCGGAAGCAATTACCGAGCTGGTCGTGGATGAACTACCGGTCGTGGTCGTTAATGATGCCTTTGGTAACGATCTTTACGAAGAGGGTTTAAAGCGTTACCGGCAGGCGTAATATGAAACGGCTCCTCCTGCTGCTCCCGTTTTTTATCTCCGCCCTTAACCTTGGCGGATGCGCCAAGGTTAAGCTGACCACCAATGGCTTATGGGAGATGCCAGTAGGAAGCTGGTCACAGAACGCGGTCATCGATACGGTGAAACAGTTCGCACCGGCTTTGGGCGGAGAGGTGGGCGTCCTGTTCGGCGAAGACATAACCGCGTTTGAACTGGTTACCAAATACATCCCGCTCAATACGGTCGAATGGGACCGGTATAATCAGTCAATAGGAAACAACCTCCATTCACATGGACAGCTCTGGGCACTGCTTGCCGGGTTTGGAATCGAGTTCCCGGTGAAGAATTTTACTCCAATCTTTTCTTTACGTGCCGGTTATATGGCTCCGACTGGCAGCGAAACTTTTGTCGCGGCGCCGGCTGAGACGCTCCGCTATCCACTCACTTTTTTACGCAAAGCGCCCGGGATGAATGTCAGCCTCGGTTTATCCCTGCCCAGGTTCAAATTCGTCCGGCTGAGCCCGAAAGTCGAGTATACCCTGGTTCCGGCGATACGGTTTCCGGGCGGACCACGGCCCGGCTGGATGTCGTTGTTTGAAGCTGGACTCGGCATCGATTTCCTGATTACCCAACCCAAGCCGGCGGTCGAAGTAGAAAAAGAACTGGCTTTTCGGATAAAAGAAAAAGAGCAAAAGATGAGCGAGTCCTATTTCAGCCAGGGCGTCTCGTACTATAATCTCACCCGATACCTGGAAGCCATCAACTCTCTGGATCTGGCGCTGATCTGGAACCCGGATAACTCCACCGCCGATGAGTGGGTTGGCCGGGCAAAGCGGGCAAAAGAGGACAGCGATATCAAGACCTACTTAGACCTGGCAGAGAAGAGTTATGGCGCAGGTCAGTATGTCGAAGCGCTGGTTGCTTCGGAAAAGGTTCTCGCAATTGATGGGCAGAATCCCAAAGGGTTGGAGATGAAGCACCGTGCCGAGCTTGCCTTTGCCGGTCAATTGGAGAAGCAGCAGTCCGAGGACGTTAAGAAGCATCTTGATGCTGGTAAGACTTTTTATCTCAAGGGTAACTATAACGAAGCGATCGCGGAGTGGACCGAACTGCTGAAACTTTCACCAACCGACGAAGAAGCGAAACGGTACCTCTCCTGGGCACAGGCGAAGCGGCAAGAGACAATCGACCAGAGTCTCGCCCAGGTCGATTCCTATATTAAAGAAGAACAATGGGAGAAGGCGATAAAAGAATGCAACAAGGTTTTAGCCCAGGACCCCAATAACCTCCAGGCAGCTGAGCTCAACCGAATTGTCCAGCGCCGACTCAACGAGAAAAAAGAGTCGTTATTAAGTCGGGCGGTTACGGCGTATAAGGCAGGCGATATCATCGATGCCGAGGAAAAGTTCCGGGCGGTGCTGCGCATCGACCCCAGGAACAGCGATGCCAAGGGTTATCTGGATAAAATCAAAGGGAAAAAGATCAAGCGGAAGAAAGACGATGCCTCCGATCTCTATCTCAAAGGGATCGATGCTTATACCAAAAATGATTTCGAGTTGGCAATTTTTTTCTGGACTAAAGTCTTGGAGATCGACCCCAATTACTCCAATGCCAGGAAGAACCTGGAACGGGCAAAGGCGAAATTGGAAATCACTGCCGAAGGGAGCTGAGATGAGAAAACTTGTTTATGGATTACTGGCGGTTCTTGCGGTTGGGGCGGTTGATTACTCGTCGATCGCAGTCGTCAACGATACCGATGTTACTATCCATGCCCAGATCGGTGATAAATGGGTGCTCTACATACCACCGGGCGCCAAGAGCGGCTCGGTCGGGTTCGCAAAGGATGACACGGTTTATTGTCGGGCGATTATCGCCCCGGGTCAGCCGGACGCAGGGTCGGTGATTAAAGATACGACGATTGTCGTGAGCGAAGGCGCTCCTCTTCCGTTTGGCTGCGAAGATGTCACCGGCGGCTATGAGTGGTCGGTGATACGGCAATAGTAAAGCTGGGTGCAAGAATATTTTTTAAATTGTTCGTTATCGTTGGGTGGAAGTTTTCATTTTAAGCTATTCATTTAAATTCACTTAGTATTAAGCTACCTCAACCGCACCACCTTCTTAGTCGATTTATAGTCTTTGGTCTCCAATCGGTAGAAATAGACACCAGAAGCTACCTTCTGACCGTTATCCGCTTTTCCATCCCAGGTTACAGAATGGACCCCAGGCTCAAGACGCTGGGTTGCTAATAAAGTTTTTATACATCTACCTGATAAATCGTATACCTTGAGCTCGACCTGACCTGCTTGAGAAAGGGAATAGGATAAGGTTATAGTTTGACGGAAGGGATTGGGAGAAAGGAATAAGACCTGAATCGGAGTGGACGCGGGTTCCTGAAGGGCGGTAGTGGTATCATACTCGAAGATGGAAGTGTGTTCATTGCCGGAAACGACAATCTCATCCTTGCCGTCATGATTTAAGTCATAGCAACGAATTTCGGCTGAGGCAGCTCCATGCTTGTGGTCGTTCTCCCACTCCCAGACCCGTTCATATTGGTCATTCCCGGTCGCCTTTAATACAGCTACTGCACTACCGATTGACCATACGATTTCTTCCACGCCATCTCCGTCAACATCGCCACAGGAACTTCTTATGTGGAAGTCACCAGAACGGTCTGGAATGGAATCAATTAGTAGATACTCGTAGGTATTATCGCCCGTAGCTTCATACCGGTAGAGGTAAAAACAAAGGGTAAACATGGAGGTATAAGTTCCATAATTTATAAAGAACTCAGGCAACCCGTCCTGGTCGGTATCATTGCCGGTAAAAACATCGTGCCCGTTGTACCGGGGAATGGAGTCCTCAAAGACTCTCTTATAGGTATTATCCCCGGTGTTTTCGTCGACAAAAACATAACCTAGAGCTCCAGCGGTTGCAAATTCCATCTTACCGTCTTCATCGAAGTCGCCAAACCCGATAGTGGATGCATAGTCGTCGATGGTGTCACTGAAGACGAGCTCGTTCTGGTTGTCGCCCACGTTCTCAAAGATAGATATCGTCATATTATCGTTACGGATGATAACGACTTCCTTTTTGCCATCCTGGTCTAAGTCAGCGAAATAGAAGAACTGACCGCCATACGCCGAGGAGGTGTCATACCAGCACTCCCAGCTCACCGTCGAGGGATAACTGAAGGAATCCGGACTTTCATAGACGCGGGCTATCGAATAATTATCTTCAAGAGTGGTCCACCCAAGTAAATCAGTAAGCCCATCTCCATCCACATCACCAACATCCAAAGGGTTGAAAAAAATCCCCGTGTCGGAATATACCAATTTGTAGTTGTTGCCATTCTGGTTTTCGTAGATTTCGAGTGCAGGGTCTTCGATATCTTCGTAATATGTCAGAACGACTATCTCCGAGAGGCCGTCATGGTCGGTGTCCCCGCAGACTGCGTTTTGGCCCGGTCCTAAGTAAACCCGATTAAATTTATACTCGGTTGCCCAGAGCGTTGCAATAAAAGTAATGAATGGCAGAAAGATTTTTATCACAGCAATTTGACAAACCGGCGGGAGACTGCTTCGTAGCCGAGTTTTTTGTAAAAAGCATGGGCGGGGATGCGCTGGTCGCCGCTCGTTATTTCCATCCGCGAACAATTTTTCTTTTCAGCTATTTTTTCTACTGCCTGGACGAGTTTTTCCCCGATACCTTTACGCTGCCATTTTTCGCTCACAATCAGGGCAGTCATTCGTCCCATCGCGCCGTCCAGATGAATTAAAGGGATAACATGCAAGGCAGCTAAACCGACGACTTCGTTTTTAACTTGGGCAACCAGAATACAATCAGAATTCTGATTGGAGAGTTGATTGAATCTGCCAATTACTTCCTGGGTTGATGCGGGATAGCCGAGTTCAGCTAACAGTTGGGCAAGGGCGGGAGCATCGGATTTTTTTGCCGGTCGTATCAAAAAATCGGACGCGGATGGACACGGACTTGCGCGGGCAATCTTTTTTTTCATTCTTTTTCAGGGGGTGAAGGTTTGCGGCCCCGCTCGAAAAAGTTTTCGACGATGCCGAAGAGCTGAAGGACAATAAAGGATAAAACCGTTGCGACCAGGGCTAAGAGATAGTAGCCGGCTCCGACCGCCATGCCGATGCCGGCAATTACCCAGAGCGAAGCGGCGGTGGTCAATCCGTGAATGGCACCCTGGCTTCGAAAAATCGTCCCGGCTCCCAAAAACCCCATGCCGGTGATGACCGCGGCTGCGATCCGGGTGGGATCGATGCCGGTGCCGGCAAGCAGCTCAACCGAAAGTATCATAAAGAGGGTTGAGCCGAGACCGACAAGGATGTGGGTGCGTAAACCTGCCGGTTTTCTACCAAGTTCCCGCTGCAAACCGACAATACCGGCAAAGATGACCGAAAGTACCAGCCGCAAAATCATAACGCCAATGGGCATAGGACCTCCTGGGTAAAGAATTTATAAATAGTTAAATGGTAATTGGTTAAATGGTTAAAATTAAAACTTAACCACAAAGAGCATTCCCCATTAGATGTCCATTTCTTTGTTATGTTAGGGTATCTAATGGGGCAAGAGCACAAAGATGAAATTATTATCCGTGAATTGGTACGTAAGGATTCGGATTTTAAAACAATTTTGCACTTTGCATTTTTCATTCTGCATTTTGAAATTAGCATTGTTTATCGTTCCCCTACCGAACAGTTTGTCATGCAGTCAAAGCAGAGTGTCCCTCGTTCCCAGGTTTCGTCAACCCAGAGACCGCATTTTTCGACATGAAGAACTTTTTCGACTTTCGCCGGGTAATCGGGGAAATGGGTATCGGTTAGTGCGCCAATCGGGCAGGCGTCGACGCACTCACCGCATTCGCCGCAGAGATTGGGATTGGGTTTATCCGGTTCAAGGGGCATATCGGTTAGAACGCTGACTAAACAGACCCGGGGACCAAATCGGGGTGTAACCATGAGCAGATTTTTGCCGAGCCAGCCCAGCCCGGCAGTGCGGGCGATTGCCTTATGAGAGGCAGCACCGCGCCAGTATAAGGGCGGTTTGTCACCCACCCGTTCATCCGGCGGAATGACGTGAGCATGATAGCCGTTGGTCTGGATGAATTGCTTGACGGTCCGGGCGATATTGTCCAACAAGGTAAAAGCGTGCTCCTCGGTTGTATTGTCGTAGCGACCGTAGGGTTCAAGGGCGACTCCGATTGATACCGCAAATGGGTAGGGATTGAGCAGGTCAGCGGGATAGGTTTTAAGACCTTTGAGAAGGCTCATGTCCGCCACTCCGGCTAACTGCGCTCCCCGTTTAAGAATAAACCCTTTGATCGTTACCATTTTATTTTTCCATGAAAAATAGCCCTGCGTTCGATGCATAACTCCAATTCGTGGTAAGAGTAGGTTTATATATAATGAATGATAAATGAAAAAAACCCCGGCTCCTCATACCAAGAGCCTAAGGGAAAATTCAGTTCTGTCAACTATGGGTGTGAGACGAGGAGAGAGGGTTAACCGAGTTCTCTCAGGATACTACGAGTCATCAAGCAGCGGTAAGTTCTTCACAAAACCTCCTGGTACTATAAACTTATTCGTGTTTATTCGTTTCTTTGCGTGTGCGCCTCTCCGCCAAGAAACGTGGCGGATCGAGGCGAGTTCGTGGTTATGTCAATATTCAGTCTAATTGTCTCCTTAAAAAGGTCGGTATCTCGAGATCGTCTTTCGAAATGGAGCGGAGTTTCTGTGCGTCATAAGTGTGGCGGGCGTATTCCTGCCGTTTGAAGGTCGGCGTTTCGATTTCGGATTGGACTAAATCGTAGGCTTCCGGGATTTTGGGAGGGGGGTCCTCGATGCCGGTGGCAATGACGGTGACTTTTAGAGTATCGTTGAGCGCCGGGTCGATAACCGCTCCAAAGATGATATTGGCGTCACCGGTGGTCGAGTTGGTGATGGCGGTGGCAGCCTCGTTCACCTGATGGAAGGTGAGGTCTTCGCCGCCGGTGATATTCAAGAGCACCGCTTTCGCGCCGGACAGATTGAGGTCTTCAATCAGCGGCGAGCTGATTGCATTGTTTGCGGCTTCAATCGCCCGATTCTCGCCCTGACCGATGCCGATTCCCATGATTGCTTGGCCGCGTTCACCCATCACAGTTCGGACATCGGCAAAGTCGACATTGATGAGCCCGATGGTGGTAATAACGTCGGCTATGCCCCGGGCAGCGTTGCAGAGTACCTCGTCGACCATGGCAAACGCCTTTCGGAACGGAATATCCTTTGCCACAATCGGAATCAAACGTTGGTTGGGGATGACGATCAGGGTGTCGACTTTGGAGCGCAGGTCGTTGATACCGGCAACCGCCTGATTCCGGCGCAACGGTCCTTCAAAGTCGAAGGGCTTGGTTGCAACCGCAACCGTCAGCGCACCCTGGCGTTTCGAGATTTCGGCAACCAGCGGTGAAGCACCGGTGCCGGTACCGCCACCTTCGCCGGTCGCGATAAAGACCATATCGTAGCCGCGGATGATGCCTTCAAGCTCGTCAATCGATTCTTCACAGGCTTTGCGGCCAATGACCGGATTGCCGCCTGAACCGAGTCCACCGGTTAAATCCTTACCGATCTGGACCTTGCCCGGTGCCAAGTTAGTCGTCAAAGCCTGGGCATCGGTATTGATCGCATAAAAATCGACGCCGTGGAGTCCGGATTTAATCATATGGTTTACGGCATTACAGCCACCTCCACCCACTCCCAAGATGGCTACGCGTGCGGCTTGATATTCAGTTAAAGGTTCGAACATTGCTCCTCCTTAGTTTTTGAAACGATTTTTACGAATGACAGCGAATACAGCGAACGCTGTTCGTATAAATTATTCGTACCATTCGGTATTATTCGATTCATTCGCACTTTTTTAAAAAAATTCTTTGAACCACTGTTTCATTCGCTTGCGAATCGCCTCAAACAGGTTGTCTTCTTTTCCCCGCCCTTTATCCTTGACCCGGGGCAACAAACTCCGGTTTTTCTGCTCCCAGCCGTAGAGTACCAATCCGACACCGGTGGCGTGAATCGGGTCGGAGACGATATCGGTCAAGCCGCCCAGGTCCCGCGGCACACCAACTTTCACCGGCAGATTGAAGATTTGTTCGGCTAAGTCGGTGATTCCCCCTAATCGGGCGGTTCCGCCAGTTAAGACGACGCCCGCGGCTAAAAGTTCTGCGTAGTTGGTTTTGCGGATTTCCCGGTTCGTGATCGAGATAATTTCTTCGGTTCGGGGTTCGATGATCGATGCCAGGAGTTTCTGAGAGACTTCACGGGAATCACGGCCGCCCACGCCCGGCACCTTAAAGAGATGCTCTTCTTCGATGCAGGTTGCCATCGCGACGCCGTGCTTCCGTTTAATATCCTCGGCATTGGTATAGGGGGTGCGCAGACCGATTGCGATGTCGTTGGTAATGTGTTCGCCGCCGAGGGGGATAACCTGGGTATGGCGAATTGAGCCGTCTTTGAAGATGGCGATGTCAGTGGTGCCGCCGCCGATATCAACCAGCGCGACTCCCAGTTCTTTCTCATCCGGTTCGATCACCGAATAGGATGATGCCAGCGGCTGGAGCACGAGGTCTTTGATCTTCAGACCGGCACGCAATACCGCCCGATAAATATTCTGGGCCGACGTGATCGCACCGGTCACAATATGGACCTCGGCTTCGAGGCGAACTCCACACATCCCGATCGGATCCCGGATGCCCGGCTGGTTATCGACGATGTATTCGATTGGTATCACATGGAGTATCTCCCGGTCCATGGGCAGGGCGATGGCTTTGGTCTGTTCGATGACGCGCTCGACATCCCGCTGGGTGATTTCGGTACCCGCTTTGGCGACGGCAACGACTCCTTTGCAGTTCATGCTGACGATGTGGCCGCCGGCGATTCCGACATAACAGGAATCGATCGGCGAACCTGCCATCCGTTCCGCTTCTTCCACCGCCCGGGTAATTGAACCGACCGTCTTTTCTAAATTGACAACCACGCCTCGCTTCATGCCGTACGAGGGACTGACACCAACGCCCACGATTCGGAGTTTGCCCGCCTCATCGGGTTCGGCGATGATGCAGGCGACCTTGGTCGTTCCTAAATCTAAACCCACGATGCGTTCGGATTTTGCCATTAGCACCTACCTCCTTTTTTAAGCATTAATGTAAACTGGAGCAATATTGATAGAATCTGCATTGATTTAAACTGATGTAACTGATTGAGATTGAATTGAATATTGGGGTAGACGGTAAATTTACCCCGTTTACATCTGCTTATATCAGTCTTCATCAATGCTGTTTTTCTTAGTCTTTCTCTATTGTTCTCAGTTTTCATCAATGCTGCCTCCTCTTACGATGATTATTTCTTCCTCTAACTTGAATCCAGTTTCATGTTCGACTTGCTGTTTAATTTCGTTGATCAGCTGGAGGACATCGCTCGCTCGAGCAGTGCCCCGATTGACGATGAAATTAGCATGCCGTTCGGAGACCATCGCATCACCGACGGTCTTGCCTTTCAGCCCGATTTTGTCAATCAACCGTCCTGTGTGCTCACCCGGCGGGTTCTTGAATATGCAGCCGGCTGAGGGCTGGTCGGGCTGGGTTTTCTTTCGGCGGTTCCGGACTTCGGCGACTTTTTTTTCAATAGCGGTTTTTTCTTCGGGCCGGAGCTCGAGGATGGCCGAGGTGATGATAAACCCCGGTGGGAGCCGGGAAACGTGATAGCTGAATTCCAGTTCAGCCCGGCTGAAGATTCCGGGACGGCCGGTGGCGAGAAAGCCAAAGACCGATCGGACGACGTCGCCGAGCGAACTACCGAAGGCACCGGCGTTCGATTTGATTGCCCCGCCCAATCGGGCAGGAATACCGGCTAAGAATTCGATACCAGCTAACGAGTGTTCGACACAGGTTTCAATCAAGGTCGGCAACCGGACTGCCGCTCCCACTTCCAGTTCGGCGTCCTGGATCTTGATAAACTGGAACTTTTTACCGAGGGTCAAGACGATTCCGCGAATTCCTTCATCCGCTACCAGGAGGTTGGAACCACCGCCCAGGACGAAAACCGGCAGGTTAAACTCCTGTGCCGTTTTTAAAACCAGCGGAATATCGTTTTGGTCTTCGGCAATGATAAAGATATCAGCCGGCCCGCCAATCCTGAAGGTCGTATAGGGTGCCAGGGGTTGGCCAAACCGTATTTCGCCCAGCAGGCCGGCTAAAGCTTTTTTAATATCGTTTCGCCAATCTGCCATATATTACCCGCGCCGAGGGTTATAATTACATCCCCGGGCTTGACTATTTCGAGAATATAGTCGGTTATCTGATTAAAATCGGATTGATGGACGATCTGTGGTCGACCGGGATTATGCTCCTCGATTGCGTTGATGATCAGCGCCGAACTGACACCTGCAATCGGCGCTTCACCGGCAGGATAGATATCGGTAATTATAAGTATATCAGTTTCTAAAAATGCCGCGCCAAACTGGCGCTGGAGAAATTTGGTCCGGGTATAGCGGTGGGGCTGGAACACGGTAATCAGCCGATTGTGGGGGAAGCTGACCCGAACCGCTTCCAGGGTTTTTTTAATTTCGGTCGGGTGGTGGCCGTAATCATCAATCACCGTGACTTCCGATTTTTTGCCTTTCAGCTCCTGCCGCCGGTGGACGCCTTTGAAACTCATCAAACCGGTCCGGACTTTCGAGAAGTCAACCGCGAGTTCATCGCAGACCGCAATCACGGCTAAGCTGTTCTGGGCGTTGTGCAGACCGCCGACCGCGAGCTCAATGATTCCCAGTTCGGTCGTGCCTTTTAAAACCCGGAATGAAGAACTGAAGCTCTTGAGATCGATATCCACTCCCCGAATCTGTGCCTGGGCAGAGAAACCGTAGGTGATCGTGCGCCGTTTCATCTCGGGCAGGATGTCCTGGATGTTCGGGTCGTCGGCACAGGCAACGACCGATCCGTAAAACGGAACCCGGTTGGCAAAATCCAAGAACGCCGATTTGATCTCCGCCAGGTCTTGATAGCAGTCGAGATGCTCTTCTTCGATGTTGGTTATGACCGCCAGCGTCGGCAGCAGCAGGAGAAATGACCTGTCCGACTCATCCGCTTCCGCCACCAGATATTTGCCGTTACCCAGGCTGCCGTTGGTTTTACTCCCCCGAACCAGCCCGCCAATAACCGAGGTTGGTTTCAGACCGGCTTCTTCCAGCACCAGGGCAATCATCGAGGTGGTGGTGGTTTTACCGTGGGTGCCGGAGATCGCGATCGAGTACCGCATCCGCATCAACTCTGCCAGCATTTCGGCGCGGGGAATAACCGGAATTCTTTCGCCCCGTGCCCATTCGAGTTCTGGGTTGTTTCTGGCAACCGCCGAGGAGTAGACGATGACCTGGGCTCCCTGACAGTTCTCGGTCCGGTGGCCGTAGAAAACTTTGATCTCCATCCCTTCCAGTTCCCGGGTGATGGGAGTTGGTTTCAAGTCCGAGCCGGTGACCGTGAACCCCATCTTCCTTAAAACCCGGGCGATTCCGGACATGCCGATGCCGCCGATGCCGACAAAATGGATGTTGGTTAAGCGGCCGAACATCGCATTATACTCCGGGCAATGGTTTGGGCGCTATCGCGCCGAGCCAGGTTTTTGGCATTTTCCGAAAGGCGGGTTAATCCCGGTTTATCGGTTATCATTTTTTTTAAGAGCGGCGGCAGTTCTTCAATCCGTTTTTCATCGAGCAGGCGAGCCGCGCCGGCGGCGGCAAGATACCGGCCATTGGCGAGCTGGTGCTGGTCGGTGGCAAAAGGAAACGGGACGAGAATTGCCGGCAGCCCAAGGGAGAGAATCTCAGCCAGGGCGGTTGCTCCGGCCCGGGATACCACCAGGTCGGCCCGGGCATACAGGTCTTCGGGCGCGGTGGTAAAAGGAATCGCTTCGCTGTTGGTCGGTAGATTCTTTTGTACGAACTCGAAATCCCGCTCACCGGTCACGATGATGAAGTGCAGTTCCGGGAACTGCGCGGCCGCTTTCAAAGCGGCAACATTCAACTGATGGGCGCCCTGGCTGCCACCCAGGAAGAGAACGGTCTTGCCGTCACTCCGGCGGACTGTTTTTAGAATCTCCGGTCGGAGCGGGTTACCGAGGATTTCAATTTTGCCTTTCAATGGTTTTTCAACCGGGAAATTGAGATAGGTCGTGGCGGCAAAACCGGCGAGATAGCGGGTCAACCGGCCCGGTATCCGGTTCTGTTCTAAAAGATAGAACCGCTTTTTTAAAACAATCGCTGCGCAGAGCGGTGCTAAAGAGATAAAACTGCCGGTTGCCACCAGTGCCAGTGGTTCGAGTTTTGAAATCAGGACACACGAGCGAAAGAACCCGGCGCCGAAACGGAGAAAAAACGCCAATTTTTTCAAAAGGCCTTTACCAAAGAACCCGCTTGCTGGTACGGGATAGAAGGGAAAACCCTCTGCCCGGATAAGGCGTTCCTCCAAACTTGCGGGTCGACCGATGCAGACGACTTGGCACCCAAACCCGCGCAAACTTTTAGCCAAGGCGACTGCTGGGAAGATATGCCCGCCCGTTCCCCCGGCGAGCAATAAAATCTTCATCAAGCCTCCTCTCGGTGCTGTATTTTGAAATGTTGAGGATGATGCCTACCGCAAAGAGGTTGGAGATGAGCGCTGAACCCCCGAACGATATGAAGGGGAGGGGCAGACCGGTTGCCGGTAAGACCCCCAGGCCGACACCGCAGTGGAGTAAGAAGTAGATAAAAATCATGCCAACCAGACCGGACGACGCAAGAAAAGCGAAGTCGTCGGGTGCATCCCGCGCTACCGCCGTGCTGCGCAAGAGCAGCAGTAGAAAGAGAATGAAAATAATAATGCTGCCGATAAAACCGGTCTCTTCGGCAAGGATCGAGTAGATGAAATCGGTATGGGGAAGAGGTAGAAACCGGAATTTTTGTTTCGATTCGCCGAGACCCTGGCCGACGAGTCCGCCCGAGCCGATGCCGATGATCGATTGTTCGACCTGATAGGGCTTATGGGAGATAAAACTGGTGACCCGGGCACGGGCATGAGGGAAGGTGAGAATCAAAAACCCAAAGAGCAATCCTGCCAGGATGCCGATGCCGAGGAGATGGCGAAATTTCACGCCGGCTAAGAAAAAGAGGGTCGCCGAGATCAACGAGATCGAAATGGCGGTGCCCAGGTTGGGTTGAGCGGCAATCAAGAGAATTACAACGCCGGTAACGACTAATGCCGGGATGACGAATTTTTTCGGCACATCTCGCAGGTCATGGCGGTCGGAGAAGAAACGGGCAAGATAGAATATGAGGGCAATCTTGCAGAACTCGGCCGGCTGGAAGGCAAAGTTGAAGAGGGAGATCCAGCGCCGGGCACCGGCGACAAATTTACCGATTACCAGGGTAATGATCAACAATATCAGGGCGGCGACAATGGCAATACCCGCCAGTTTGCGCCAGACGGTGTATTTAATTTTCATTCCGAGGATGAGGGCGACGATCCCCAGACCGAGCCGGAGCAGATGGCTGCGCAAAAAGACGAGGGTATCTTTGGAAATGCTGAAGCCCAGGTAAAAGGTCGACGAAAAGACCATCACCAGCCCAATTCCGACGAGAATCAGCGTGGTCCAGAATATCGCGTAATCAATCTTATTTTCTTCCGACACTCTTGCTGCGAACGGCTTAAATTTCATTGGCGCCTCCGGTCTGGACGCTTTTGGTCTTTTAGTAAATTCTTAAACGCCTGGCCTCGTTCCTGAAAATCCTTGAAGTCGCCGAAGCTGGCAAAACCGGGGGAGAAGAGGACGGTATCACCCGGCTGGGCACGCAGCTTGGCTTTTTCCACTGCCACCTCCAGGGTTTTCGCCATCTCCCAATTCGTATACCCCCGCAGCGAGAGTAGTTCGGCAAGTCGTTCACGGTTTTCGCCGATCAGCAGGGTCCATTTCGCCTGTTCGGTTATTGCTTTGACATAATCGTCAATCGGCAGGTTTTTTTCACGCCCGCCGGCAATGAGAATCACCGGCCGTGCGAAGGCACGGAGTGATGCCACCCCGGCAGCGGGATTGGTGCACATCGAGTTATTGATAAACCGGACACCATTAATCTCCGCCACCAATTCCAGCCGGTGGGGAAGACCGGGGAAACTCGAGAGTGCCCTGGTAATGCTTGCATTCCGGATCTTTAAAATTTTGGCGGCAGTCGCAGCGGCAAGCGCATTGGCGAGATTATGGACACCGGGCAGCCGCAGAACTTTCTGGGGGCAGACCGGTTGTTTGTGGTAGTAGATCTTTTTCCATTTCAGGTAGCCGCCGTCAACCTTTTTCTTGATCGAAAAAGGCACAATCCGGCCAGGAATCGAGTCGAGGTGCTGGCTGATCGTTTGGTCGTCGATATTGACGATCGCATACTCTTTTTTGGTCTGGTTTTTGAAGAGACCGATTTTTATCCGGGCATAGGTCTCAAAATCGGGATGCCGGTCTAAATGGTCAGGGGAAATGTTCAAGAGCACGGCAATCTTCGGCGAAAAGGTCTTAAACCGTTCAATTTGAAAACTCGAGACCTCGACCACGTAAAAATCTTTTTTCGGTTCCAACAGCGCCTGTGAAAACGGTTTTCCCGGTGCGAGGTTGCCGCCGTAAAACACCGTGTTGCCATCCTCGGTTAAAATCCGTGCCAAGAGAGCGGCGGTCGTTGACTTGCCGTTGGTGCCGGTGATCGCAATGATCGGGTTTTTTATAAAGCGGCTGGTGAATTCCGCCTCGTCTAACAGCTCGTAGCCCCAGCACCGAACCTGTTCGACAATCGGAGCGGTGTCCGGTATACCGGGTGAGACAATCACCAGGTCAAAGGTAAAGCGGCTGTCCAGGGTATCTAAAATCACAAAGTTCTTATTGCGGATTATCTTTCGCGCCTGGATGCCGCGAAAGACTTTGGGGTTTTGATCGTAGCCGAAAACTTTGGCGCCGGTTTTCAACAGGAACTGGGCAACCGAACCGCCCGCCCGGCCCAGACCCAACACCAACACTTGCTTGTTCTTTAGCTTAGGGGCGCTTTGCTTCATCGATACTCCATAGTTCGCTTGGCTAAAGAGGGCATGGCGGTTAAATGGTTTAATAGTTCGGCTCGAAGCAGGGCGCAGCGGATAAAATGTAGCAACAGACCTTGATGTCGCTCCGCTCCATCTATGCTTCGCATTTCAGGTCTGTTATTTCTTGGTAACAGGTCTTTAGACCTGTTTCTACACACCTTTGCATTTTTCATTTTGCAGTTTGAATTTTGCATTCTCATTAGACTTACCGTACCTTCAAGGTTGATAATGCCAGTAACACAAACAGGAAAGAGAGAATCCAGAAACGAACGACAATCTTCGATTCTGACCAGCCGCAGAGTTCGAAGTGATGATGGAGTGGCGCCATCTTGAACAGCCGCTTGCCTTTGGTCGCTTTAAAGTAGATCACCTGCAGCAGGACCGAGCCGCCTTCGATGACAAATACCCCGCCGACCAAAACCAGTAACAGTTCCTGTTTGATCAGAATCGCAACCAGACCGATTAGTCCGCCCAGGGGTAAAGCACCGACGTCACCCATGAAGATCGAAGCGGGGTGGGAGTTAAACCAGAGAAATCCAAGGCTGGCACCGAACGTTGCCGCGCAGAATACTGCCAGCTCGCCGGCTTCCCGGATATAGAAGATATTGAGATAATCTGAGATTCTAATGTGGCCGGCGACATAGGCTAAAGCGGCATAGGCGGCTGCAGCCGAAGCCAACAATCCGATTGCCAGGCCGTCGAGTCCGTCGGTCAGGTTAACCGCATTCGAGGTGCTGACGATGACCAGGACGACCATCGGAATGTAGAGGATGCCGAAGTTGAGCAGCATATTCTTCAGCAGGAGAAGATTGGTTACCGATTTGTACATCGGATTGAGGGGGAAAAAGTATAAATAACCGCCGATGATTACGGCAAGAGTGGCCTGGCCGGCAAGTTTCGTCCACTTCGAAATTCCCCGCGGTTTATTCTTTCTAATTTTTTTATAATCGTCCCAGAAACCGAGCGCGCCCAGCCAGACGATGGTGAGTAAACCAAGATAGACATAGGGATTGGTCAGGTCGGCAAACAAGAGCACTGAGATGATGATCGAAATCAGGATCAAAATTCCGCCCATCGACGGCGTACCGGCTTTTGCCTGGTGGCGCTCGGGTACCTCTTCCCGAATCCGCTGGCCTAACTGCAGGGCTTTTATTTTCTTTATTACCCACGGGCCCAGCAACAGACAGATGAGGATGCTGACCGCTGCCGCATACGCCGCGCGGAAGGTAATGTAGCGGAAAAGGTTGAACGCTCCGAAGTAATCGCGCAGCGGATAGAGGAGATGGTAGAGCATGTCAGTTCCTCACCAGCTGTTTCGCCACTTCGTCCATGCCGGTCGCACGTGAGCCTTTGACGAGCACGACGTCGCCCCGGCGGACGATCCGTTTAAGGAATTTTATAGCTTCCGACTTTTCTTCGAAATAGTGTGATTGCTTTTTGCCATTGTAGTACGCCCGCGCCTCGCGGCCGATAAATACCGCCTGGTCGACATGGCGATGAACCTCTCGTGCCACTGACCGATGGAGCCGGGGGGAATCGTCGCCGAGTTCTAACATGCCGCCTAAAACCACAATCGTACGCCGTTTCTTCAGAAGCGACAGGGTTTGGAGCGCTGCCCGTACCGAGTCCGGATTGGCATTGTAGGTATCGTTGATGATGACTACGCCCGATTTTTTAAAGATCTGAGTCCGGAGTTTCTCAGGTAGTGCTTGCCCGAGTGCTTGTTTCTGGAGTGTTTCCGAAACGCCAAACAGCCGGCCGCAGGCGATTGCCGCCAGGGCATTGTAGGCATTGTGAATGCCCAGGAGCCGGAGCCGGAAAACGGTTTTGTCGACTTTAAATTCGGTGCGGGTTGCCCCGAGCCGGAGCGACTGTGCTTGAATGGTCGCCCGGGGCGCACGTCCGAAGGTCACAACAAAGGCACGGGTACAGCGCGCACCTTTGCGAGTGGCGAGATTATCGTAGTTCAGTACTGCCCAGCTGTCCGGTCGGAGATACTCGAGCAGTTCAAATTTTGCCCGAGCGATCTCTTCAATTGAGCCGAGGCCGGCAAGATGAGCCGGTCCGATATTCGTTATCACCCCGATATCGGGCTGGCAGATTTCGGAAAGTCGAGCGATCTCGCCCCGCGCGCTCATCCCCAATTCGAATACCCCAACCTGATGTGATGGTTTCAGCTGTAAGACCATCAAGGGCAGGCCGATGAGATTGTTGAAATTGCCTTCGGTTTTGTGAACCCGGAATTTCCGCGCCAGGACCGAAGCGATCAAATTTTTAGTCGTCGTTTTGCCATTGGTGCCGGTGACGGCAATGACCGGACAGAATAATTTTCTGCGCCAGTACGATGCCAGGTCACCGAGTGCCTGGACGGTATCAGGGACCAGGAGCACGGGGCCTCTGATCCCTGATTGCGGGGGTGAGGAGGAGATAACTGAAACTTTTGCGCCATTTTTAAACGCCTGGTTGATAAAATCATGGCCATCGAACCGGTTGCCTTTCAAGGCGAAGAATGCCTGACCGGGTTTGACAGTTCGCGAATCGATCGCTACCCCGGTGATCGTTGCGCGGGGCTCTGGGGCACCGGTGAGGGTGCCACCGGTTGCCTGGGCTACTTCTTCAATCGTCAGCATCGCTGGTTCTGCATCCGCGTTTCACCGCGTGCAACGATCTCTTCGACTGCGGCGCGGTCTGAAAACGGCCGCTTTTGGGTTCCTAAAATCTGGTAGTCTTCATGGCCTTTGCCCGCAATCAGCACCGAGTCATCCGGCGTCGCCATTGCTAAAGCCGCTTTGATTGCTTCAAACCGGTCTTCGATCGCCGTACAATTACTTCTGGTTACACCCGAGCGAATCGCCTCGATGATTTTACCCGGGTCTTCGGTTCGGGGATTGTCCGAGGTGATGATAACATAGTCCGCGAGCTCGGTCGCGGTTTTCCCCATTAACGGACGTTTTTTCTGATCCCGGTCTCCGCCGCAGCCGAAGACGACGATCACCCTGCCGGTGGTAAATTCCCGAGCGGTTGAGATTAGATTCTTTAATGCATCCGGGGTGTGGGCATAGTCAACGTAGATGGCGTCTCGAATCCGTTCCATCCTTCCGGGAACAATAGTGGTAGTGGAAACACCTTTTTGTATCACCGGCGGCACCAGGTCGAGCCCATAGGCTGCACCCGCCGCCGCTAAAACGTTATAGACATTGTGGCGGCCGACTAACGGCGAGACCAGTTCAAGTTCGTATTCCGGGAAAAGAACCACAATTCTCGTCTGGCGAGGTTTGAGTTCAAGAATCCGCCCGGTAATGGCGGTTGACTTTTCTAACGAATAGAAGAGTTTTTTGGCTTGAGTCGTAATCTGGGAGCTAAACGGGTCATCGTAATTGAGAACGGCGAAATTGTCCGTTCCCAGAACGGAAAAGAGCTTCTGTTTTGCCTGTCCATAATCTTGCAAGTCCTTATGAAAATCTAAATGGTCCTGGGAGAGATTGGTGAAGACTGCAACTTTAAAGTCTAAACCATAGACCCGGTCCAACGCCAGCGCATGGGAAGAGACTTCGAGCACGCAGTATTCGCACCGGTTTGAAACCATCGCCAGGAAAAGTTTTGTCAAATCCAGGCTCTCCGGAGTCGTATTCTCGGCCGTAATCCAATTCGCGCCATCAAAATGTTTGATCGTCCCGACCAACCCGGCTTTCCGATTATCGGCTTCCAGGATCGATTTGATAAGATAAGCGGTCGTCGTCTTACCATTGGTGCCGGTTATGCCTACAAGAGTCAGTTTTTTATCCGGATAACCGTAGAATTTTCGAGAAACTTGTGCCAAAAACTGGCGGGGAGCGTCGGTTGTAATGTGGACGGCGCCCGCCGTCTCGGCGCCCGCAAACGCTTCGTTTGCGCTGGCGCCCGCCACTGCTTCAGTGGCGCATGCTACTGCTCCGCGAGCAACCGCATCAGCGAGGTAGAGGCTTCCGTGAGTTTTAAATCCTTCGATCGCGACAAACAGATTACCGGGTTTCACCGCTTTCGAGTTGTAGGCGATACCGGTAATTTCAACCTGGTCATTCCCTCGGGTTTCGGCTTTGATGCCATTGAGCAATTCTTTAATTTTCATTTTACGTCGGCCCGTTCTGTCGATTTCGGGCTCGGTGTTCCGAGCCAACTGTACAAACAACTGTACAAACTGTACAAACAGGTCTTTAGACCTGTTATATTTACTTCTAACCGACCTGAACGTCGGTTTCTACGTATCTTTTTAATATTATTTTGCATTTTTCACTTTGCATTTTGCACTAAATTCTTCTTTACGTTCGTTTCAACTCGAACCGCCGGATTGTTTTTTTGTGCCGATTGAGGAGACTGGTCATTCGGTTTCGGCGCCGCTTCGGCGGCACCCGGGGTGCCGGTCTGCGCCACTGGTTCGGTCTTCCGAAGCGCATACTGCGGCAGCCTCATCGATTCTTCGCCGATTTTCTTAAACAACGGACAGGTGACCTCAGCCGCATAATAGGGTTTTGCCGGTTGGTCGATGATAACCGCAATCAGAAGTTCAGGGTGATCTTTAGGAAAGAAGCCGACAAAAGAAAGGGTGAGTTTCTGGGAGGAATAGCCGCCGGCAACCGCTTTCTGTGCGGTTCCCGTTTTACCGCAGGCATCGGTGGTTGCCAGGCGTGCATTCCGGCCAGTGCCGTTTTCCACGGCCCGGGCTAAAATATCTTTTAAGATCAGGCAGGTCGTATCCTTTAATGCCCGGCGAATCGGCTGGGTAGAAGCCTGGTAGATTGTTTTATTGCCATCAACGATTTTGTCGACAAGGTACGGCTTCTGGTAGATGCCGTTGTTGGCGATAGCAAGGTAACTGGCGGCTAACTGCAGAGCAGTGCAGCGTACACCTTGACCAAAGGCGTTATTGGCTAAGCGCAGCCGGTTGAGCTTATTCGGTTTGTCTAAAAGACCGGGTCCTTCACCGGGCAGCTCAATGCCGGTAACGGTGCCAAAACCTAACTTCCGGGCCGTTTCGTAGTACAGCTTCGGGTCGACTTTGAAGGAAAGTTTCGAAACACCGACATTCGACGATTGTTCAAATATTCCTGAAAAACTGAGCCGGCCGTAGCTATGGACATCAGAAATCGTATAGCCGGAAATCTTCACGCTCCCGGGTTGAGTATCGATACTATCCGAGGTGTCGACGATACCGTATTCCAGACAGGTTGCCGCCATCACATGCTTGAATGAAGACCCGGGTTCGAACTCATCATTGACGATGGAACACTTCCAGTCATCTTTTTGATAGCGCGTGTAATAATTGGGGTCGAAATCCGGATACTCGGCAAGGGCAAGGGCGGCACCGGTCGGGGAGAGCACCACCACCATCCCTTTTTTTGCTTCAAACGAATCAACCACCGCTTTCAGGTAATTATAGACTATCTGTTGAAGTTCCAGATCCAAAGTGAGATAGACGTTCGCGCCCGGCTTGGGATTAACCAGGGGATACGATGGATAGGGGTAATCGTTACCCAGGGGGTCTTTTTGAAATATCGCCCAACCCGGCGTGCCGGCGAGGACATCATCGAGTTGATACTCTACGCCGGCAAATGCTTTTTGCTCTTCGCCTAAAAATCCTAAAACACTCCCCAGGGCTTCGCCCCAGGGGTATGACCGCTTGGTATCCTCAACCACGGCTACGGCATTGCTCAATCCGTTCTTTTTTAAATCCTCTTTTAAATCTAAACCGACCTCGTAGTCTATTTTCTTCCGAAGCCAGAAGAACCGTTTGTTCTTTTTTAATATTTCCAACAGTTGCCTGGGTCGGCCTAAGCCGTGCTGAGCAAGAACCAGAGCGGCTTTTTCTTTCGAGGTTAGATACTGGGGCAGGATATAGACCGAAAAACAGGAGGTGTTGATAACGAGCGATCGGCCCTCGCGGTCATAAAGTAATCCACGTTCACTCAGAAGTTCGATTTTGGCTTCATGCTGAGTTTTCGCCCAATGAGAATACCTCCGGCTAAAGACAACTTGTAAGAGAAAAATATAGGTTAAGAGGCCGAACCAGGCAAGGCCGAAGAAAATCTTAATGGTTTTTAATTTTCGAGTCCGTTCCATGGCTACGGTCAGGGAAGGTTAAGCCTGCATTTCGAGCGAGCTCGGTAATCCGGGTAATGGATGAAAGCCGATCAATTTCGGTTTTTAATCGACTGAGTTGTTCGCTGTGGTGCCGTTTTTGTTCTTCAAAGCCGGTTATGGTCTGGATAAGCTGGAAGGCTCTCGACCGTTCCCAGACATAGAAGAGCAATAAGAAAACCACGACCAGGAGCAGCAATAATTTTTTCATGCCGCCTTCTCCGCTGCCCGCAGGCGTGCACTGCGGGCGTGGGGATTCGAATCGACCTCAGTCGTTGAAGGCCGTAACGGTTTTTTCGTCAAAATTCTCAGACCGCCGGCTTTTTGAAAATCCTTAAACGTGACTTTTACGATCCGGTCTTCTAAGGAATGATAGGCCAGGACAACGATCCTTCCCCGGGGAGCCAGAACGTCTATTCCTTCCTTGAGTCCCTGTTCTATCATCTCCAATTCATTGTTCACATAAATTCGCAAAGCCTGAAATACCCGCGCCAGTGATTTTATCTCTGCTTTGCTCGGGACCGCCTTTTTTATGATCTCGGCAAGGTCGGTCGTGGTTTCGATCTGTTTGCGAAACTGTACTACCGCCCGGGCAATTCGCTTTGAATAATGTTCTTCGCCGTATTTTGAAAAAATCTCGACCAGCTGACGTTCGGTGGAATTTTTGATCACCTCGAGGGCGGTCGGACCGGCCCCGCCGGGCTGACCGGACGGGCCGCTTCGGCCCGCCGACATCCGCATATCGACCGGGCCGGGTAAACTGAAGCTGAATCCCCGTCCCGGGGTGGTAAGCTGATGCAGCGAAACCCCTAAATCGAAAATAATGCCGGAAATTTTTTCGATACCGAGATTGCGGAGGACCAGTTTTAAATTAGAAAAATTTTCACAGAAGATCTCGTAGGAACCGAAACGGTTCCTTGCGGGATCGAGACGATCCCGGGCGGCAAGACGCTCCGTTGCGGAGTGTACCGCTTCCGGATCCTGGTCAAGACCGATCAGGCGGCTGGGTTTGAGTTCATTGATTATCGCTTCGCTGTGACCGCCGCCGCCGATGGTGGCGTCTAAAAAAATACCACCTTTGAGTGGTTGGAAAAGGTTCAAGACCTCACTCACCATCACCGGCCGGTGGAAGGAGTCTTTCTCCGGGAGAAAGCCCTTATCTTCCACCGAGTGGAAGCTCTTAGCCATTACGATAAAAACTCTTCACTGCGGCACGGCGGGTTGGATAGATTTCGAAAGGATGAAAGCCAAAAAGCCGGAGGCTATCGAGGAGCAGAGGGTTGACATTCACGAGCCGTATGTCGCCTCCGGAAATCAGCAGCTCTTTCCGCTGTTTCAGGAGGTCGGAGATGACCTGATAATCGAGATAATCGACCCGGGCTAAATTGAGGACGACATTGACGAACTTTTTCTTTTTCAAGTTTTTCAGGCTCTCGAATAACACGGGTGAGGTTTTACTCGTTACCGCTCCGGTAATATGAACGAAGGCAATCCCCTGTTCCTGGTTTGAAGTCAGTTTCATTCACTTCCTCCTTTTCGGTTGGTGTATAAAGAGGCGTCTAAATTCTCAGAATCTTCTTCTTGATGTTCGTCGTATTCCTGCTCAAATTTCTTAAACACTTCCGGATTCCAGATTTGAAAATAGGTTCCCGCGCCGGTAATTGTCACCTCGTCTTTAATCTGGGCGTATTCCTGGAGGTGCTGGGGAATCATAACCCGACCCTGACCGTCCAATGCCACTTCGTGAGCATTGGCGAGCCGGCGGGTTCGAAACCGGCGATACGATCGTTTGTTCGGGGCAAGGGACAAAAGGACATTTTCTTCGAATGCTTCCCATTCGGATACGGTTCTAACTTCGATTTCACCGTCAAAGCCTTTGGTGAGAACTAACAGGCCGTTGGACTCGGGCGCAAGCGCTTTTCTAAACGGATGCGGGACCGCTACCCGGCCTTTATGGTCTACCGTATGTCGGTATTGACCCCTGAATCTAAGTAATTTCACCACTAATCACCACCATTCCCCACAATATAGGAAAAAATAAGGATTTTGTCAAGAGGAAAATTATGGATGGTTCAAGCTCCGACATACGATATATTGGGTGCTAAAACCGTCAATACCCAAGATGTAGTGTTTTGTACTGTAATCAAAGACAGGGGTATATTTGATTAGGGTGGGGGAAGGGATGGGGTTTAGTTGGTCTTGGTTCGGTGTTCGATAGTTTCTATTCCATCCGATGTCAAAATGGGATAATCGTTACCTGGCAGAAATTATTCCCTATTTTCCAGCCTGCGGATAGGGTTGAAGTTCAGCAGGTTTTTCTTCCATTTCTGTCATTGCGAGTACCCGTAGGGTGCGTGGCAATCTCAGTAATGAGGAGTCGGTTTTCGCCGTACTTTCTTTCAAGAAATTCTGTAGTGGTGCGATTTATCGCACATAACCGGTAGCGTATACTATTTTGTGTAAATTTCTTGCCAGGAGAAATAAAAGGTGTATC